>JBKGHK010001333.1:0-1505 GCA_046520375.1 Pyxidicoccus sp. 3LFB2
GGCCGCGCGGAGCACGTCGTTGGGGTCCGCGTCCTCGCGCCGCAACTCGCCGCTGCGCACGAAGCCCAGCAGGTCGTTCAGCAGCTGCTCCAACCGGACTGCCTCGCCCACCACGCGGTCCGCCTTGGGGCGCAGCACCTCGTCCCGCTCCACCCGCTCGGCCAGCAGCTGCGCGTGTCCCTTGAGCGAGGCCAGCGGGTTGCGCAGCTCGTGCGCGAGCACCGCGGACATGGTGCCCAGGGCCGCCAGCCTGCGCCCGCGCTCCAGCTCCTCCGCCATCAGCTCCCGCTGCGTCAGCGAGCGCGAGAAGGCAAACGCGAGCGCGAGGATGCCGCCGCACGAAATCAGCGCCACGGCCAGCAACCGCTGCGAGCGCGACTCCAGCTCCTGGGCGGTGAGCGGCTCGAACTCGTAGACCATGCGCAGCACCTTGCGCGGTTCCTGCGCGTCGGACGGGGGCGGGGCCGGAGGGGCCTCACCGGCCGCCGTCACGGGACGCGGCCGACGCAGCCGATGGATGAGCCGGGAGCGGCTGCCCTCCGTCAGCAGCGGCGGACCTTCCTGCTGAAGGAGATTTCCAACGGAGCCCTCTCCGGCGGAGGCCAGCACCTGGGTGCCCTCGGCGACCGCCACGAAGCGCAGCCCCCCTTCCCGGTGGGCGGCCAGGAAGGCCTCGAGTGCCTGCTGGCTCGGAGGGCCGGGGAAGTCTCGGAACGCCTCGAACCCGGCGAGCATCAACACATTCGACATGCCGCGCGTCACCAGGGACGAGGACGCCATGGCGGAGCGGCGGATGAACAGCGCCGCCGACAGCAGCACCACGCACATCAGCACCGCCGCCACCCACGGCATGCGGGGGGCGCGCGGACGCCACCACGGCGTGGCGCTCATCGCCGGCCTCCCGCGCGGGGACCCGAGCTCCATGGGATTGCCTTCCACACTGCGAACTCTGCATGCGGAGTGCGGAATCCGCACTCCCTTCCAGCCGCCTCCCACGTCCCATGGGCGCCACCTCGCTCGGCTGTCTCCAACGTCATCGGCATCTCTCCTGGGGAAGGGAGCGCGACCCGGAGGCCGCTGGCTGGGAGGACGGGCGGGCGCGCCAGGCTCGCGCACCCACCCCACCGGCTGTTCCACTGCAATCACGGGGCCCACGCGGTTTCCCCCGGGCGCCACCGGGTTTCAGGAGGCTTCGGGGCCCTTCGAGGCGAGCGGCTGTGCGGGGCCCGCGTGCAGGGCATGCGGAATCCGCAGTCGGGCTGCGGTTCCCGCAGCGGTTCCGGCACTTTTGCCCCTGCTTTCAAGAGGTTGGAGGCTGGCAAGCGGTATGCAGTGAACTCTTGCGATGAAGACGCCCCAGACAGCGTGGTTCAAGAAGAGTCCTCAGCGGGTGACGGCCCTGGCCCTGGGCATTCTCGGGCTCGTGACGGTGCCTGGCGTGGGTCTGGCGCAGCAGCAGGCCCAGCCCCCGGCCCCGCCCGCTCCGGCGGCCCAGGCGCAGCCCG
>JBKGHK010001334.1:0-1504 GCA_046520375.1 Pyxidicoccus sp. 3LFB2
CAGCTCGCCCACCTGCACGAGAAGACGCAGAAGATTCTCGACCACATCCCCGCCGGGGTGCTCGCCCTCACCGAGGATGGCCGCATCAGCGCCGTCAACCAGGTGCTCCGCGCCCGCATGCCCGAGCAGACTGTCGGAGCGCCGCTGGCCGCCGCCTTCCCCCAGGCCCCCGAGCCGGTGGTGACGCGGCTGCGCGCGCTGGTGGACGCCGCCACCGGCGAGCCCGCCCCAGCAGCCTCCTGGGCGAGCCCCTGGCCCTCTTCGGTGACGAGGGCCGGTTCAACCTGCACGCGGTGCCGCTGGAGGCGAGCGACTCGGACGTCCGCACGCTGCTGGTGGTGGAGGACCTGAGCAACGTGCGCGCGCTGGAGACGCAGCTGTTGCGCGCGGAGAAGCTGGCCACGGTGGGGGTGCTCGCGGCGGGCATCGCCCACGAGATTGGCACTCCGCTGGGCGTGGTGCGCGGGCGGGCGGAGTACGTGCTGGGCAAGCTGGGCCCGGCGCACCCGCAGGGGCCCGGCGTGGCGGTCATCATCGAGCAGATTGACAGGGTGAGCCGCACGCTGCGGCAGCTGCTGGACTTCTCGCGCCTGCAGCGCACGGCGGTGCGCCCGGTGGGGCTGGGGCCCATCGTCCGCGACGTGTACGAGCTGTTGCGCGTGGAGGCGGAGCGCCGCCGCGTGCAGCTGGAGTTCGACGTCCCCGACACGCTGCCGGCGCTGGCCGCGGACCCGGACCAGCTCCAGCAGGTCCTGGTGAACCTCGCCCTCAACGCGTGTGACGCATGCGGGCCGGGAGGGCGGGTGCGGGTGGCGGCCTCCGCGCCGGATGCCTCGCAAAAGGGGACGTGGGGGCTGGTGACGCTCACCGTGCGGGACGACGGCTGCGGCATCCCCCCTGAGAGTCTCAACCAGGTGTTCGACCCGTTCTTCACCACCAAGAAGCGGGGGCAGGGCACGGGGCTGGGCCTGACGATGGTGGCCCACGTCGTGCGCAACCATGGAGGCCGCATCGAGCTGGAGAGCGAGCCGGGCCAGGGCACCTGCGTCACCGTGCTGTGGCCCGCCACTCCGGCCGCCGAGGAGCGACATGCCAGCTGAAGGACGCATCCTGTCGTCGACGACCACGTGGAGATGGGGCGCATGCTGCGAGACCCGCTCACGGACGAGGGCTACACCGTGGACCTGGCCACGGGCGGCGAGGAGGCCATCCGCCTGGCGCGCGCCAGCCCCTACGACGCCGTGCTGAGTGATTTGCGCATGGAGAAGGTGGACGGGCTGGACGTGCTGGAGGCCGTGCACGCGGTGGACCCGGAGGTGCCCGTGCTGCTGATGACGGCCTTCGGCGGCGTGGAGAGCGCGGTGGAGGCGATGAAGCGCGGCGCCTACCACTACTTCACCAAGCCCTTCCGCCTGGACGAGGTGCTCGTCTTCCTGCGCCGCGCCCTGGCCGAGCGCCGCCTGCGCGCGGAGAACCGGGCCCTGCGGCAGGCCGCCACCGAGCG
>JBKGHK010001335.1:0-1503 GCA_046520375.1 Pyxidicoccus sp. 3LFB2
CACCGGCGTCAGGCCGTCCAGCCGGGGCGTTCCGCCGCCGCGCATGGCCGTCATCTCCACCTTCACGGGCCGGAAGGCGCTCTCCGCCAGGACGATGCGCCCGCCCTGGTCCAGCACCAGCTCCGCCTGCGAGCCCTCGCCCAGCGACTCGCGCATCACCGTGTAGCGGCCCGGCTGCAGGCCCAGCTCGGTGGCGCGGCCGGCGAACTTCTTGAGCTCCACGACGAGCCGCCCCGGCGCGTCGCGCACGTAGAGGCGCCCGTCGAGCATCTCCCCCAGCACCAGCACCGAGGCGGTGGAGCGCAGGTCCGTCATCACCAGCTCGCCCGTGCCGGCCAGCTCGATGTCATAGGCGGGGTGCTGCGCGCCGGCCCGCGTCTGCTCCGTGCGCGCCAGCGTCTCGTGGAAGGCGAACTGGTACGCCTCGTGGAGCGTCACCCGGCCGTCGCCCGTGGCGTCCGCCGCGCCGCGCATGCCGGACACCAGGTTGTGGGTGAAGAACGAGCCGCCAATGCGGTCGGACTCCTGGGACACCTCGTCCTCGGAGGAGGACGTGAGGATGGCGTGCCCGCGCACCGCGGTGGACGCGTCCACCAGGAAGGCCGGCCTGCGCACCCCACCCTTCGAGCGCGCCAGCGTGCCCGAAGCGCACGAGTCGAGGATGGCGATGCGCACGTCCGCGGGCAGCGACTCCAGCGCCTGCCGCAGCTCGCGGTAGCCGTAGCGGTCCTTCTGGAGCAGCAGCCCCTCCTCGTCCGAGTGGCCCGAGTAGTAGACGAGGGCCTCCGTGCGTCCGCCGCTCCCCTTCGCCGCGGCAATCATCGCCTTGAAGCGCGCCAGCGCGTTCTCGAACTGCGCGCGGTCGCCCTCCATCAGCATCAGCCTGTCTTGAGGCTGCACGCCGCCCAGCTCCTCCAGCACCTCGCCGAAGGAGCGCGCGTCGGTGACGGCGTAGCGCAGCTTCGCGCGGCCGGGGCCGCCGTCATTGACGCCCACCAGCAGCGCGAAGCGGCGCACGGACTGGGACGCCGGGGAAGGCGCGGCGGGTGCCGCCGTGGCCAGCGTGGGAAGGAGCAGCAGCGAGAACAGGAGCGACCGCGTCATCACTGCACCTTCTCCAACGTGAAGGATGTCTGGACCAGCGTACCCGGCAACGGGAGCGGCAGGGTGCGTGCTTCGGAGGGCTGGCTGGCAAGCGTGCGGGCCGCCTCCAGCACCGAGGCCACATCCAGCGGCTCCTCGGCGGTGACGAAGAGGAAGCGCTCGAACTCGGGGGCGTCGTCCAGCTCGTAGGCATGGCCCAGGGCCGCGGTCTCCCCCGGCGTCAGGGCCGTGGAGCCGGAGAGCGTCGCCGGGTGGTGCAGCGTCACCGCGCCGCGCCCATCCACCGACACCAGCACGCCATGAGCGCGGCCTCCGGACACGTAGCTGACCTGCAGCACGTCGCCCCGGCGCGCGCGGGCGCGGTCCTCGAGCTGCTCCGGCTCGCCCGTGGCCTGCTGC
>JBKGHK010001336.1:0-1502 GCA_046520375.1 Pyxidicoccus sp. 3LFB2
CAGACGCCGCGCGGCCTGGGCATGCTCTCGGCCGAGCTGGCCTTCCGCCGCGAGGAAGTCGAAGAGGGCGAGCTGGTGGACCGCCCGCTGCGCTCCGGCATGGAGGTCCGCGTGGGCCTGCGCCGCGAGCTGGTGGAGGAGCGCGTATGGCTGCGCTTCCAGCCCGAGGCGCGCTACCCGGTGGGCCAGGCCACGGTGTTCGGCGCCAGCACGGGCCTGTACGTGACGCGGCTGCCGCTGAGCCTGCGCCTCAACGTGCAGGGCTCGCTCTTCAGCCAGTCGGTGGAGGACACCCTGCGGTGGAGCGCGCGCGGCCGGGCCACGGTGGACCGGTGGGTGCGGCTGAGCCCGGACCTGGGGCTGGTGCCCTCGCTGGGCCTGGCGCTGGAGACGTCTCACGGCGGCGCCGCGGTGGACACGGACCGGTATGACCAGAGTGTGTACTGGCGGTATGGCGAGGACCACCCGCGCCGGCTGATGCCTCGGCTGTCGCTGCGCTGGCAGCCCTTCCAGGACCATGTGGGCTCGGCGGGGACGTACGCCACCACCAACGCGGACCTGGGCACGCTGGACCACGCGGGTGGCCAGCTGAAGTGGGTGGCGCTGCTGGGCGGGCCGCTGAAGGGCACGCGGGCGGAGCTGGGCTACGACCTCTCCTACCGCATGAAGGACGAGCACCGGGCGGATGCGTACCTGCGACACCGGGTGGCGGCGCGGCTGGATTGGAATGTGTGGGTGGGGCGGGCAGCCGGCTGATGCTCTTCGCGGAAGACCGGGCGCTGCTGTCGGACCCCTTCGGGTTGCAGAACGTTTTCTCCGTGGGGGCGCGCTGGGACTGGACGGGCGGCCGTGGCCTGCGGGACATCACTCCTCCTGAGGAGGAGTTCGAGGAGCTGCTCGATGGCGGACGTTCCCTCGACTGAAGTGTCCTCATCAAAACGCGGCAGGGCCCCCGGCGGGCATCCCCGGGGGAGCATGCATAGCTCTGCCCGCGACATGCGACCGTCGTCTGATCCGCTGGAAGACCTGCTCCTCGAGGCCCTCCCACCCTTGCACCGCCGCGTCCGCCGGGCCGTCGTGGCCCGGCTGGCCCACCGGCTGGTGGAGTCCTGCCCCCGCCCACATGGCGGGGGCGACGGCCACGCGCTGTGGCTGCGCGAAGCAGTGCAGTCCCTGGTCGCCGAGGTCGCCGTGGTGGACGCCGAGTCCGCCGCCCTCACCCGCCGTTACAACGAGGCGGACGGAGAGGACGCGCGCCGTCAGGTGCTCGTCGACCACCTCACCGCGACGGTGAAGGACCGCAAGGAGCGCCGCGAGGACCTCCGCGCGCTGGACCGGTGGATGGGCCTGGATGCGCTGCGGGAGCGCCTGGAGAAGCAGCGGCACCAGCTCCTCGTGGAGGAGGAGACGGCGCTGCGCTGCCTCACCGGCGTGCTGGCGCGGCTGGACGACGACACCCGCGTCACGCGCGCGGCGGACCTCAAGGCCCTCGCGAGCGAGCT
>JBKGHK010001337.1:0-1500 GCA_046520375.1 Pyxidicoccus sp. 3LFB2
AGCTGGTGGGCGCCCTGCGCGAGCTCATCGCGCTCGGCACGTCGGGGGACTCGCGGGGGCTGACGCCCTCGGACTTCCCGCTGGCGGGGCTGGGACAGGCCGCGCTGGACTCGCTCACCCAGGTGCGGCTGGCGGACGTGGAGGACCTCTATCCGCTGTCGCCGCTGCAGGAGGGCATCCTCTTCCACCACCTCCATGACGAGGGGGGCCCCCAGCCGTACTTCAACCAGCTCACCTTCGAGCTGGAAGGCGCGCTGGACACGGGAGTCTTCACCCAGGCCTGGAGGCAGGTCGTCTCCCGGTACACCATCCTCCGCACGGCATTCCTGTGGGAGGGGCTGGACGGGCCGCTCCAGGCGGTGGTGCGCGAGCTGGAGCCGCCCATCACCGTGGAAGACCGGCGCGACGTGCCGCCCTCGGAGCAGGAGACCTGGCTCAACGCCTTCTTCGCCGAGGACCGGCGGCGGGGGCTGACGCTGTCCCGTGCACCGTTGCACCGGCTGACGGTGCTCCGCACCGGCGAGCGGACCTGGCGCGTGGTGCTCAGCTTCTCGCACATCCTGCTGGATGGGTGGTCGGTTCCGCTGGTGATGCGGGAGCTGCTCACGCGCTTCGAGGCGCTGCGGCGCGGCCTGCCGCCTCCGAGGACGGACGCGCGCCCGTACCGGGACTTCATCGCGTGGCTGTCGCGCCGGGACCTGACCGCCACCCGGGACTTCTGGCGCACCTCGTTGGAGGGCTTCACGGAGCCCACGCCGCTGGAAATGGGCGGGGGCGTGCTCGACGCCGGACAGGCCGGAGTGAGGGGTGCGCAGCAGCTGCGACTGGGGGCCGAGGAGACGGCGGTGCTGCAGGCCTTCGCGCGGCAGCAGGGGGTCACCCCCGGCACGCTGGTGCAGGCGGCATGGGCGCTGCTGCTCGGGCGCTACAGCGGCAGGGACGACGTGCTCTTCGGCGTGACTGTCTCGGGACGCCCCTCGGACTTGCCCGGCGTCGAGGAGATGGTGGGGCTGTTCATCAACGCCATTCCCGCACGCGTGCGGCTGCCGCCCCGCCAGCCCGTGGGGACGTGGCTGAAGGCCCTGCAGGGCTGGCTCATGGAGGCGCGTCAGCACGAGCATGCGCCGCTGGTGGAGGTGCGGCGCTGGAGCGACATTCCGCCCGGAGCGCCGCTCTTCGAGAGTCTGGTCGTCTTCGAGAACTACCCCGTGGACACCGCGCTCACCACGGACTCGAAGGAGCTGGTGGTGCGCGACGCGCGCTCGCTGGAGGCGGACCACCATCCGCTGACCCTGGCCGCGATGCCGGGCCGCGAGCTGCTGTTGCAGCTTTCCTATGACACCACGCGCTTCGGCGCGGCGGCCATCCAGCGGACGGTGGCACACCTGCGCAACCTGCTGGTGGGCCTCGCGGGGAGCGCGGCCCGGCCCCTGGCGGAGCTGCCGCTGCTGACGGACGCCGAGCGGCATGAGGTCCTGCGGGCCTGGAACGCCACGTCCG
>JBKGHK010001338.1:0-1498 GCA_046520375.1 Pyxidicoccus sp. 3LFB2
TCCATGCCGGGCTCGAAGGCCGTGGTGCGGTTGCGGCCGCTGCGCTTGCTGCAATAGAGGGCCGCGTCCGCGCAGTCGACCAGCTCCTCCTGCGTGGCGGCGTCGGTGGGGAAGTGGGCCACGCCCACGGACACGGTGACGTGATTGCCGGGCAGGCCGGGCTGGGACAGCGACACCAGGTCCGCCACCGCGCGGCGCAGCTTCTCGGCCACCTCCACCGCGTCCGCCTTGGTGGACTGGGGCAACAGCAGGACGAACTCCTCACCGCCGTAGCGCGCCAGCGTGTCCACCTTGCGCACGCGCAGGCGGAGCACGTCGCACACGCGGCGCAGCGTCTCGTCGCCCACGCGGTGGCCCGCCACGTCGTTGAGGCGCTTGAAGTGGTCCACGTCCACCATGAGCAGCGCCAGCGGGGTGCCGAAGCGCTGCGCGCGGGCCAGCTCCAGCTCCATGCGCTGGAAGAGGTGGCGCCGGTTGGGCACGCCGGTGAGCGGGTCCGTCATGGTGAGCTTCACCGTCTCCGCATGCAGCCGCGCGTTCTTCACCGCCGTGGCCACCAGGTCCGCCACCGCCGTCAGCAGCTCGATTTCCCCCGCGGAGAAGCTGGCCACCTCCGGCCGCTGGAAGTTCACCACCCCCAGCAGCGTACCCATGTGCACCATGGGCACCGACAAGAGCGCGCCCGTGTCCACCGCGCCCTCCACCAGCCCCCGCCGCGCGAAGATGCTGGTGCGGTCCTCCAGGTCCGGCAGGTACACCGCCTTGAGCGTCTGGGCCGCGCGTCCGCAGGCGCCCTCGCCCAGGCCGAACGTCAGCCCCTCGGCGCCGCGCCCCTCGGGCCAGGCGTGCTTCACCTCCAGCAGGCCCTCCACGTTGAGCATCATGATGGAGAAGTCGGGAATCTGGAGCCGCTCCACCACCAGCCGGGTGATGGCCTCCAGCAGCTCGTCCAGCTCCAGCGTGGCGTTGAGCGAGCGCGCCACGTCGAAGAGCAGCGACAGCTCGCGCAGGCTCTCCTCCAGCTCCTCCTTGAGGGCCAGCTTCTCCTTCACCACCGCGAGGTCCCGGTGGGTGTCGATTTCCTCCACCTTCATGGCGGTGAGCCGCGCCAGCATCTGGTTGAAGGCCGCGCCCAGCCGCGCCAGCTCGTCGGTGCCCCGCGCGTCCGCGCGCACCAGCAAATCTCCCGCCTCCGCGCGCCCCATGGCCGCGCTCAGCTTGTGCAGGGGGCGGGTGAGGTTGAAGTGCAGCGCCAGCGTGGTGAGCAGCGCCAGCAGGACGATGAACAGCACCATGGCGCCCAGCGCGCCGCGGAACATCTCCGACAGCTGCTGGTGCAGCGCCGGCTCCGTCATGCGCATCTGCAGGACGCTCGCGCCGGGCACCTCGCCCTCGGTGTGGCAGCCGGCGCACTCGGGGCCGCCCATGGGCCGCACCACCTCCGTCACCCCCGCCGAGGAGCGCGCCGTCTCCGGCCCGGGCGCCGTCAGCCGCCCGG
>JBKGHK010001339.1:0-1496 GCA_046520375.1 Pyxidicoccus sp. 3LFB2
CGGCCGCCCCCTGCGGCCCTGGTCCTGGCGCCCGTAGCCACCGCCGCCGCCGTTGCTGTCCGGCTTGCGCTGCTGCATGGCCAGCTCACCGTCACCGGAGCCCGGCGACGAGGCCACCTTGTGCTCGGGGCCCGTCGCGGAGCGCCCGTAGATGTCGTACTGCTCGCGGTGGTAGTTCTGCTGCGCCTTGACCTGGATGGACTTGTTGTACCGGTCCATCAGGTGGCGCAGCTCGTTGCGCTCCTCACCCTGGAGCAGCCGCGCGACCTCCGCGTTGCAGTTGATGACCAGCGTGGAGTCCTTGTAGCCCGGCGCCTCGCGGCGAATCTCCCGGAAGATTTCGTACGCCACGGTGGTGGCCGTCTTCACGAAGCCGTTGCCGTCGCAGTACGGGCAGTCCTCGTGGAGCATGCGGCCGATGGACTCGCGCACGCGCTTGCGCGTCATCTCCACCAGGCCCAGCTCGGAGATGCGCAGCACGTTCGTCTTGGCCTTGTCGCGCCCCAGCGCCTCCTGCAGCGACTTGAAGACCTTGTCCCGGTTCTGCGCCTTCTCCATGTCGATGAAGTCGCAGATGATGATGCCGCCGATGTTGCGCAGCCGGAGCTGGTAGACAATCTCCTTGGCCGCCTCGACGTTGATCTTCGTAATCGTCTCCTCGAGGCTCTTCTTGCCGACGTAGCGGCCCGAGTTGACGTCGATGGCGGTGAGCGCCTCGGCCTGGTCGATGATGAGGTAGCCGCCGCTCTTCAGCCACACCTTGCGCTGGGTGGCGCGCTGCAGCTCCTGCTCGATGCCGTATGCGTCGAAGACGGTGTCGTCGCCCTCGTGCAGCGCCACCCTGTCACGCAGCGCGGGGTCCTGCGCGGTGACGAAGCCGAGGATGCGCTCGTACTCCTCGCGGTCGTCGACGACGAGCTTCTCCACGTCGTGCGCGAAGAGGTCGCGCGTGGCGCGCAGGATGAGGTCCAGGTCCGGGTGCAGCAGCCCGGGGCCGCCGCGCTTCTCGTTGCGGCGCACCACCTGGTTCCACACCTCGATGAGGAACCGGATGTCGCTCTCCAGCTTCTCCTGGGGAACGTTCTCCGCCACCGTGCGGACGATGAAGCCCGTGCCGGGCGGCCGCATCTTGTCCACGATGTCGCGCAGCCGGCGGCGCTCCTTCTCGTTGGAGATGCGGCGGCTGATGCCCACGTGGTCCACCGTGGGCATGAACACCAGGTGACGGCCGGGGATGGAGATGTGCGAGGTGAGGCGCGCGCCCTTCGTGCCGATGGGGTCCTTGGAAATCTGGACGACGACTTCCTGGCCCACCTTCAGCAGGTCTTCAATCTTGTCCGTCCGGCGCTGCTTGGGCTTCTCCTTCTCGTCGTCGCGCTTGTCGCGGCGCTTCTCCTCCGGCGGGCGCCGGCCCTTGTCCTTCTCGCGGTCCTTCTCACGGCCCTCACGCGGGGCGCGGGGCTCGCGAGCCTCCCGCGCCTCGCGCGGCGTGCGGC
>JBKGHK010000133.1:0-18695 GCA_046520375.1 Pyxidicoccus sp. 3LFB2
GGCCGGCGGCGAGCAGCGCCCGCTCCACCGCGCCCACCGCGGCCAGCACGTCCAGGGGGCCCACGCGGTTCATGTGGCCCACGCGGAAGTAGCGCGTCTTGAGCTCCGGGTGGAGGCCGCCGGCCACGACGATGCCCTGCCCCTTCACCCGTCCCACCAGCGCCGCGTCCACGCCGTCCGGGTAGTAGACGGCGCTCAGCGTGTGGGCGGCCACCGCGTCGGACGTGGGCAGCATGCGCAGGCCCAGCGCCTTCCACCCCGCGCGGAAGGCGCGCGCCATGCGCTGGTGCCGGGCGAAGCGCGCCTCCATGCCCTCGGCGAGAATCTGCCCGAGGCTCACGTCCAGCGCGCAGACGAGGTTGACGGGCGGCGTGGCGAAGTAGGCCGGCTTGCCCGCCTCGTACGCCTCCATGATGGGCAGCCACTCCGCCCAGTCCGAGTAGACGCTGGCCACCGGCGTCTTGCGCGCGCGCCACGCCTCCAGCGCGCGAGGCCCCACGGTGAGCAGCGCCAACCCCGGCGGCACGCCCACCGCCTTCTGGCTGGCGGTGAGGTACACGTCCGCGCCCCACGCGTCCTGGTGGAAGACCTCGCCCGCGGTGGCACACACGCCGTCCACCACCGACAGCACGCCGTGCTTGCGCGCGGCCCGCACCAGCGCCTCCACGGGCGTCAGCACCGCGGTGGACGTATCCACGTGGGTGACCGTCATCACCTTGAAGCCGCCCCGGGCCAGGTGCGTCTCCACCTCGTCCGCCGAGGGCGCATCCCCCGGGGCCGCGCGCACGTGCGTCACCTGCGCGCCGTGGCGCTCCAGGATTTTCGCCATCCGGTCGCTGAAGTAGCCGGTGTTCACCACCAGCGCGCGGTCGCCCGGCTCCACCAGGTTGGCGACCGCCAGCTCCATGGCCAGCGTGCCGGAGCCGGACACCACGAAGGGCTGGGCACCGGGGGCGAGGCACACCTCGCGCAGCCGCTTCAGCGCCCGGCCGAAGATGGCGATGAAGGCCGGGTCCGTGTGGCCGAGCGTGGGCGCGCCCAGCGCCTGGAGCACCTCCGGCTCGAACTCCACCGGCCCCGGAATCATCAGCAGGTCTCTCACGGTGTCACCGCTCCTCGCGCGCCCGGTGTGTGTCCACGCGGGCGGAGGTGCCCGCGTTCCTATTCATGAGACGGCGCACACCGAATGTGGCGACCCGGGCGCCCGCTGTCCACGGACATATGCGCGGGTGTGGCGGAGGCGACGCGACGCACGGGTGGGCGCGGAAGGAACCGTCATTCCGCGCGGGCTCCCACCCGGGCGCCGGCTCACAGCCGTACGAGCAGCTCGCGGAGGATGGAGAAGCCCTGCCGGAAGTCCTCCAGCCGGGCCTGCTCGTTGGGCGCGTGGTAGTACGCCATCTCCCCGAAGCCCGTGATTTGCACGTCGCAGCCCTGGCGCTGCAAGTCCCGCACGAGCGGCAGCGAGCCGGTAAGCGAGAAGGGCGTGGGCGCCACGCCGCGCACCTGCTGCATCGCCTCCTTCAGCGCCTGGAGGCCCGGCGAGTCCAGCTTGCAGGCGATGCCCTCCGTCCCGCCCTTGAGGTGGAACGCCAGCGTGCCGCGCTTGCCGCCCGCGGTGCGGGTGCGGGGGAAGCCGGGAATGACCTCGTCGCGTTCGAGTCGCGCATCCAGCTCGCGCATGAAGGCCGTCACCGACTGCTGCACCTCCTTCATGTCGTAGAAGGGCGTCAGGCGGAAGTCGCCGCGCAGGGTGACGTCGGCGGGAATCTTCGTCTCCTTGGTGTTGGCGCCCTCCACCACGGTGGCCTTCAGGCTGGACGAGGAGAGGAAGCCCCACTTCTTCTCGTCCTCCGTGGGCGGGTAGCGGGCGTGGAACCAGCGGGCCAGCTCCAGCGACACGGCCATGGCCAGCTCCAGCGCGTTGACGCAGTTCTGCGGCATCCCCGAGTGCCCGCCCACGCCCGTCACCTTCAGCTCCCAGATGGCGTTGCCGCCGGTGCCCAGCGTGGGGCCGAAGTTGGCGCTGTCCAGCCAGTACACCGGCTGCCCGACGAGGTCCTTCAGCCGCCCCTGCTCGGCCACGTAGCCCAGGCCCAGGCCCGGCAGGTCCGTGGACTCCTCGTTGGAGATGAACACCACCTTCAGCGTCCGGCGCGGGCGCACCCCGCGCTCGGCGAGCTGCGCGAGCAGGTCGGTAATCACCGCCACGTGCCCCAGGCAGTCGGTGACGCCGCGCCCGTAGAGGACTCCGCCGGGCCCTTCCCACAGCGCGAAGGGGCTGCGCTCCCAGCCCTCGGCCTTCTCGTCCGCGGGGACGACGTCGAAGTGCGCGCCCACGAAGCCGACCGAGCCGGCGCTGGCGTCCGCGCCCTTCACGGTGAGCACGAGACAGGGCCGGGACTCGTTGCCGGCGGCGGCCAGGGACTCGACCTGGATGAAGCCGCTCTGGAGGTGCGGGGCCAGCGCGTCCAGCACCACCTGCGCGGCGAGCCGCTCCTCGGGCACGAGCCCTCCGCCCGGGTTGTTCTGCAGCTTCGGCGTCAGGGCGATGAGACGCCGGAGCAGCTCCAGGAAACGGTCCTCACGAAGGGCGAGCGTTTGCATGGCGGCGGATTGGAGCGCAGGCCTCCGGCGAAGTCACCGGAAACGACGCCGCCGGGGAGCAATCGAGCGCCCCGGCGCCGGTGTGACGTACGGAGTCGGACAGGCGGGCCCGCGTCAGGGCACGGCGGTGGCCGAGCCGGGCGGCTCCAGCTGCTCCACCCGCTGCTTCAGCGCGACGTCATCCGGCACCGCCTGCCCCAGCGTGAGGTACGAGAGCTGGTGCGCGCGCCCGCCGCTCGGAGGCTTCACCTCCACCTCCGTCTCCAGCTGTCGCAGCCTGCCCTCCAGCTCGACGATGGTGCGGCCCAGGTCGGCGCGCGTCGCCTCGTCCACCGGCGCTGGCCAGGCGCGTGTGCGCCTTCTGGAGGTTGTCCTCCACCACGCGCAGCTGCTGCCGCGCCCGCGACGCCGAGCCCAGGTCCACCGACGGCCCCGGCCCGTCCACGCTCAGCTCCAGCCGCGTCAGCTGCCGCCCGAGCTCCCCCGCGGGGAAGACGGCGGTGTGGCTGCCCACCAGTTCGCCGATGCCGATGCCCTTGTTCTCATGCGACTGCACCACGAAGTCCACCGCGTCGCCGGCCAGCAGCGCCAGCTTCACGGCCTCCTGGTAGGGCACCGCCGCCAGCACCACCACCACGTCCACCTTGCGCGTCTGGCGCAGCCGGCGGGCCTCGGCCAGCGCGGCCTCCTTCGGAGGACGGCCCTTCAGCCCGGGCTCCCCGGCGAGTGCCCCTTCCGGGGACACGCCCACCACGCCCACCTTCAGGCCTCCGGCCTCCACCACCGTGGACGCGGCGAATGGCGCCTTGCCGGCCTTGTCCACGAGGTTGGCGGACAAGAGCTTCAGCTTCTTCTTCGGCCCGCGCGTGGCCTTCTGGAGCCACGTCAGGCCGTGGGACACGTCGCGCTCCCCCACCGCCATGGCCGCCGTGCCCAGCGCCTCCATCTGCTCCAGCACCAGCTCCGCGCGCTGCTGCACGAGCGGCGCGTCTTGACGCACCGGTTTGCGGAACAGTGCGTTACCCGCGTCCAGCAACACCACGGGCAGGCCCCGGGCCCGTTCCGACTCCACGGCCGTTTTCCGCCGCGCCAGCCCGCCCTGGGGCTCGGCCTTGCAGCCGCACGGCGCAATCTCACCCTGGTTGTCACCCGTGAAGAGCAACACCAGACGGCGCGGTGCGGCATGGGCTTGCACTGACAGCAACAACAACACGGCACACAGCGTCACGGTGAGTCGGGCCTTCACGTCTTCTCCTCGAAGAAACGCCAGCGTAGACCGTCTCCGTGACTTCGACACGCGGGTGTGAAACCACCCGTTGGAGTCGGATAAGACATCCATGAGGGGAAACACTTATCAGGATTGCGTGTATTGTTTATGTTTCCGGATTCCTATACAAAGCGCGCGTCTTTCACCTGGGAGGGTGGACGCACATGCGCAACGTTTTTGGGAAGACCGCTGTGACCTTTGGTGCCATTGCCGCGATGGTTGGCTGCGGTCCCGTGGACGAGTCGGAGATGCAGGCGGAGGCGGACGTCCACGAGGCGGTCGCGGACCCGCGCAAGTGCGGTAACCCGGACCTGGACCCGGAGGTCGTTGCCGAGCTCGAGGCCCGCTTCGAGGCGCTCAAGGCCAAGCAGGCGATGGCCGGCCAGGTGCAGGCCTTCGCGGTCTCCATCCCCACGTGGTTCCACATCATCCGCGACTCGAGCGGCGCGGGCGCGTGACGACCACGCAGATCAACAACCAGCTGACCGTCCTCAACAACGCGTACGCGTCCGCGGGCATCAGCTTCACCCTGGCGGGTACCACCACCACCAACAACTCCACCTGGTACACCGCGGGTCCGGGGACGTCGGGTGAGTCGGCGATGAAGAACTCGCTGCGCCGGGGCACGGCCGACGACCTGAACTTCTACATCTCCAAGCCGGGTGGCGGCCTGCTGGGCTGGGCGACCTTCCCCTCCAGCTACGCTGGCAGCCCGAAGATGGACGGCGTGGTGGTGCTGAACTCCTCGCTGCCGGGCGGCGCGTCCACCAACTACAACCAGGGCGACACCGGCACCCACGAGGTCGGCCACTGGATGGGCCTGTACCACACGTTCCAGGGCGGCTGCTCCACCACCGGTGACAGTGTGAGCGACACCCCGGCCGAGGCCTCGCCGGCCTCCGGCTGCCCCACCGGCCGCGACACCTGCACCAGCGCCGGCCTGGACCCCATCACCAACTTCATGGACTACAGCTACGACTCCTGCATGAACACGTTCAGCGCGGGTCAGCGCAGCCGCATGAACAGCATGTGGACCACGTACCGCGCGGGGAAGTAATCCCGGCCCGGAACACCCTGTTCCGGAAGTGAGCGGCGGGCCTCCCACGCGAGTGGGGGCCCGCTGTTTCTTTTTCACGGTGCCGCGTTGCATGCAGGGGGCCGCTCCCCGGGCTGCCTCGCCGCCATGCGGGAGGGAGTGCCCCCCTGGCACCTTCGGGCCGCCGTCCCCACCGTGTCGGGGACACCATGAGTGAGCCTGCCGTGAAGAAGCGACGCCGCACGCTGTTCGTCCGGGACTGGGTCCCGGTGCGGAGCGGGCCGCGTCCGGCCGCCGAGGCGCCCGGCGACGCCCAGGTCACCACGATGATGGTGGGCGAGGAGTCGGACAACGGGGTCCAGCGCTAGCCGCGCCCGACCCGGCACGGGTGCTCCCTCCGTATGAAAGGTGCCCCCTGGCATCGTGGATGATGACAGCGTGGGGTGCGACAGTCCGCACAACACCGGGCCGGAGGCTGCACAGGGACATGAAGACGACGACAGGAGCCGTGGTGCTCGTGGGCTCCCGCGAGGAGCCGCACATCCAGGAAGTGGCGCGCCGGCTGGGCGTGGAGGGCGTGGAGGCCGTCGTGCTGGACACGCTGGGCTTCCCGGACGAGACGAAGCTGTCCCTCACGGAGGACCTGGAGGGCATCATCGTCGACGGGCGCGTGGTGGGCCGGCCCGCCGCCGTCTACCTGCGCGGCATGCACGCCAGCCCCATGTCCTACCTGGTGGATGCCCAGGAGGCCATGGAGGAGGACTGGCGCACCACGCTCACCGCCTTCCGAGAGAAGGCCACCCTGCTCAACGGGCTGGTGGCGCGCTGGGAGCAGCTCGGCGTGCCCATGTACAACCCGGTGTCCAACGACTGGCTGATGCACAAGCCGGTGCAGGTCGCCGCGCTCAAGGCCGCGGGCCTGCCGGTGCCTCGCACGCTGTGGAGCAATGACCCGGAGGCGGTGCGCCGCTTCGCCGCGGGCGGCCGCGTGGCCTACAAGCCCGTCAACGGCGGCGCCGCCACGCGCGAGCTGTCCGCCGAGGACCTCACCGACGAGCGCCTCGCCGCGCTCTCCGCCGCGCCCGTCACCTTCCAGGAGCTGCTGCCCGGCGAGGACATCCGCGTGTACGTGCTGGACGGTGAAATCGTCGCCAGCCTGCGCATCGTCACCTCCGCGCTCGACTTCCGGCAGAACGAGGAGCGCCTGGAGCGAATCGAGCTGCCTCCGGAAGTGGCCCGCAACTGCGTGAAGGCCTGCGAGGTGCTGGGCCTGCGGTGGACGGGGCTGGACCTCAAGCGCGGCCTGGACGGCGAGCTGAAGTTCCTGGAGCTGAATGGCTCCGCGATGTTCCTCGGCTTCGATGCGGCGGGCGGCACGGACATTGCCGGCCACTTCACCCGCGCGCTGGCGAAGCACGCCCGGCGCACGTAGCCAGGGCGGGGCTCGCGGCGCTCACTGCCACAGCGCCGCGAGCACGGTGCGCGAGGCCACCCACGCCAGCGTGCCGAGCACCACCACCAGCGCCACGGTGAAGGCCAGCGCGCGGTGCGGGCGCGGGTGCATCACCGTGCGCAGCTCGTCGGTGAGCGCGGGGTCGGCGTCCAAATCGTCTTCGTGACGGGGCTTGGGAGGCGTCATGGCTCAGCGCTGCTCCATCTGGTTCTCCACGAGCGAGCGGTAGCGCCCGCCCGGAATGGCCACCAGCTGCTCGTGGGTGCCCTCCTCCACCACGCGGCCCTTGTCGAGGACGACAATCTTGTCCGCGCGGCGCACGGTGGACAGGCGGTGGGCCACCACGACGAGGGTGCGGCCGGCGGCCTCGCGCTGGAGGGCCTCCGTAATCGCGCGCTCCAGCTCCGCGTCCAGGTGGCTGGTGGCCTCGTCGAGGAAGAGCACGCGCGGGTCTCTGTAGATGGCGCGGGCGAGCTGGAGCCGCTGCTCCTCGCCGCCGGACAGCCGCACGCCGGCCTCGCCAATCTTCGTCTTCAGTCCGTTGGGCAGCGCGAGCAGCTCGTCCAGGCACGCGGTGCGCGCGGCGTGCAGCAGGCGCTCGGGGTCCGGGCTGTCATCGCCCAGGGCGATGTTCTCCGCCAGCGTGCCGTCGAAGATGTCCGTCTTCTGGAACACGAAGGCCACCGAGCGGCGCAGGGCCGTGGGGTCGAAGGACTCAATCGGCTGGCCGTCATAGAGGACGCGCCCCTGCTGCGCCCGGTAGAGGCCGTACAGCACCTGGGTGAGCGTCGTCTTGCCCGCGCCCGAGCGGCCCACAATCGCCGTCATCTTCCCCGCGGGCAGCGTGAAGCTCACGCCGTCCAGCACGGGGGGCTCGTTGGGCGAGCCATAGCGGAAGGTGAGGTCCTCCAGCTTCAGCTCCGGGGCCTGCGTGAGGGCGCCCTGCGTAGGCACCGCGTCGTCGCGCAGCTCGGGCTCGGCGTCGTAGACGATGTCCACGCGGCGCAGGGAGATGAACACGTCCTGCACCTGATGGATGAACATGACGAGGTTCTGCATCGGCGCCAGCACCAGGCCGAGGATGGCCAGCGTGGCCACCATCTGCCCCAGCGTGAGCTGACCGGCGAGCACCAGGTGCGCCTCGTACACGAGGATGCCCACGTACACGCCCTGGTTGACGAGCTGCGCGCCGGAGTTGTGGAGGGTGTCGTGCAGCCAGATGCGGCGCCCGGCCTCCACCTCGCGCGCCTGGAGCCGCTCCCAGCGGGCCCGGGCCTGGCGCTCGGCGCCGCACGCCTTGAGCGTCTGGATGCCGCCGAGCATCTGCAGCTCCATGCGGCTGGCGTCCGCCGCCACACGGAAGCGCTGGTGGTCCAGCATCGTGCGCCGGGGCATCAGCAGTAGCGTCCACACCGTGTAGACAGCCGCGCCCGTGAGGAAGATGCCGAAGACGGTGGCGTCGTAGAGGAAGAGCACCACGCCGTAGCCCACCAGCATGATGAGGTCCAACAGCACCGACACCGACGCGCCCTGGAGGATGCGGCGGATGCGCTGGTGGTCTTCGATTCGCTGGAGCAAATCCCCCCGGTGGCGCCGCGCGAAGAACGACACCGGCAGCGACAGCAGGCGTTTCCAGAACTGCGCCAGCAGCAGCACCGAGTAGCCGCTCGACAGGAGGAACAGGCCCATGCCGCGCGCCACCGCGACGAGCACCTGGGCCACGAGCAGCACGCCCAGCCCCACGCCCACCGCGGCCACCAGCGACACGTTGCGCCCGCCCACCGCCTTGTCCACCAGCCCCTGGATGAGGAAGGGCTGCGCGAGCGCGAGCCCCTGCAGGAGCACCGTGGTGAGCAGCACCTGGAACAGCAGCAGGCGGTAGCGCAGCAGGCCCCGGCCAAAGCGCCTCAGGCCGCCGAGCCGGCGGGCCTCGGTGGGAGGTGGCGCGCCGGGGACCTCCACCGGCTGGAAGATGGCCTCGGTGGGCTCCAGCGAGAGGAGGATGCCGTTCCAGTGGTTGCCCAGCTCCGCGCGGGGGATGCGGCGCAGGCCGAGCGCGGGGTCGCCGATGATGGCCTCCTTCGGCGTCAGCCTGTAGAGGACGACGTAGTGGTTCTCCTCCCAGTGGATGATGCCGGGCAGCATCGCCTGGCCTTCCTCGTCGTCGAGGTCGGTGAAGTCCTCCACATGGAAGCCCCGGGCCCGGAACCCCACCTTCTGCGCGGTGGTGAGCAGGTCCACCATGGACGTGCCCGTCGTCTGGACGTGCGCCAGGTCCTTCAGCGCGGACAGCGCGTGGCGGGCGCCGTGGTACGCCGAAATCATCTCCAGGCAGGCGGGGCCGCAGTCGGCCTCCTCGAGCTGGCGTCGGACGGGGTACGGCTGAAGGGTGGTGGCGAGCCGGGAGCGAGGCACGAGCAGTTCGGTATCACGGAGAAGTGACGCGAAATACAACCGGCCGGGCGCCGGGGGGATTCAGGGCGCGGACGTCCCGAGGCCGGGCCCACCCGTCAGGTCCGTGGTGAAAACGGGTGGATCATCCTGGATACGGGCCCGGGTCTCCGGTGTGGCACCTCGAGCCGGGGCGCTTGAAGCAGGAGCCCGGGGCCGCTGCTTCTCCCTCGCTCAGGGTGCGGGTTCAGCGGTCTAAATGAGGGAATTTACTACCCTCCGTATGAATCTTGGTAACAGATATTGAAATCTGTCAGCGCACTCCACATATCACCCATGGCTGCACCTCACTGGAGGACGTCATGAAGACCCGCGCACTTGGTTCCACCGGCCCTCGCGTCTCGGCGCTTGGCCTGGGCTGTATGGGGATGTCGGACCTGTATGGCCCGGCGAACGAGGCCGAGAGCATCGCCACCATCCATGCCGCGCTTGACGCGGGTATCACCCTGCTCGATACGGGCGACTTCTACGGAATGGGTGCCAACGAGCTGTTGATTCGTGACGCCCTCCGGGGCCGCGCCCGCGAGCGGGCCCTCATCAGCGTGAAGTTCGGAGCGCTGAGAGACCCCAAGGGCGGCTGGGTGGGCTACGACGCGCGCCCCGCCGCGGTGAAGAACTTCCTGGCCTACACGCTGCGCCGGCTGGGCACGGACTACGTGGACGTGTACCGCCCCGCGCGCGTGGACCCGAACGTGCCCATCGAGGACACGGTGGGCGCCATCTCGGAGCTGGTGAAGGCCGGGTACGTGCGGCAGGTGGGGCTGTCCGAGGCCAGCGCGGACACGCTGCGCCGGGCGCACAAGGTGCACCCGGTGGCGGACCTGCAGATTGAGTACTCGCTGTTCTCGCGCGGCATCGAGGCCGACATCCTCCCGGCGTGCAAGGAGCTGGGCGTGGCGGTGACGGCGTACGGCGTCCTGTCGCGTGGGCTGCTCAGCGGCCACTGGACGAAGGAGCGCGCCGGGGCGCAGGGTGACTTCCGCAGCTTCAGCCCCCGGTTCAAGGGGGAGAACCTGGAGCGGAACCTGGGCCTGGTGGAGGAGCTGCGAGGCATCGCCGAGGCGAAGGGGGCCACGGTGGCGCAGGTGGCCATCGCCTGGGTGCTGTCGCGGGGTGAGAACATCATCCCGCTCATCGGGGCGCGGCGGCGGGACAGGCTCAGCGAGGCGCTGGGGGCCCTGGAGGTGCCGTTGACGGCGGAGGACCTGGCGCGCATCGAGCGCGCGGTGCCGCCGGAGGCGGTGGCGGGTGAGCGGTACGACAAGCACCAGATGGCGATGCTCGACAGTGAGCGTGGCCGGAGCACTCCTGCATGACGGAAGCGGTCCTCACTCCCGAGCGAATCCTGGAGGCGGCGGAGGAGGTGCTCCGGCGCTTCGGTCCTGGCAAGGCGACGGTCGTCGACGTCGCCCGTGCGCTCGGGGTGAGCCACGGCAGTGTCTACCGGCACTTCCCGAGCAAGGCGGCCCTGCGGGACGCGGTGGCGGCGCGGTGGCTGGCGCGCATCTCCGAGCCGCTCGCCGTCATCGCGGAAGGAGAAGGCCCGGCACCCGAGCGCCTGCGTCGGTGGTTCGACGGGCTGTTCCAGGCGAAGCGGCGCAAGGCGCTCGATGACCCGGAGCTGTTCGCGACGTATCAGGCGCTCGTGGCGGACACGCGCGAGGTGATTGCCGCGCACGTGGCCGAGCTCACCGGACAGCTCACGCACATCATCGCGGATGGGGTGGCGCGGGGAGAGTTCACGGTGGCGGACCCGAGGGTGGCGGCGCGGGCGGTGTTCGACGCGACGACGCGCTTCCACAACCCCGCGCACGCGGCGGAGTGGGGAGACCCCGGGATGCCGGCGGCATTCGAAGGCGTGTGGGCGCTCGTCCTGCTGGGACTGGGCGCGCGGACGGGGGCGAAGTAGCGGCTACGGCGACGGAGGCGTCACCGGAGCCACTGCCGCGGAGGGCGGAGTCGCCGAAGCGGGGGCCGGGACCTGCGCGCCCCCAGCCGGCACCGCCGGAGCCACCACCGCCGCCGGCTTCGCATCGGACGAGGCCGGAGCCACCACCGCCGGCTTCGTCTCAGCAGGCGCCACCGGACTCCCAGCCACGGGCTTCTCTTCCTTCTGGGGCTCGCCAATCTTCTCCAGGTCCTCGCGGTTGTTCAGCGAGAACCGCACCAGCGCGCGGAGGATGCGGTTGCGCTTCACGTTCCCCAGCACCTCGCGCAAATCCTCGTACACCGTCGGGTCGCTGATGAGCCCGCCCACGGTGCCATCCCCCTTCGCCACCGTCGCAGTAATCGTCTTGAGGTTCTCCGCCGCGCTGCCCAGGTCCGCGAACATGCCGCGCGCGTCGCCGTACACCAGCTGGTGCACCGCCCCATTCGGGCTCTTCTTCGCGTCCTCGATGAGCCCCGCCAGCTGCCCCGCCGCCGAGCCCAGCTCGCGCAGCGCCGTCGCGCCCTCGTCACCGTAGATGAGCGCGTGCGCCGTGCCGTCGCCCGTGCGCACCTCGCGCAGCAGCGCCTCGATGTGCCCCACCGCCCCGTCCACCCGCACCGCCGCCTGGGACGCATTCGCCAACAGCGTGCGCACCTCGCGCCCCGCCGCCTTGTCGTAGATGAGCGCGTGCAGCACGCCGTCGCCCTTCTCCACCTCTTCCAGCAGCGCCCGCAGCGAGGCCATGCCCCGCGCCACGTCCTTCGCCAGCGCCGGGTCCGCGTACGCATCCACCGCGTTGCGCAGCGACTTGCTGATGGCAATCGAGTTCTCCATCACCAGCCCTGCCCCGTTCATCAACGAGGCGATGTCCCCACCCGCCGACGACTTCAGCACCCCGCCCGGCTCCACGAGCGGCGACGTCGGACTGCCCAGCGACACGTCCACCGCCTTGTCGCCCAGCACGCCCATGCTCGCCAGCTGCGCCACCGAGTCCTCGCGCACGCGCTCCGTGTACTTCGTCGAAATCTGGAACTGCACCTCCAGCCGCGGGTCCTTCGGGTCCGGCGAGAAGTAGATGCCCGTCACCTTCCCCACCTTCAGGCCGCCGAGCCACACCGGCGACTCCTCGTTCAGCCCCTGCACGTTGCTGAAGTAGGCCCGGAACATGGCCTGCCGCTCGAAGAGGCGCGACTCCTCGCCGATGAAGAAGACCACCACCCCGGCGACGGCCAGGCCCATCGCCACGAAGAGCCCCGCGCGCAGCGCCAGCCGGCGCTCGCCCGAGGCGGTGTTGAACAGGCTCATGACGCCCCTCCAGGGACGAGCTCCGCCCGGCGCGCGTCCAGGAAGGCACGCACCTCCGGCACCGTCGAGCGGCGCATCTCCTCGGGGGTGCCCACCTGGAGGATGCGCCGGTTGGCCAGCATCGCCAGCCGGTCGCCCACCGCGAAGGCGCTCACCATGTCATGCGTCACGACGATGGAGGTCACTCCGAGCTTCGTCTTCATCGAGTTGATCAATTCATTGATGGACTGCGTCGTGACGGGGTCCAGACCCGTGGTGGGCTCATCCCAGAGGATGACCTCCGCGTCCGTGGCGATGGCCCGGGCCAGGCCCACCCGCTTCTTCATGCCGCCCGACAGGTCCGACGGCATCAACCGCTCCGTCCCCGGCAGGTTCACCAGCGCCAGCTTCTGCGCCACCCGCTGGCGCACCTCGTCCTCCGGCATCTGGGGGAAGTGCTCTCGCAGCGGGTACGCGATGTTCTCCCCCACCGTCAGCGAGTCGAACAGCGCCGCGCCCTGGAACACCATGGCCACGTGCCGGCGCACCCGGACGAACTGCTCCTCCGAGAAGCGCGTCAGGTCATGCCCCTGGAAGAGGACGTGTCCCGTGTCCGGCCGCAACAGCCCGATGAGGCACTTGAGCAGCACGCTCTTGCCCGTGCCCGAGCCCCCCATCACCACCAGCGTCTCCCCCGCGCGCACGTCCAGCTCCACGTCGTCGTAGACGCGCTTGGGGCCGAACGACTTCGTCAGGTGCTCGAAGTGGATGAGCTGCTCGCCGGGCACGGGCTTGTGGAACTCGAAGGCAGGCGACTCCGGGTGGCGGGCGGGACGCATGGGGCCTCAGAAGTACAGCGTCAGCTTGGTGATGAAGAAGTCCGCCAGGCACACCGAGACGGAGGTAATCGCCACCGTCTGCGTGGTGGCACGGCCCACGCCCTCCGTGCCGCCCTCCACGGTGAGCCCCTTGAAGCAGCCCACCAGCCCGATGATGACGCCGAACACCGCGCCCTTGAACACGCCGGAGACGAAGTCCACCAGCAGCACCGCGTCCAGCGCCCCCTGGAAGAAGAGGTCCAACGTAATCGCGTACTGCATGTTCACCACCAGCGCGCCCGCCACCAGTCCGATGACGTCCGCGAACACGGTGAGCACCGGCATGACGATGAGGCACGCCAGCACGCGCGGCACCACCAGCTTGCGCAGCGGGTCCGCGCCCAGCGCGCGGATGGCGTCCACCTGCTCCGTCACCGTCATGGCGCCCAGCTCCGCCGCCATGCCGCTGCCGATGCGCGCGCCCACCGTGAGCGCGGTGAGCACCGGCGCCAGCTCGCGAAACAGCGTGAGCACCACCACCCGGCCCACCGTGTACTGCACGCCGAAGCGCGCCAGGAAGTAGCCGAACTGCAGTGAGATGACGAGCCCGGCGAACGTCGCGGTGAGCAGCGCGATTGGCAGCGAGCGCACCCCCAGCGCCTCGGTGTGGTAGGCGAGCGCGCTCCAGTGGTAGGGCGGCCGCACCGCGCGGCTGAAGACCTGGCCCGACATCAGCGCCAGCTCGCCCAGCGACGCCAGGCGCTCCTTCGCGCGGGAGACCAGCCCCAGCTGCTCGGACGGAAGCGCCGTGGCGCCGGCCTCCACCTTCGGGGTCATGACCGGCGCTCCGCTTCGAAGCCGGCCAGCAGCGTCTCGAAGTCCGCCAGCCGCTCCTGCGCCAGCCCCGGCGGGGACACGTAGGAGAAGTCGAACACGCAGTTGTCCTTCTTCAGCACCACCAGCTCCAGCTGCACCGGCACGCCATCCATCTTCGCCAGATAGCGGCTGCGCATCGCCTCGCGCCCGGCCAGCGGGACGAGCTGCTGGGATACCTCCTGCCGGTCGGTGAAGCCCGCGAGCAGGTGCCGGGTGAGCACCGGCAGCGGCGGGTCGTCATGCCCCTCGCAGGTGGCGTTGACGGAGAGCGCGCGGCCCGTGCCTTCCTCGGAGAAGGCCAGGTCATTGCCCTCCAGCCACACGCGCCGCCAATGCCCGGGCAGCTCACCCACGCGGTAGCGCACGGCCGGCTTGGTGAGCACCGAGTCCTCGTACGTCACGCGGCGGCAAGCCACGAGGGACACGGCCCACAGGAGCATCCACATCATCCGCCGCATGGCACCGTTATTCGTGTCGTCTCTCCCGGCCCTGTGCGGGCCAGTCATGCGTCACCGAGGGCACTCCTGCAAGGTTTTCCGCCGAGGCAAACGTCCACTGTCACACCTCGCGGACACCCTCGTGTGACAGCGGGCACGCACAGGACGTCCGAGGTCCACCGGCGTCGCCGGGTGCATACCCTCATCACGTACCGCCGGGGCGGAGCCGGGTGCCCGCACGGCATTCCCACCGTCACGGACCTCTGGCTCCGTCCGCTCTGTCTCCAGTCTGGCGCGGCGGGCGTCCGGCCCCGGGGAGTGCCCGCCGTCACAGGGGGGCCGCATCTTCCTTCCAGTACCCGGCAACAGAACGCGGAGGCATGCGAGGAGCCTTCCCGTTCCCCGCCCTCTCCCTTCCAGACGGCGGCTTCCGGGTCAGGAGGACACGATGGATGGCGGTCTCGCAATCTTCGGCTTCGGTCTCTTCCTCCTGGGCATCGCCAACCTGTATGCGCGCACGTCCTATTGGATGGCGTGGGTGATGCTCGCCCTGTCGCTGGTGTCCATGGGCCTGGCCTTCAGCGAGTCGAAGCGGCTGCGCGAGGTGTCGCTGGGCCTCGGCGTGGCGCTGCTGGTGCTCACCGGCGTGGCGATGGCCACGGGCACGCCCTGGTGGCTGTCACTGGGCGCGTTCCTCTTCGCGGTGGCGTACGGCGTGCTCTGGGCGGAGTACCGCTTCCCCTACTTCGAGCACGTGAGTCCCGAGGAGGCGAAAGCCCAGGCCCAGGCACGGCGCTCCCACCACATGCACTGGCCCTGGCAGCGGCGGCGCGTCACCCCGTGACGCTTCAGGGGGCGGGCGCTTCCGTGCCTCGCACCGCCACCTGTCCCCCGTGCACGGCGAGCCAGAGCGTGTCCTCCGCCGCCGCGCCTCGCACCAGCGAGCCGTCCGTGGTGGTGAGGAACACCTGCGCGCCGCTCTTCGCCAGGTAGTTCATGAGGTACGCGTTGCGCTCCGGGTCCAGCTCGCTCGACACGTCGTCCAGCAGCAGCAGCGGCAGGAAGCCCATCGCCGCTTCCAGGTTCTCGATTTCGGCAATCTTCCAGCCGAGCACCAGCGCGCGCTGCTGCCCCTGACTCGCATAGGCCCGCGCGCTGCGCCCGCCCAGCGTCACCGACACGTCGTCCGAGTGCGGCCCCACCGACGTGAAGCCCCGGTCCAAGTCCCGGCGCAGCCGCTCGTTCAGCGACTCGCGCAGCGCCACGGCCAGCGCGGCCTCGTCCGCCGTGGGGAAGTCGCCGCCCAGGTGCGCCGGGTGGTAGCCATAGACGGCCGGGTCCACCGTGCGGCCGATGGAGGCGAACGTCGCCTGCGCACGCGGCGCCAGCTCCGCCATCAGCGCCCTGCGCCGGGCGTAGATGCGTGCGCCGGCCTTGGCCAGCGTCTCGTCGTAGGCCTCCAGGTAGGCGGCCTCCACGGCGTGGCCCTCGCGCAGCAGGCGGTTGCGGTTCTTCAGCGCGCGCGCGTACTCGCGGCTCTCACGGAGGAAGGCCGGGAAGCGGTTGAACACCGCGCGGTCCAGGAAGGCGCGGCGCGAGTCCGGCCCGCCCTTCACCACCTCCAGGTCATCCGGCGTGAAGGCCACCACGGAGACGCCGCCGAAGTACTCCTCCAGGCTGGCCGCCTTCTTCCCGTCCACGAAGGCTTGTCGCGTGCCGCCGCCCACCTCGACGGAGATTTCGCGCTCCGCTCCCTTGAGGAGGAAGCGGCCAGTCACGCGCGCGCCCTGCGAGCCCCAGCGGACCAGCTCCGACAGGCGGCCCGCACGCAGCGGCTTGAGGGTGGCCAGGAAGTAGAGCGCCTCCAGCAGGTTCGTCTTGCCCTGCCCGTTCTGCCCCACGGCAATCGTGGAGTGGGCGCTGGGCGAGAGCTGGACCTGGGGGAGGTTTCGGAAGTCCTGGACGTTGAGCGCGAGGAGGCGCACGGCCCCTTCCGTATAACCTCCCCGGCGCCGCTTCGGGGACCTATCTCGCTGGCCGGGCGAGCCGGTAGACGAAGCCTGTCCGGGTGAAGAGGAGGAGGGCTTGCGTGCCTGCCTCGGGCACCACCTCGATGCGCGCGCCGTCCAGCGCGCCCGCCTGCCCGAGCCCCTCGGGCAGCGTCATCGGTACCCATTGGAGCAGCCCCGCCGGAGCCCCCGGCCGCGAGTCCACCGCCACCTGGTAGACGGCCTGCTCGCCCAGCGCCACCGGCCAGCCGTCCAGCGTGGCGTAGTCCACCACGAAGTCGGTGGTGGGCAGGGGCCGCGTGAGGGGGATGCCCGAGGGCAGCCGCAGCACCTGGCCGTCGCGCAGGCCCACCCGCCCGTAGCTGGTGCCGTCGCCCTGGCGGCCCCACACCTCCACCGGCTCGCCATTGCCCAGCGGCAGGGGGAGGAGGCTCCACTGCCCCTCCGCGGACTGCTGGTACTCGAAGAGGCTGCGCCCGGTGGTCAGCCAGCCGCGCACCTTCGGCCCCGTGCCACTGTTGGCGCTCACCGTCCTGTCGCGCGCCAGCGAGCGGATGGGGAAGCCCGGGTCCGGGGTGAGGCGGGGCAGCAGGCCCGGCTGCGCGCCCGGCTCGGCCTCCAGCTTCGCGCTTTCCAGCACGTAGAGCTGGTCATTCGCCGTGAGCACCAGCGATGCGCCCGTGCCTTCGGAGGCGGGCACGCCCTGGCCGAGGAAGGGCCCCTTCGCGGGCTCTCCGCTCGGGGCCAGCAACTGCGGCCCGTAGCTGTTGCCCAGCGTTCCATCCGCCGGGCTGACGCGCACGAGCTGGCCCGACTCCAGCACCAGCCAGCCCTCGGCGCCGCGCACCAGCGTCGCCAGGTCGCCCTGCTCCGCGACGCCACCGTCCACCTGTCGGGGGTCCACCACCGTCAGGCCCTCGGGCTCACCGGGGCCAAGCCTTCCTCCCACCGCGAAGCGCACCGCGACGAAGTCCGGCGTGAGCGCGAGGAACGAGGCTCCGGCGTCGGGCACGTCAAAGGTGGCCACATCCCTCGGCACGCGGTCCAGGAAGAGAGGCCGCAGGGTGCTCAGCGTGCGTCCCACCCACAGCTGCCCATGCGCGCCGGCCATGGCCAGCCCCACGCCGAGCGAGTCGTCCACCGCGCCTGGCTTCACCCGCCGCGCGCCGGCCTCACCGGTGCTCGCCACCTCGGCGAGGTCCACCGACGGCTCCAGCGGCTGGCGCAGGCAGGCGTTGAGCGGCGACGTGACGGACGCGCCCACGACGCGGAAGAGGGAGCGGATGCCCCGCTCGGACTCGCACAGCACCTCCACGCCCACGGCTCCGTCCGACACGGGCGTGAAGGTGACGAGGCGTCCGGTGCCACAGGGCGCGCAGTCATCCCACGCGCGCTCTACCCGGGGCCCCTGCGCCGTGCGCTGGAGCGTCCACGTGCTCAGCACGTCATGGGACTTCGTGCTGCCGGGCGCCTCGCGAACGAAGCGGCGCAGGCCCCACACGCTGGCGCCCTCGCCATGGCGCAGCAGCGGCTCGCCCTGTCCCTGAAGGCCCGAGCGCGACACGGGGTCCTCCGGGTTGAGCACCTGCCACGTGTCACTGCCCGGAGTGGCCCCCGGCCCGCGCCAGAGGAAGAAGTCGCGCGTCACCACCACGGGCGTCAGCCGGTCCGCGTCCTGGCCGTTGCGGCCGAGGAGCAGCGCACTGAGCGGAACGGGCCTCGCATCCAGGATGGGCAGCAGCGAAGCGTCCGCGGGGCAGCCGGGCAGCGCGTCACCGGGGAGGCACACGCCGCCATCCGTCCGCACACCGAAGCCTCCGGGCAGGGGCGTGTACGCGGCGGTGGAGACGTCCACCTCGCCGGCCTGTCCACCGGTGCGCAGCACCAGCAGGCTGGCACCTCCGTCCGGCAGGGTCGCCGCGCGCAGCGCCCGCGTGTCCCTCACCGCGGGCTGGACGGCACTCAACGGGGGCGCTCCGGCCCCGGCCTCCAGCGTGCTCAGCGCGAGCGACTCATTGCCCTCCCCCACCAGGTGGAGCGCCACCCGCCCTCCCACGAAGGCGGCCCGCTCCACCGGGAGGCTGCCCAGGGCCCGCGCGGAGAAGCCCTGGGTGGAGAACAAGGCGTCATTCTCGTAGCCCACCAGCACCCGGTCCTCGCGCGGGTCCGCCGCGATGAACGAGGCCTCGCCCGTGAGCTGCTTCGGGTACAGGCGCGTGGCACCGGACGTGTCGGGCGCGGTGCCTGCCGGCAGCACCTCCGGCACGTCCTCGTGGCAGCGGCTGTCGATGCCGCAGCGCCAGCCCGGGGAGCACGCGCTGTCGCGCACCTCCGCGGCCTGCGCGTAGTCACAGGGGAAGGCGTTGCCCTCCTCCACCTTCAGCCCACCCGAGCAGGCCGCCGCTACGGCGAGCGCGATGACGGCGCCCGCGAAGCCCCCGACGCGCGCTCATGGCAGCACCCCCCGCCACCGCGAGCCCGTTCCCGGAGGGCACCAGCGCCACGCGAGGCCCGCCCTCGGGCGGCG
>JBKGHK010001340.1:0-1496 GCA_046520375.1 Pyxidicoccus sp. 3LFB2
CATGGCCTCCAGCGCCGCACGCAGCGAGCCCCACTGACGCAGCTCGCCCGTGTAGGGCCCGTCCACCTCGGCGGTGAAGGCCACCGTGCGGCCCGCGCCGCGCGCCACAGCGCCAGCACCGGCGCCGCGTTGGTGTCCAGCGTGCGCAGCGCCACGCTGGCCCCGGGCTTGAGGTACGTCAGGTTGTAGCCGCCCACCTGCGGCAGCCCCTGCGGAGACAGGCGGCCCAGCAGCGGCAGGTCCGGAGCGCCCTCCAGCGAGGCGGGCTCGTCCACGAAGGTGGCGCGCGCCACGGTGAGCGTCTCCTGGCTGAAGATGCGCGGCAGGCTCATCGCATCCTCCGCGAAGTAGATGCGCCCGCCCCCGCGCGTGGCCACCTCCTTCAGCAGGTCCGCGTCCGAGTCCTTCGGGGTGCCCAGGCCGATGACGGACACCGTCACGTCCT
Organism: Pyxidicoccus sp. 3LFB2; assembly: GCA_046520375.1. Lineage (GTDB taxonomy): Bacteria > Myxococcota > Myxococcia > Myxococcales > Myxococcaceae > Myxococcus. The sequence continues at coordinate 446 of JBKGHK010001340.1, forward strand.
TCGCGCGAAGCTCCGCCAGCGTGCGCTGATAGTCGTCCGGCTCCTCCGAGTCCGCCGCGTCGGAGAACAGCAGGACATGGCGGGTGGGCTTCTCACTGCCGAGGATTTCCCTCCGGCCCGTGCGCAGCGCCTCGCCCACGTAGATGCCGCCCCCTCCGCTGAAGCCACGCGCCACCCTGTCCAGCGGCAGGCCGGACTCCACGGGGCTCATCGGGAAGATTTCATGCGTCTCCGTGTCCACCATGTGGACGGAGACCTCATCCTTCGGGTTGAGCAGCGTGAGCGCCGCCACCACGCCTTCCGCGGCCAGCTCCATCTTCGTGCGCCCGTCGGGCACGGTGACGCCCATGGAGCACGAGCAGTCCATCAACACGCTGAGGGCCACGGCCGCGCGGCGCTGCTCCTCGCGCATCTCCAGCGACACGGGCAGCAGCGGCTCCACGGGAGAGCGCCGGTAGCCGCCCTCGCCGAAGCTGGTCCGCCCCCCCGTCATGACGAGCCCACCACCGGCCTGCTCCACGTACGCCGCCAGCGCGTTGAGGCCCGGCTCTCCCAGCGCATTGGCATCCACGTTCTCCAGCACCACCGAGCCCACGCCGTCCAGTTCATCCAGCGTGAGCCGGAAGGGCGCGCGGACCTCCAGCTCCATGCCCGTCTCCGCGAGCGCCTTCGCGAGTGTGCCCCGGGCCTGATTCGTCACCAGCAGCACGCGCGGCGGGCCTTCCACGCGCAGCACCGCCAGCCCCTTGTCGTTCTCCAGCACGCCGTCGCCCGGCGCCTCCACCGTGAGCTGGTAGCGCACGAGGCCCGGCTCCTCCACCAGGTCTCTCAGCGGCAGCACGTTGGCGCCGGGGGCGAAGTCGAAGGGGCCCTGCATCAGCACGCGGCCATTGCGCTCCAGGCGCACCGTGCCATTGACGGCCGCCGACGCCTGCACCACGGCGGAGAACTGGAAGGGCTCGCGCACGGCCACCGAGGCGGGCACGTCCAGCGAGACGACGGCCACGTCCAGCGGGGGCTCGGGCCGGGCCACCTGGCGCCAGTCCACCGC
>JBKGHK010001341.1:0-1494 GCA_046520375.1 Pyxidicoccus sp. 3LFB2
GCGCCTCGGCCGGCCGACCGGACGCGGGCCCCATCGCCCCAGCAGGCCGACCGGAAGCGGACCCCATGGCCCCAGCAGGCCGGGCAGGGCTCGCACCCGCCGCTCGCTCAGCGGAAGGCACGGGCGCCGTCGTTCCCCGCGCGGCAGCAGCACCATTCCGCGCGAGCGGAAGGTTCGGAGGCACCGGTGTCTCGCTGATGAGCTGTCCCTGCACGACAGGCACGAGGCTCGGAGGCCTGCGTCCCGGAGCCACCGGCTGCGTCAGCGGAATCGGCGCCATCGTGCGCCCGGAAGTCCGCAGCGCATCCAGGTTCACCGGAGCAATGGTGGGCACCACCGAGGGAAGCGGCCCCGGCACCGGAGTCTCCTCGGCCGCGCGGAGCACATATGGAGGCGGCGGAGGCGGAGGCGGCACATGGCCCAGGGGCGCTCGCGTCGACGCGGCACCGGGCCGCTCGAAGAACCCGGTGGCGCCGTTGTAGAGCCGCTCGTCCTCCAGCGCGGTGGAGGGCAGTGACTGCTGTTGCCCCATCCGCGCCAGGTCCGCGTGAATCATCGGGTCCCTCGGGTCCAACTCCAGCGCGGCGCGCAGCGCCCCCCGAGCCCGCGACTCGCAGCCCTGCTCCAGCAGCAGCTCCGCGGCGACCCGGTACGAGGTGATGGCCGACTGGCGGTCCCCCGCGCGGCGGCAGGACTCCGCGTGGCGCACCCGCACGTTCGGGTCCTTGGGAGCCAGCCGGAGGATGCGCTCGTAGGTCTCCGCGCACTGGGCGTAGCGGCCCCGCGCGAACAGGGCGTGCGCGGCTTCCTTCAGCTCCCTCAACTTCATCAGCTCCCGCTCGCCCATCTCCCTGCCCCCATTGCGATTGCCCGCAGCAGGAAGCAGGGGGCGTGCCGGAAAGTGCAGGGCCGCTGAAAGGTCCAATCCCAGGCGGAATCTCCACCTGGAGCCGTACCCGCCTGTCACACAATGTGCAGCGCCCACGCCAGGAGTGCGAGCCTCCATTGACCCGGGCCGAGCCGACCCGGAACCGGACCCTGTAGAAATGGCAAAGGGCGCTGTAACAAGGAAAGTCTCCGGGGCGGGCCTGAAGCTCGGGTGCGCACCGACCGAGGCGTGCATGGGCATGCAGCAGAGCCGGTCGCTCCAGTTCCTCCCACACCTGCGGCCCGGGGCGGGGGCCTATGCGGACATGCCCGACCTGGAGGACGTGCTGGCGTCGCTGTACGCCACGGGACGACAGGCGTGGCCCACGGTGCCGTTGGCCGAGGAAGACTTCCTGCGTCATCTGGCCGAGCGTGTGCCACCAGGAGAACGCCCCGCGAAGGTGCTCGCGGAGGTCCACGCGGCGGACCTGTACCTGGCCTGTGCCTGTGCGCGAGGCACGCCGTCCGCGCACGCTGCCCTGGAGCGCCACGTCCTACCGAAGGCCGCCGCGTCGGTGGCGCGGGTGCGGGCGCGGGCGTGGAGCCGGCCGAGGTGCGTCCAGGCGC
>JBKGHK010001342.1:0-1494 GCA_046520375.1 Pyxidicoccus sp. 3LFB2
CCCACCCGAGGAAATCGACCGGCAGCCGGCCACCGTGCCCGCCCGGGCCCCCGCCGCCCCGGAGTCCGCGACGGGCGGGCCGGGCTGAGCGAGCCCTGTGACTACGGCGCGTAGGTGACGACGACGTGGTTGCCCGTCACCATCAGCCGGCGTGGCACGGCGCCGTTGGACTGGAGCGTCATGTCGAACACGACGGCCTGACGGAGCGCCTTCTTGTTCATCTCGCTCTGGAGGCGGCTCTCCGCGCTGGAGTCCCGCTTCGCCTTGAGCCGGATGTCCGTGGCCTCGGCTCGCGCCAGCACGCGCGCACCGTCCAGGGTGAGCTGCACCTCCAGGTCGGCGATGGCGCCCTTGGTGACGGCCTGCTCGAACTCCTTCACCTGGCCCTTCGCGAAGGACGGCACGCTGCCGGTGTACTTCACCTTCTCGCCGCGCAGGTGCGCCTTGCAGCGCAGCCGGTTGCGGGAGAGGAACTGAAAGTCGGACACGCGCTCGACGATGATTTCGCCCTTGAGCTTGCTGTTGAAGTCGCGGCCCGGCATCCGGTACGGAACCATCTGCGCCGCCATCCGCTCCAGCGCCTGGGGCGTGAAGTAGAGCGAGAAGGTACCGCCCGCCTTCGCCGGGGCCTGCAGCTCCGCGAGGTACGAGGCCGAGGCCTGCACGGCCTGGTCCGCGGCCTGAAACTCCCGGGTGAGCTGGCGGTGCTCATCGTCCAACGACTTCATCCGCACGCGCGGGTCCGCCGCACAGCCGCCCAGCAGCGCGGCGGCGGCCAGCATCCACGCCGCACCCCTTCCCCGTCGGGCGCTCATTGCCGGGACACCTGGCAGTTGCCCGAGGACACCTTCCAGCCTCCGGCGTTGCGCGCGGCGGAGAAGCTCGGCGTCATCTGGAAGGCGCCGTGGCTGAGCCTCACCCGCGAGTGGACGGTGCCCGAGCGCGGCATCCCCTTCGCGGGCGTGCTCGCGGGCGTGACACCGGCGCACTCCAGGCCCCGCAGTCCGGCGGCGTCCTCCGCCTGGGTGGTGGCGGAGAAGGACTGCTCGATTTCGGCCTGCTTGCGGCGCAGCTCCTCGCGCAGCGCCTGGTTGCGCGCCTCCATCTCCTGCACGCGGGAGTCCGCCGAACCGCCTCCGCGCGTCGCGCCGCTCTCGGAGGCACAGCCCGCCGCCAGCAGCAGCAGCGCCGCCAGCAGCCCTCGTGGGGTGTTGCTCGTCATGCGCCGCACGGTAGCACCGGCGCGCGGACTCACGCCTCCAGGCGGGCCAGCCGCCGGGTGAGGTGCGAATCACCCCCCGCGTCCACGCCCTTGACCCAGGCCGACAGCGAACCACCGGCGGACGACAGGTGCGACTCCACATGCGGCCGCAGCTCCGCCCAGCGCTTCGCCCAGCCCTCCTCGGAGAGGGCCCCGTTCACCCCGGGCCGCTCGGCCAGCAGCATGCCCAGGCGCAGGGCCAGCTCAGGCTCGCCCAGCGTGGTGGCTGCCCG
>JBKGHK010001343.1:0-1488 GCA_046520375.1 Pyxidicoccus sp. 3LFB2
TGAGGCGGCGCTGGCTCGCGGGTGGCTCGGGTCTGCTGTACGCGGCGCTGGGCGCGGCGGAGCGCAGCCGGCTGTTTGGCGCCTTCGCCGCGGCGGCGTGCAACCTGGCGCTGCTCATCGCCGCGCTCGCGTATGGCCTGGAGGGGCTGGAAATCTACCTGGCGCCGCTCGGACTGCTGTTGCTGATGCTGAGCCAGTTGTTCACGTCGAGCCTGCCCCAGGCGGCGCGCAACGCGGTGCGAGTCCTGGGAGGCCTGCTGCTGTACGTGCCCGCGGCCGCGAAGCTGGCGATGCGGGTGGGGGAGTCGGCGGACGGGACGTATGCGCTCGTCTTCGGCGGCGTGTGTCTGCTGGGCGTGGCGGTGGGAATGGCCCTGCAGATTCGCGCCTACCTCGCGCTGGGGACGCTCTTCCTCACGCTGGACGTGGTGGCCAACCTGCTCGACGCGGGCCTGAGGGACCACCGCATCGGCTTCCTGGTGATGACGCTCAGCGGCCTCGCCATCGTCAGCGCGCGGGTGCTGGCCACCCTGAAACGCCAGGAATGGGAGCTGATGCTCCAGCGCGTGCGCGTCGGGCTCCGGGACTGGGATTGAGCCGGAGCCCGGTGCTACAGGTGTAACAAGCCAGTATCGCAGAGGAATCTGACTTTCTCGTGCGCCGAGAGCGGCAAGGTGTATTGACCTTGCAATTCCAGATGTGAGACATACGGCGCGCCTCGGGGGCGGATATCCACCGTCACCGTTGAGGGGGAGGCATGTCCATGCGGTTTGGGGTCGTGAAGGCCGCGCTACGCGCGAGCGGTGTCCTGGTCTCCGTGCTGGCGCTGTTCTGCTCCGTCGGAGCGCACGCCAGTCCAGGCATGGACTGGTTGGAGGCCCAGCAGGACGTGGACGGCAGCTACGGTGGGGGCGCGGACTCGCTCGCCACGCGGCCCCAGGCCACCGCAGAGGTGCTGCGCGCGCAGGTCGCGCTGGACCGGACGCTGGGGCTCGGCTTCGAGCCCGGGCTCGCCTGGCTCAATGCGCACGCCGAGGTGAACACCGAGTTCCTCGCGCGCAAAGTCATTGTCAACGCCGAGGCGGGCCGCATGGCGACCGTCTGGGCCAGCCGGCTCCTCCTGCACCAGAACGCGGACGGAGGCTTCGGCCACCGTGCCGGCTTCGACTCGAGCGTGACGGACACGGCGCTCGCGGTGGAGGCGCTGGGCGCGGCCAACTATGGCTCCATGCCTCAGGTGGGCCGGGCCGTGGCCTTCCTCCTGGCGCGCCAGCTGGGCAACGGCGGCTGGGCGGACGGGGCCAATGACGCCTCGGTGTCGCTGAGCGCCGTGAGCCTGCGGGCCCTCTGGCCGTACCGCTCCACCTGGCAGGGCGTGGCGGCGGCGCTCACGCGCGCGCAAGGCTTCCTGTCCTCCCGCCGCGAGGCGAACGCGCTCTGGGGCGAGGACTTCGTGAGCGCCAGGTGCTGCTGGCGCTCGTGCCCGGG
>JBKGHK010001344.1:0-1488 GCA_046520375.1 Pyxidicoccus sp. 3LFB2
CGAGCCGCCGGGGCGCAGCCGCGCGAGGACCTGGACAACGCGTGCCGATGCGGCCGCCGGGCGTCTTCGAGCGGCCGCCACACCTCGGTCGCGAGCGGGTAGACCCCCTCGGCCCGGGCGACGCCGATGACGGTCCATCCGCCGCCGTTGAGCTCGACCCGGCTGCCCAGGATGCGCGGGTCGGAAGCGAAGCGCGAGCGCCAGAGCGCCTCCGAGATGACGACCACATCGGCGCGTCCTTCGCGTGCGTCTTCAGCCGTGAACTCCCGTCCCATCAGCAGGGGTACCCCCAGCAGCCTGAAGAGTCCGCCGCTCGTGGCGGAGGCGCGGACCCTCACCGGGTCCCCCGCCCCGGTCAGGTTCGCGTCCCACGTCGTGAGACCCACCACGCCTTCGAGAAGTTGGACACGCTCGCGCAGCGCCCGGAGGTCGTCCGCCGAGAGCAGCGCGTCCTCGATGCCGAGGGCCGGCGCGCTCTGGGTGACCACCACGAGGCGCTCGGAGTCGGGATAGGTGAGCGGCCGGAGCACGACGCACTGGAGGAGCGCGAACATCGCGGCGTTCGCGGCCAGCGCCACCGCAAGCGTGACGATGGATGTCGCGCTGAAGCCTCGCGACTTGAGCAACGAGCGCACCGCAAGGCGAAGTTCGTGGACCACGGTCGGCATGCTGGAGCCTCCAGCCAGAAGCATGCCATGCGGACGCCTGCTCGGGTCGTCGGAAGGTCGGCAACCCCGGCCGGTCAGTGCCCGCGTCTGGGATTGCGTGGTCGAATCTGGGACGGCGCTGAAGACGCTGGTCCACGAAGGGAAGGAGCAGCAGGAAGCTCCTTCCCCGCAGACAAGGTGGAGGACACGCATGCGCATGTGCCCACCTCATGCTCAGCCCGCATTGAGATGCAGCCGCTCTGCAACCGCAGTGGCGGACATCCCGCGGCGTGCCCTCCGGCTGCACCGCGGGTCGGGCGCGCCTGCTACTGGCACCAGTGCGGGTAGCGGATGCAATCGCGGCACATTCCGTCCACGCACACGGTGGTCCCCGGGCAATAGTCGTCCGGATACCTGCAAGCCAGACCCTGCTCACTCTCACCGAGCTCGGCTTCCGTCGTCTCCTCGGGAGGCCCACCACAACCGGCCAGTGTCAGCACTGCCATCAGCCCCACGGCGCTTCGCCAGAATCCACGCATGAAAGACTCCTCGTCCTGGGTTGTACTGCCTTCCCAGGCTAGAGAACTTCCAGTCGGATGAGGGGCGCTACAGGAGCGTTTTGATCACCGCGCCACAAAGCCGGATGGCTGGAGCAGCGGCCTGGCCACGGCGAGCGCACGCGGCGGCGTCGGCGGCATCGGGCGCGACGCCTTCGTGCTCTGCCCCGCGGAGGACGCGCGCGGCGCGCGCCCAGGCGGCCCAAAAAAGAAAACCCCCGTTGCCACGAGGGCAACGGGGGTTCTCAAAAAGAATCCGGCAGCGACCTACTCTCCCGCGCGGT
>JBKGHK010001345.1:0-1488 GCA_046520375.1 Pyxidicoccus sp. 3LFB2
CTCCAGAAGCTGGAAGCCCATGGCCTGCCCGAGGAGACGGCCCGGCAGGCCCTGTCCCAGGCAAGCGGCGCGGAGGACTTCGACGCGCTGGCCACGGCCCGCGCGGTGCTGGAGGGGCGGGGGCTGCTTGGCCGGCCGCTCGACGCGAAGGAGCGGGCGCGGGCGGGACGGCTCCTCGACAGCCGGGGCTTCTCCGAAGACGTCATCCACCGACTCCTGGGTGAACCTTCGCTGGACCCCTCCGGTCCGGACGAATAGCGTGGTGGAGATGCGTTCCGCCGTCGCCTTCCTGACCGCCGTCCTGTTGCTTGCCTCCGGCTGTGCGTCCCTCACCTCGGGACAGGCCGGTGAGCCCGATTACGCCAATGCCGCCGATGAGAACCTCCGGCTCGGCGTGGAGGCGCTGGAGAACAAGGACTACCTGCGCGCCCAGAAGTACTTCGAGTACGTCCGCGCGAAGTTCCCCTACCAGGAGGCCGCCCGCGAGGCCGAGCTGAAGCTGGCCGACGTGGACTTCTCCCGCGAGGCCTGGCCCGAGGCCCGCGAGCAGTACGAGACCTTCATCAAGCTCCACCCCACGCACCCCCGGGTGGACTACGCCGCCTACCGCTCCGCCCTCACGCACGTGGAGGACTACCCCTCGGAGTTCTTCGCCCTGCCGCCCGCGGAGGAGAAGGACCAGGGCGAAATCCAGGCCTCGCTGCTCGCCATGGAGGACTTCCGGCGCCAGTACCCGCAGTCCGAGTTCGCCGACGAGGCCAAGGCCCACGCGGACGAGGCTCGCAAGCGGCTGGCCGAGCACGAGATGTATGTGGCCCGCTTCTACGCGAAGCGGGAGCGGTGGAAGGCCGTGGCCCAGCGCCTGGAGTCGCTCCTGAAGCGCTACCCCGGCACGCCCTTCGAGGAGGAGGCCCTGTTCGACCTCCACTCGGCCTACGTGCGGCTGAATGACCCGAAGAAGGCGGAGGAGACGCTGCGCCAGGTGCCGCGCCGCCTGCCTGGGACGCCCGCCGCGGAGCGTGCCCAGCGAATGCTGGGCCCGTGAGGACCACCGAGGAGTGGAGCCGCCTGGGCGGCGCCCTCATCGTCCTGCTGGCGCTGGGCGCCACCCTGGCCGTGTTCGCCCCGCGCTTCCTGGGCGCGGCGCCGGCCCCGAGGCGGAAATCATCACCGCCCTCAAGGAGACGGAGGCCAACGGGCTGACGCTGCCCGTGCCCGGCTCCGACGTCCCCCTGAAGTCCCAGAAGCACCGCTTCGCGCGCATCACCGTGGTGGTGGAGCCCGACGGCCAGCGGGCCGAGGCCCACGCCACGCTCGACTTCGACGGCACCCTGGGCACCACCGGGGTGGGCACCGCCGGGGTGGAGCGGGTGCCCTTCGTCGTGAGGGACGGGGACTGGGTGCCCGAGGGCTCCGCGGCGCCCCGGCTGCTGGCCGTGGTGACGGCCCTGGAGTCCCGGCGCCGGGCGCTCCAGGCGGCGGACGCGG
>JBKGHK010001346.1:0-1487 GCA_046520375.1 Pyxidicoccus sp. 3LFB2
CCACCAGCAGCGGTGGACAGCTGGCCCTGTGGTGGGGCGCGCTGTCGCTGGGGGCCCGCATCGCGGTGGGCCTGCCCGTCCTGCTGGTGATGCTGGGCGGCCTGGGCGCGCTGGGCTGGGTGTTCCTGCCGCACGGCGGAAGCCTGGGCGCGAGCGGGCCGGAGCCGTTGGTGCTCGGGCTGCAATTGGTGCCGGACTCGTTCGGCCTGGGCGAGGGCGTGCAGTGGGAGCGCCCGGACCAGAAGTCCTTCGACTTCGAGTTCGTCACGCCCACCCGCGCGGTGGCGCTGGTCCACTACCAGGCCAGCGGCATCTCCAAGGAGGAGGTGGCGCTGGTGCTCAACGGGGTCAACCTGGGCTGGGTCCCCCCGGATACGACGGGCACCGCGGAGCGCGAGCTGGAGGCCATCCTCCCGGTCGTCACCCTCAAGCGCGGTGAGCTCAACTCACTCGTCTTCGACAACGTGCGCAACCCGCCGGGCAACGAGACGTGGCGGGTGTGGAACCTCCGGCTGGAAATCATCCCCGTGCCGGAGCTGTCCCGCGACGACGTGCTGGCCAAGGCGCGCCAGTACGCCCAGACGGCCGCCAAGTTCTACGAGACGCGGGCCGTGGGCGCGGAGAACCTCTTCAAGGCGTGGCAGCAGTACCGCTTCGCTTGGATAACCCTGGAAGCCCTGGACGAGAAGCCGGACCTCTACCAGGACGTGCGCTTCCAGCTTGGTCAGGTAACGACCGAGCTGGACCACAAGTGCAGCCAGCTGATGCTCGATTTCCAACGCAGCGTACAGTACCGGAACGCCAGGAAGGCCCGGGCGGCCCTGCAAGAGGTCAGCAGGCGCTTCCCTACAGCAGAGCATCGCTGCCACAATCGGGCGTTGGAATTGGCTTACGAGCACGAGCTGTAGTCGCGTGCCCCCCCTCGCAGTGAGTCGGTGATTTCCCATGTCGAACGGTTCTCCTCCGGCGCGTCGCAGGCCTGCTTCTGGAACGCCTTCCGGCGGGCCGCCTTCAGGAGGAACGGGCTCCCGTCCGCCGGTGCGCAGGACGGCGCCCGGTGCCTCCGCGGCCCGGCCCGCTCCCGCGTCCGCGGGCTCGCGGCTGATTTGCATCGCCGGGCCCAAGGCCGGCGAGGAGTTCTCGCTGGAGGACGGCGAGTACACCATCGGCCGCGCCACCGATAACCCCATCTGCATCCCCGACACGTCCGTGTCGCGCAAGCACGTCATGGTCCGCAAGGTGGGCGCGGGCTGGGCGGTGAGCGACATGGGCTCCGGCAACGGCACGCTCGTCAACGGCGACGTCATCGGCGACGAGACGCCGCTGGCCAACGGCGACGTCATCACGCTCGGCGACACGGAGCTGCGCTTCGAGGACGTGGCCAACTCCACGATGATGGTGTCCACGCCCTCCGGAGGCTCCCGGCCCCGGCCCTCGGCTTCCGCGTCCGCTTCGGGCGCGCGCGCCGGGGTGCCGTCGCGTCCGCC
>JBKGHK010001347.1:0-1486 GCA_046520375.1 Pyxidicoccus sp. 3LFB2
AGGCCTGACCACCTCCTCTGCCAACTCCAACCCTTCGTTTCTTTCTAGTGCGCCCGTTGAGGCGTCCGGTCCTACAAGGCAGGAGGCGCGGAGCGGACGAGAGAGGCGGGACCTGGGGCCCCGAGCTTCTTGCCTAGCGCCGCTTGGAGCGTCCGCGCGAGGCGCCACCCCGGGTGGGGTCGGGCGACAGAGCGCGCGGAGTGCCGCCACCGGTGGACTCAGGCGCTGGCGTGTGCGGAGCATTCCCAGCGCGTGATTCCTCAGCCAGAGAGGGAGTCGCGGCCTTGGCGGCGTTGGGGACGGTGCTCTTCGTTGCTTCGCGCGACGGCGCAGCGGCCTCGGGCGTTGCACGCTTCGATGCCGCGCGAGAGGGCCTCGCGGCCGCAAGGCGCTCCGTGGCTTCGCGAGAAGGCCTCGTCGCCTCCCCACCGGTCCGGCTGTTCCCGGGCGCCGGTGCATCATCCCGGCCCCGTGCGGCGGCGCGCTCAGCGGCGGCTTCGATGCGGGCCAGCCTGCGGTCCATCTCCTGCCGCCACGTGGCCTGGGTGCGCGAGTGCTCACGCTGCACGTCGTGGAGGGTCGCCAGCGCGTCGAGGATGGACTCGTTGAACTCCACCTGCTTGCGCAGCGCCTCGTTGATGAACGGCTGGAAGACGCGGCGGAACGCCCGCTTCGACACCACCAGCGCCAGCCCCGCGAGCCCGCCCCGGTGCGACGTCGCTGGCTCGGCGTAGCGGCTGTCCATCTTCCCGCGCGCTTCCTGGAGCAACGCGGGCCACGGCGCGGGCGTCGGGGGACTCGCGGCGGCCTCCAGGGAGCGGCGCAGCGCCTCGCGCGCTTCCTCCGTGGGCTGCGGCAGCTTCCGCGTCTCACGCGCCACCGCCTCGGGCGAGGGCGCGCGGGTGAGCAGGTCATCAGGTCGCACGGGAGACTCCCGTTGAAGAGGGCAGGGCGCTCAGCATCGCCCGCAAGGCATCGTCGGGACGGGACGCGTCCAACATCACCATCCGCGAGCCCAGCTGCTGGCGTGCCGGTTCGAGAAGCGACCCGGGAAGCGAGGACTCGTACACCCCCCAGGTCCGCTCCTTCACATGGGGCAGCACCGCCTGCGCGGCCAGCGTGTCCGCGCCCAGCAGCACGACTGGCGCGGAGGAAACCCGTACCGCTGTCTCCAGCGAAGAGGCGCCCGGCAGCGCCACCGGCGCCGGAGGGCCCCGCACCGCTGTCTCCAGGGACGAAGCCCCGGGCAGCACTCCCGACTCACGCTGGGGCGGCTGGTCCGGGGTGAAGTGCCATACCGGGACGCCCCCAACCTCCTCGGGACCGAGCACCAGGGACGGCGCCGCGCCCCGCTCACGGAGGGCAAGGATGCGAGCCCCCGGCAGCCGCTCCGCCAGGCTCCGGGCGAGCCGGGACATGGCGTCATCAGGCCGCAGCGTGAAGCCCGGGCACACCAGCTCCACGGAGGCAGGCGGAGGCGGGGCAG
>JBKGHK010001348.1:0-1485 GCA_046520375.1 Pyxidicoccus sp. 3LFB2
CCGACAGGGCCTGGCGCCAGCGGCCGGCCGCGCGCTCCACGCCGGCCTCGGCGCTGCGCAGGTCCGTGGAGCGCTCGCGCACCAGGGCCAGCGCCTCGTCCCACGTCTTCACCAGACGGGGCGCGGGCGGGACGGGCGTGAGCATCGCGTCCTCCACCTTGGGCTCGGTGGGGACGGGCAGGGGCTCCGAGGGGGTCGGTTCGGACTGCGCCGCTGCGGCGACAAGTGCCAGGAGGAGGACGGAAGGGGTTGCCATACGCCAGACGTGAGGAAGGAAAGGGGTGACTGCGCGTTCTGCCCGGACTCCCCCCGTATGACGACGTACCGCGGCGCACCGATGTAATTGACAACCGTTGTACTTCGCAACAGTCTTTAGGGCAAATGACGCTCCCGGAGCAACTGGGCTCGCTGCGTCGCACCCTTCGTCGGTTGCTTACAGAGCGGCTGGGGGAGCAGACGGGCAGGTCCTTCATGCAGCTGCTGGCTTTGAAGGCCATCGCCGAAGGTGTGCGCAGTCAGGCCGCGCTCGCGGAGCGGCTGTTGGTGGACCCTCCCGCGGTGAGCCGGCTGGTGGACCGCCTCGAAGAGGACGGGCTGGTGAGCCGCCGAGCGGGGGAGAACCGCCGGTGCGTGAAGCTGGAGCTGGGCGAGAAGGCCGCCGGCGAGCTGCACCTGCTGCACACCGCGCTCGAGTGGGCGGACGGCGAGCTCCAGAAGTACCTCCTCGACGCCGAGGTGACGGAGCTGAAGCGCCTCCTCCAGAAGCTCCAGGACGGCATGGCGAAGGACGAAGGGGGCCTCACCCCCGGGGGCTGTGGCCCGGAGGAAGGCACCCCCTGAAACGGCGAAGGGCCCGGCCTCGGGGGATTTGCTCCCCGGAGACCGAGCCCTTCAAGGCGCTACGGCGCGTGCCGCTGATTCAGACGGGCGCGGGCTTGGCCTCGGAGTCGCCCGGAGTGGCGGCGGGCTCGGAGGCGGGGGTGGGCTCGGAAGCCGGGGTGGCGGCGGGAGCCTGCTGGGCGGCGGCCTGGGCCTCGGACTCGGCGCGGACGCGAGAGGTCTCCTCGGTGCGCTGGTCGCTGGCGGCCATCTCCTCGGGCGTCAGCTCGGTGCGGTCGGCCAGGATGCCCGTCTTCTTCTCCAGGTCCTTGATGGCCCGGCGCATCAGGTCGCGCTCCAGGAGCGTGCGGTTCAGGCGCTTCTCCAGCGCCTTGTACTTGTCCCGCATCAGGTCCAGGTCGCTCTTGGCGGTGGCGTAGACGCGCTGCTGCGTCTCGTTGCGGCCCTTCACCCGGCGCAGCTCCTTCTCCAGCTCCACCGCGCGCGAGCGCTCCTTGTTGGCCAGCTGCTCCAGGCGCTCCATCTTCTCGCGGTCCGCGTCGGTCAGCTCGCGGAAGCGGCGCTCGGCGCGGGGGCTGCGCGTCGGCCGCGGGGGCCACCGCCACGGTGGCGGCGACCACGGACTCACCCTCCTTGGCGGGGGGC
>JBKGHK010001349.1:0-1483 GCA_046520375.1 Pyxidicoccus sp. 3LFB2
GGCGCGGGTGGCGGTGACGGCCAGCGGCTCCGCCGGAGGCGCGGCGGGCGCGGTGGCACAGGCGGTGGAGAGGAGCAGCGGTGCGACGAGCAGGGTCCGGGTGCGCATGGGCGCGCAGTCTGTCACGCGGGGGAGCGGTGCGCCGCTGGGATGCGCGGACGTGCCATTCAGGGAACGGAAGGAGGCTTCGCGCGAGGACTGACCTTTCGCATCTCGCGGAAGCCGTCCGACACGAGGCGCATCGCGTTCCTCAGGGCATCGACAGGGCCGACACCCACCACTGAGTGGAAGTCGGGATGCTGTGGGTGCTCGATGAGCAGGGGGCAGTACCAGTCTTCATTCGGGTCCCCCGGAATGGGCACGGGCCGCCCGACGGTGATGCGAACGAAGCGCTTCGCTCCTTCGTCCGTTTCATAGGACCAGTAGTCGTCGGCAATCGGGTCATCGATGGAGGTGAGTTGCGGAAGCCAGTTGGACATGAGGTTCCTCTCACTCTTCCCGCTCGGGACATTCGCGTCCGGTGTCCACACAGGAGTGGACCCGGTAACACATGTTCTTGCAGGCGACCTTCGTGCCACCCACAACCGACCAACAGAGTTCTCGCTGCCACTTTTCCACCAACCCGCGGCAGAAGCTCTCGAGGACCGCGCCTCCTGCATCACAGGCCTTGAGACAGGACGCCAGGTCGAAAGCCCCAGGCTCCGTGGCCGTGAAGGCGGAAGGTGGGCAGCCCTCCGGGTTCAGTGCGCAGAAGCTTCCAGGTCCACGAGGATGATCTGCCCGAAGCACGGAGCGCGCCCCCGCCTGGTGCGTCCCACAGGAGAGCAGGCAGACCGTCACACCTGCCGCTCCGACCAGCCGCCTGACGCGTCGAAGCCACGGCTTCGTGTCCATCGGGTCTCCGAGTCAGGTCGCTCTCGAAGACGCTAACGACTCTTCCACCGCCGCCCCAAACCCACCAGGCCACGTCTCGTCCAACAACGGACAGCCCTCTCGCGGTGTCGCCCTACGGCGCCCCCGCGCAGGCCGCGTCTTCCACGCCGCACACCGAGCTCACCCGCGCCGCATCCGGAGCCCGCTGGCAGTCACTCTCGAGCGACGCCTCCAGCTCATCCGTGCGGATGCGCATGCACTGCACGCAGCCGGACTTCGCCCCCGCCACCCCGGCGTTCAGCTCCGGCTCCACCGCCGCGTAGGCCGCGAGGACCTCCGCCACGCACTGCTCATACGGCACCGTGCTTCCACCGCACCGCTGCGCATGCGTGCACATCGCCGAGGCCGTGCGCTCCGCCACCTCGGTGTAGCTGACCTGCGCCTCCGTGCCACCACAGCCCGCGAGCAGCGCGCCCACCACCAGCACTTCCTTCAACCGTCCCATGCCCGCATCTCACCTGGGCGCGGCGCCGCCGTCATCCGCGGCGCCGCATGCCCGCCCGCTCACTGCCCACGCACGCCCTCCGCCCGGCACTCCCCCGCCCCGCAG
>JBKGHK010000134.1:0-18673 GCA_046520375.1 Pyxidicoccus sp. 3LFB2
CGCTGGCCAAGGCGCTGCACCGCACGGGCGACGCCAATGGGGCCGTGGAGGCCCTGGGCGCGGTGGTGCGGGGCCGTCCCTCCCCCGCCGAGGTGGCCACGGCACGGGCGCTGATGGAGCAGATCTCCGACCCCTTCGGCGGCTTCCCCAAGACGGCCGAGGCGAAGCTGGAAGAGGGGCTGCGCTACCTGAGGGATTTGGACGCGCCCCAGCACGCCATCCTCTCCTTCGAGGAAATCCTCCAGGACTACCCGGACCTGGCCGTGGTGCACGCGCTGCTGGGGCTGGCGTACCAGCGCCTGGACGACGCCGGACGCGCGGTGGACGAGTTCAAGCAGGCCATCGAGCGCGCGCCCCGGGACGGAAAGAACCAGCTCTACCTGGGCGAGCTCTACCTCTCGCGCCAGCGCCCGGACGCGGCCCGCGCCGCCTTCGAGAAGGCCGTGGCCCTGCATCCGTTGCTCGACGCGGCCTGGTTCCACCTGGGCGACCTGCACCTGGAGCGGAGGGATTTGCCCGCCGCCCGTGACGCCTTCTCCGTGGCGGTGTCGCTGCAGCCGGATGCGGTGCCTCCGCGCGGCAAGCTGGCGCTCGTGTACCAGCTCGACGGCGACTACCCGGCCGCCGAGCGCGAGCTGCGGCACGTGGTCGAGAAGGACCCCGAGAACATGGAGTTCAGCCTGCGGCTGGGGCTGCTCTTCACCGAGCAGGCGTTGAAGTCCTCCCCGGGCCTGAGACGCGAAAAGACGGGCGGCCGGCGAGGCCGAGCGCTGGGCTCAGCAAGGTGCTGGAGACGCAGCCGGGAGAACGCGGTGGCTTCCCCGTGCGCTCCCAGCAGCTCAAGGGCGCAGTAGCCACCAGCAGGTTCGGCCCTCTACACTGGGTGCCCGATGAGCGACGGTCCCAAGCCTCCGAAGACAGCGTCCTCCCCCGGCACGCCACCGCGGACGCCCACCAGTCCGGGCATGCCCCGGGCACCGTCGACGCCGGGCATGCCGCGCACCCCGACGAGTCCCGGCATGCGCGTCATGACGGCGGCACGCTCGGAGCCCCTCCAGAAGGACAAGGTGGAAGGCCCCCTGGGCAAGCGCCTCGCGGGAGAGGCCTCCAACCACCTTCTCAATGCCGCCTCCGTCCTGAAGGAGCTGGTGGCGGACTTCGGCCAGCGCGACAGGTACTTCAAGTACAAGGCCTCCATCGTCGCCGGCTGGCTGGCGATGACGGTCGCGAGCTTCGCCATTGCCTGTCCTGGAAGCACCGTGGAGACGGGCGACATGGACGCGCGCCTGGTCCTCAGCGACAAGCTGGACCGGCCCTCGCTCACCATCTTCAACGAGAGCGACGAAGCCTGGGAAGAGGTCGTCGTCACCGTCAACGGCGAGTACCAGTCCGCGGTGCCCCTCGTCCCGCCGGGACAGTCACTGACGATTACCCCCAAGCAGCTTCAGGGCACCAAGGGCGCCGCGCCCGCGGACCTGCGCTTCAACACGCTGCAGATGCGCACCCGCGATGACCGCGCGGACCTCACCGAGGCCCTGAGCGAGCAGTGGCGGCAGCTCCTGGGACCGAAGCGCTGAAACACGAAGGGCGCCCTTCCCTTTCGGGAGGAGCGCCCTCGTGTTGCCCCCGGCCCTTTCTCACGAAAGGGCGCGGGAAGCGGAACGACTACTCGGCCTTCGTCTCTTCCGTGGCAGCAGCCTCGCCACCCTCGGTCTCGACGGGAGCGGCCTGCGTCGCGGGCCGGTCCACCAGCTCCAGCAGGGCCATCTCCGCGGCATCACCGCGGCGGAAGCCGAGCCGGATGAGGCGGGTGTAGCCACCAGGACGCGTGGCGTAGCGGTCCTTGTACTCGCTGAAGACCTTCTGCAGCACGTCGCGGTTCTTCACCGTACGGGCCGCCAGACGCACGTTGGACAGGCCACCCTTCTTGCCGAGCGTGATGATGCGCTCCGCGATCTTCCGGGCTTCCTTCGCCTTGGGGACCGTGGTGCGGATCGCCTGGTGCTCGAGCAGCGAGGTGACCATGTTGTTGAGCATCGCGAGCCGGTGGCTCGTGGTGCGGTGCAGCTTCCTTTGTCCGACCTTGTGGCGCATCGTCCTGCTCCAGGCCCGGGGGCCCAACCACTCCGGCCGTACAAGGTACCGGGTGGGAAGGGCGGACCCGGCACGGGGCCCGCCACTGCTGTTCGGGTCTGGAACGACGTCCCAGGCCCCCTCCCCTCACGCCCCTGCCTGCCGTGCCCGCGGCGTGCGGGGAGGTACCGCGAAAGACACTACGCCTTCGGCTGCGCGGGCGCCGGCGCCTGCTTCGGCGGCCAGTTCTCCAGCTTCATGCCCAGCGACAGGCCCATCTCCGCGAGGATCTCCTTGATCTCCTTCAGAGACTTGCGGCCGAAGTTCTTCGTCTTGAGCATCTCCGCCTCGGTGCGCTGCACCAGGTCGCCAATGCTCTTGATGTTCGCCTGCTGCAGGCAGTTGGCCGAGCGAACCGACAGCTCCAGCTCATCCACCGAGCGGAAGAGGTTCTCGTTGAGCTTGGCCTCCTCCTTCGGCGCCTCGGCGACGACGGGCTCCTCCGTCTCGTCGAAGTTCACGAAGACGGTGAGCTGCTCCTTCATGATCTTCGCCGCGTACGCCACCGCGTCCTGGGGGGACACGGAGCCGTCCGTCCAGACCTCGAGCGACAGCTTGTCGAAGTCGGTGACCTGCCCGACGCGCGCGTTGGTGACCTGGTAGTTCACCTTGCGGATGGGCGAGAACAGCGAGTCGATGGGGATGGTGCCGATGGGCGCACCCGCCACCTTGTTGGAGTTGGCCGGCGTGTAGCCACGGCCGCGGCGGCACGTCAGCTCCAGGCGCAGCTTGCCGCCCTCGGAGATGGTGCAGATGTGGTGGCCCGGGTTGAGGATCTCCGTGTCCGGGTCGGTGATGATGTCACCGGCCTTGACCTCCTTGGGACCCTCCGCCTCGATGCGGAGCGTCTTCGTCTCGTTCGTGTGCATCCGAAGGAGGACTTCCTTCAGGTTCAGCACGACGTCCGTGACGTCCTCGGACACCTCGGGGATGGTGGTGAACTCGTGGTCCACGCCCTCGATCTTCACCGAGGTGATGGCCGCGCCCTGCAGGGACGACAGGAGCACCCGCCGCAGCGAGTTGCCCAGCGTCGTACCAAAGCCGCGCTCCAGCGGCTCGGCGACGAACTTCGCGTAGGTGGGGGTCAGGCTGTCCTGATCCACCTCCATGCGGCGCGGCTTGATGAGGTCACGCCAGTTCTTCGCAACGAACGTATCTGCCATGGTGTACGACTCCTCGTGTCGTGCGCCACCACCGACTTACCCACCAGGTGGCGGGAGGATGGGCACGCGGGACTGCGGTGAAGCACCTGCGATAAAGCACAACGCCCCGGCCTCATGTAGCGGCCAGGGCGCCTGCACTGCAACGTCCGGAGCGGCTTACTTCGAGTAGAGCTCGACGATGAGCTGCTCCTGGATGGGCATGGTCAGGTCCTCGCGGTTCGGCGCGGACGACACGGTGCCCTTGAACGCCTTCTTGTCCAGGGAGATCCACTGCGGAACGCCACGGCGGTCCACCGTCTCCAGCGCCTCGGAGATGCGGAGCACCTTGCGGCTCTTCTCCAGCACTTCCACCGCGCTGCCCGGCTTGACCGAGAAGGAGGGGATGTTGACCTTGCGGCCATTCACCTGGAAGTGGCCATGACGCACCAGCTGGCGCGCCTCGGCGCGGGTGTCCGCGAAGCCCATGCGGAACACCACGTTGTCCAGGCGGAGCTCCAGCTGCTGCAGGAGGTTCTCACCCGTCTTGCCCTTGGCGGCGGACGCGCGGTGGTAGTAGCCGCGGAACTGGTTCTCCAGCAGGCCGTACATGCGCTTGACCTTCTGCTTCTCGCGCAGCTGCACGCCGTAGCCGGAGAACTTCACCCGGCCCTGGCCATGCTGACCCGGGGGATAGGGGCGGCGCTCGATCGCGCACTTGTCCGTGTAGCAACGGTCGCCCTTGAGGTACATCTTGAGGTTTTCGCGCCGGCAGATGCGGCAGGCGCTGGCGGTGTAACGAGCCATTGAGCGGTCCTTAGAGGTGATCTGGAGCCGCCCTCACACCGCGAAGCGCGGGGGCGGCCCGGACGAAGGGGTTAGACGCGGCGGCGCTTGGGCTGACGGCACCCGTTGTGCGGGATGGGCGTCACGTCGCGGATGAGGTTGATCTTCAGGCCGGCGGCGGCCAGCGCGCGCAGCGCGGACTCGCGGCCCGCGCCAGGGCCCTTCACGAACACGGACACGTTCTTCAGGCCGTGCTCCATCGCCTTCGCCGCGGCATCGCCGGCGGCCACCTGGGCGGCGAACGGGGTGGACTTGCGGCTTCCCTTGAAGCCACGCGCCCCGGCCGAGGACCAGGAGATCACGTTCCCGGAGATGTCCGTGATCGTGATGATGGTGTTGTTGAACGTGGACTGGATGTGGACCACGCCATTGAGGATGCTCTTCTTGCCCTTGCGCTTGGCCTTCTTCGCGGCAGGGGCTTCGGCACCCTCGGCGCCCGCGGGCGCCGCAGCCGAAGTATTGGTCTCGTCAGCCATGTGCGTTGCTGCTCCTGAAAGGTGATCGACGCGGGCCCCTCAAAGGGGCCCACGCTGGAGGGTTTAGCGAGCCGGAGCGGCCGGCTTGGCCCGGACGATGCCGCGCTTCGGACCCTTGCGGGTACGCGCGTTGGTATGGGTGCGCTGGCCACGAACGGGCAGGCCCTTGCGGTGACGGAGGCCCCGGTAGCAGCCCAGGTCCATCAGACGCTTGATGTTCATGGTGACCTCGCGACGCAGGTCACCCTCCACCTTGTAGCTGGCCTCGATGATCTCGCGGATCTTACGGGCCTGCTCCTCGGTGAGGTCCTTGGTCCGGGTGGTGGGATCGATGCCCGCCGCCTCGATGATGTCTTGCGCGGACTTGTTGCCGATCCCGTAGATGTACTGGAGCGAGATCACTGCACGCTTGTTGGGCGGCAGATCGATGCCGGCGATACGAGCCATCTTCGGTATTCCTTCGTGGGTGGAGTTGGTCTGAAGCCAACGGCCGCTTGGCCGTTAGCCCTGGCGCTGCTTGTGACGCGGGTTGGAGGCGCAGATGACGCGCACGATACCCTTGCGACGAACAACCTTGCACTTGTCGCAGATCTTCTTGACGGACGCCCGAACCTTCATGGGAGCGAACTTCCTTCCTCAGCTAAAGAAAAGCCCAGCGGGCTACCCGCCATTCCCGGCGGGCCCAGCCCTTCTACTTCGCCCGGTACGTGATCCGACCGCGCGTCAGGTCGTACGGAGACAACTCGACCTTCACCTTGTCACCGGGAAGGATGCGGATGAAGTGCATCCTCATCTTGCCCGAAATGTGCGCGAGCACCTTGTGGCCATTGTCCAGCACCACGCGGAACATCGCGTTGGGGAGGGGCTCCATCACCGTCCCCTCGACTTCGATGGAATCATCCTTCGGCAAGCGTCAGACTCTCTTCCCGGACCACGAACCTCTTGGAAGCGCGGCGGGATAGCACTTTGGTCCGCAAGTGGCAAGCGCCGCGCACAGCAAAACTCGGATTCCTACCAACCCCCCAGAACCTCAGGGTATTTCACCCGCAGTCGCGGGCCCTTCAAGACCTCCGCGTCAGGACCTCGGGGCCGCGGTCCGTGATGAGGATGGTGTGCTCGAAGTGGGCGGACAGCTTTCCGTCCGCCGTTACCGCTGTCCACTCGTCTTCCAGGATCTCCACTTCATCGGTGCCCTGGTTGACCATGGGCTCGACCGCCAGGACCATCCCCGGGCGGAGCTTCATCCCAGAGCCCGCCTGGCCATGGTTGGGCACCTGGGGGTGCTCGTGCAGCTTCCGGCCGATGCCATGCCCCGTGAAGCCCCGGGCCACGGAGTAACCCCGGGCCTCCACATGGCGCTGAACCGCATGGCCGATGTCCCCCAGGTGGTTGCCTGGCCGCATGGCCTGGATGGCCTTGTTCAGCGACTCCCGGGTGGCCTCCACCAGCGCCCGGGCCTCCCCACTCACCTTCCCCACCGGGACCGTCCGCGCCGAGTCCCCGAAGAAACCCCGGTACATTACCCCGAAGTCGAGCTTCATCAGGTCGCCGTCGGCCAGCCTCCTCCGCTTGCTGGGGATTCCGTGGACCACTTCCTCGTTCACGGAGGCACACAGCACACACGGGAAGCCAAGGTACCCCTTGAACGCCGGCCTGGCCCCCTTCTCGGCGGTCAGCTTCGCCGCCAGGGCGTCCAGCTCCCAGGTGGTGACTCCAGGCGCCACGGCCTGCTCGAGCGCGTCGAGGACCTCACAGACGATGCGCCCCGCCTGGCGCATCAGGGCAATCTCGTCCGGGCTCTTGATGCCTGACTGGCTCATTCACGCGTCCCCGGCCCACCCGGGCCTCCCGGGAACGGTTGGCCAGCGGGGGCAGGCGCCGCAAGCGCACCCTCCCCGCCCGCCCGGCCTCCGCTCAGCCCTTCCCGGCGGCGGCCTTGATCTCCTCGTAGATGCCCTCCGGAGAGCCCACGCCGTCCACGCTCTTGAGCACGCCCTTCTTCGCGTAGAAGGCCTTCAGCGGCGCCGTCTCCGCGTCGTACTTCTGCAGGCGCTTCTCGATGACGTCCGGCATGTCGTCCGGACGCTGGACGAGTCCCGAGTTGCACTTGTCGCAGTAGCCCGCCCGCTTCGGAGGGCTCTGGTAGACGTGGTAGACGCTGCCGTCGGTGGGGCACACCCGCCGCCCCGAGCCGCGCTCCACCAGCTTGGCGTGCGGCACCTCCAGCGAGATGACGGCGTCGAGCTTCTTGCCCAGCCGCGCCAGCATCTTGTCCAGCGCCTCCGCCTGACCGGGCGTGCGCGGGAAGCCATCCAGCACGAAGCCGTTGGCCACGTCCGACTGCTTCAGGCGCTCCTCGACAATGCCGATGACGACGTCATCCGGCACGTACTGGCCCGCGGCCATCAGCGGGCCCGCGACCTTCCCCAGCTCCGTCCCGTCCGCCACTGCCTTGCGGAGGATGTCACCGGTGGAGATCTGCGGGATGTGGAAGTCCCCATACAGCTTCTTCGACTGGGTGCCCTTCCCCGCGTTCGGCGGCCCCAACAGGATCAGGTTCATGTGCTCCTCTCAGCTCCGAAGGAAGGCACGGAAGTCATCGGCCACAAACCTCCGAGCGCCCCCCGTGTGCACCACCGAATACCCCTGAACGACATTACCCTGGAACGACGAGGCGCCCCTCCCCACGACGGGGAGAGGCGCCCGGAACGCACGCCTTGTGACTCAGGCCGCCACGCGCACCCGGCCGCGGATGCGCGGACCGCGGGGACCCGCGAAGCCCTCGTAGTTGCGGCTGATGAGGTGGCCCTCGATCTGCTGCACCGTGTCCAGCGCCACGCCCACGACAATCAGCAGCGCCGTGCCACCGAAGGTGAAGCGTACGCCCAGCAGGCCGCTGATGACGGAAGGAATCACGCAGATGACGGCCAGGTACAGCGCGCCACCGAACGTGAGCCGGTTGAGCGTCCGCTCGATGAACTCCGCCGTCTGGCGGCCCGGACGGATGCCGGGGATGTAGCCACCCTGCTTCTTGATGTTGTCCGCCACGTCATCCGGCCGGAACGTCAGCGCCGTGTAGAAGTACGCGAAGAAGATGACCAGGAGGACGAACAGCCCGTTGTAGATCCACAGGTTGCCCTCGATGGCGCGCTGGAAGTCCTGGAGGAACGGGAACCAGGTGCCCAGCGTGGCAGGGAAGGACAGCACCGCGCCCGCGAAGATGGGCGGAATCACGCCCGAGGTGTTCACCTTCATCGGGAAGTACGTCGCCTGTCCCGCGAACATCCGCCGTCCCGCCATCCGCTTGGCGTACTGGATGGGGATGCGCCGCATGCCCCGCTCGACGTAGACCACCACGCCGATGATGAGCAGCATGAAGGCCACCAGCGCCAGCACCTCGGCGACGGCGATGACCTCCTGACGGGTCAGGTCCAGCAGCGTCTTGGCGCCCGGGAGCACGCCGGCCACGATGCCCGCGAAGATGATGAGCGAGATGCCGTTGCCGATGCCGCGCTCGGTGATGCGCTCACCCAGCCACATGATGAAGGCCGTGCCAGCCGTGAGGCTGATGACCGTCATGAACGTGAACCACGCGGTGTCGTTCGGGACGACGACCTGGTTGAAGCCGCTCTGCCCGCCGTCGGAACGGCCGAGCGACGCCAGCCACCGGGAGATGCCGATGCCCTGGATGACGGAGAGGACGATGGTGCCGTAGCGGGTGTACTGGTTGATCTTCTGCCGCCCGCCGGCGCCCTCCTTCTGCAGCCGCTCCAGGCTGGGGACCACCACCGCCAGCAGCTGCATGATGATGGAGGCGCTGACGTACGGCATGATGCCCAGACCGAAGATGGACATCTGTTCCAGCGCGCCGCCGGAGAAGAGATTGAACAGCGATACGAGGCCGCCCGATTGTTTCTGGGCGTCCATGAACGCGTTCATCGCCGCGCGGTCGACGCCCGGCGTGTTGATGAAGATGCCGATGCGATAGACGGCCAGGAGCAGGAGCGTGTACGCAAGACGGCTGCGCAGCTCCGCGATACGGAAGACGTTGGCGAAGGCGTTCAGAGCCACGGGGTAGCCATCCTCTTCGTGAGGGTTCTGCCAGGACGACAAAACGCCCCTGTTCCACGAGCGGGAAAGGGGCGCAGTAGCCTACACAAGCGAAAAGGCGCGCACCACTGACAAGTGATGCGCGCCCGACACGCTCAGGCCTTGGGCTGCCGGGGCGCCTTGACGCCCTTGCCGGCGTGCGCCTTGGCCGCTGCTTCCGGCTTGTGGGCCATCAGCGGCAGCTCTTCGACGGCGCCGCCCGCATTCTGGACGGCGGACTTCGCCGCCTCGGAGGCCTTGTGGACCCGAACGGTGACCTTCTTGGTCAGCCCGCCCTGGGCCAGCAGCTTGACGCCGTCATAGCGGCCCTTGACCAGGCCCGCCTGCTTCAGCGCGGCCTCGTCCACCGTGGCGCCAGCGTCGAAGTGCGCCTCGACGTCCGCCAGGTTCACCACCGCGTACACGGTGCGGTTGGGCGAGTTGAAGCCGAACTTCGGCAGACGGCGCTGGAGGGGGCTCTGGCCACCCTCGAAGCCTTCGAACCGCATGTTGCCGCTGCGGGCCTTCTGGCCCTTGCCACCGCGGCCGGCCGTCTTGCCCAGGCCGCTACCCTGGCCGCGGCCCACGCGCTTCTTGCGGTGCCACGAGCGCGACGGACGCTTCAGATCGTGCAGAGTGCTCATCGTCTCAATCCTCTCAGGCCTTGCCCTGCTTGGCCTGGTACGCGCGGGTCCGCTCCTTCAGAGCGACCTTGCGCGGCTTGCGACGCTTGGGGGCCGGCGCCTCATCGGCAACAGTCTCCAGGCTCACCAGGTGCTTCACCTTGAACACCATGCCGCGAACGGACGGGGTGTCCTTCAGGAGTCGCTCCTCGCCGAACTTCTTCAGGCCCAGCCCACGGATGGTGTCCAGCATCTCGCCGGACGACCCCGAAAAGCTCTTCACCAGCTTGACCTTGAGCGCCATGGTTAGGTCCTCTGCTCGCCGGCGAGCTTCGTCGCCTCGACGTCCTTGCCACGCAGCCGCGACACCTGCTCCGCGCTGCGCAGCATCTTCAGGCCCGCCACCGTGGCCTTCAGCACGTTGTGGGGATTCCGCGAACCCTGGCTCTTGGTCAGGATGTTGCGGATGCCCGCCGCCTCCAGCACCGCGCGAACCGCGCCGCCGGCGATGACGCCCGTACCCTGGCTGGCCGGCTTCAGGAGCACCCACCCGGCGCCGAAGTGCCCGAGCACCTCGTGGGGGATGGTGTGGCCCATCAGCGGAACCCGGAACAGGTTCTTCTTCGCATTCTCACCACCCTTGCGGATGGCTTCGGGGACCTCGTTGGCCTTGCCCAGGCCGACGCCTACGTGTCCGGCGCCGTCCCCCACCACCACCAGGGCGGCGAACGAGAAACGACGGCCGCCCTTCACGACCTTGGCCACGCGGTTGATGTTCACCACGCGGTCGGTGAGGTCCAGATCGTTCGGATTGATCGGAGTTGCCACTTGGGGGATTCCTTTCGAAGTCTTAGAACTTCAGACCGGCCTCGCGCGCGGCGTCGGCCACGGCGGCGATGCGCCCGTGATAGGGGAAGCCGTTGCGGTCGAACACCACCGCCTCGACGTTGGCAGCCTTGCACTTCTGCGCAATCAGGGCGCCCACGCGCTTCGCGTCCGCCTTCTTGTCGCCCTCGTCCTGACCCTTCAGGTCCTTGGACAGCGACGAAGCGTACGCGAGGGTGCGTCCCGTGGTGTCGTCCACCACCTGGGCGTAGATGTGCTTGAGGCTCTTGTAGACGGTGAGCCGCGGCCGCTCTGTCGTGCCCGACAGCTTCTTGCGGATGCGGGTCTTCCTCTTGAGGCGCTGCTCGATCTTGCTTGCCATGGCTGCTTCCTTGTCCGTCCGGCGGCGATGCGGCCTTCCGCCACCGGATGATGCCGCCAGGCCTCTTCGGCCCGGCGGGTTTTGGAACACTCAGGACAGACGGGACGACTACGTCGTTCCGGTCTTGCCCTCCTTACGACGGATGCGCTCCTCGGAGTACTTGATGCCCTTGCCCTTGTAGGGCTCGGGCGGGCGCAGCGAGCGGATGTTCACCGCCGTGGCCCCCAGCACTTCCTTGTCAGCGGAGCGCAGCGTCAGACCCACGGTGGGCAGGCTGTCCTCGGTGCGCGAGGCCTTGTCGACCTCGGCCGTCACGCCCTCGGGCAGGTTGAACACCACCGGGTGCGAGTAGCCCAGGGAGAAGTGGATGGCCTTCCCCTTCACCTCGGCGCGGAAACCGACGCCGCGGATGTCCAGCTTCTTCTCGAAGCCCGTGGACACGCCCTTGGCGGCGTTCGCGAGGATGGTGCGCGTCAGGCCGTGCAGGCTGCGAGCCTCGCGGGAGTCATCCTCACGCGCGACCGTCACCTGACCGTCCTTGATCTCCACCTTGACCCGGGCGGGCAGCTTCACCGACAGCTTGCCCTTGGGGCCCTCGAAGTTCACCTGCTGGCCGGCGACGATGGCCTTCGTCTTGTCGCCGAGCTTGATTGCCAGTTTTCCAATCCGACTCATGGTTGCCTCGGTCCTGTCTGCCCTGGGGGCGCTCCCTCGCGGGGCGCCACTCCGGGGCGGCTGGCTAGTAGACGGTGCAGAGCAGCTCGCCGCCGACCTTCTGCTTGCGAGCCTCGGAGTCCACCATGATGCCGCGGGAGGTGGAGAGAATGCAGACACCCAGGCCACCCAGCACCTGGGGAATCTCGCGGACCGCGACGTAGCGGCGCAGGCCCGGCTTCGACACGCGGCGGATGCCGGTGATGGCCGGCGCACGGTCCGGACCGTACTTCAGCTGCACGGTGATCTCGTTCTGAGGCGCGAGCTCGTGGACGGTGTACTCCCCGATGTAGCCCTCGTCCTTGAGGACCTTGATGACCTCGAGCTTGAGCTTCGAGTGGGGGATGACGACCTTGTCGTGCCGCGCACGCGAGGCGTTGCGCAGGCGGGTCAGCATGTCGCCGACGGGATCATTGACCGGCATTGGGATACCTTCCGAGGCGGCGCCCTTCAGGGCACCGCGTTCGCAACCGCCACGCCTGCCGGGCCCATCCCGGGGGTTCGCGACAATTGCCACGTCTTTGCAGCGGAACTTCCTGGGCGCGCTCCTCGCGGAGCACGCCCGGGGCGCCTGCCTGCCCTCACGGGCCCGCCAGGCGCCCTGCCCTTCCGATTACCAGGACGACTTGGTGACGCCGGTAATCTCACCGCGCAGGGCGCGGTTGCGGAGGCAGATACGGCACATCTTGAACTTGCGCAGGAAGGCACGGGGCCGGCCGCAGAGCGGGCAGCGGTTGTACTGGCGCACGGCGAACTTCGGCTTGCGCTTTGCCTGGGCAATCTTGGAGAGCTTGGCCATGTTTCTGGGTGTCCTTGGCTACTGGCGGAACGGCATGCCGAAGTGACGCATCAGCGCCAGCCCCTGCTCGTCGTTCACGGCCGTGGTGACGAAGCTGATGTTGAGCCCCTTCACCTTCTCAATCTGGTCGTAGTTGATCTCAGGGAAGATGATCTGCTCGCGGACACCGAGCGTGTAGTTGCCCTTCCCGTCGAAAGCCTTGGGGGACACGCCCTTGAAGTCACGCACGCGCGGCAGCGCCACGGTGATGAGGCGGTCCATGAACTCGTACATGCGCGCGCACGCAGGGTGACGGCGGCGCCGATGGCCTGGCCCTGGCGCAGCTTGAAGTTCGCGATGGACTTGCGGGCGCGCGTGACGATCGGCTTCTGGCCGGTAATCGCCGCGAGCTGGTCCACCGCCGACTCCAGGATCTTGTTGTTGGCGAGCGCCTCGCCCAGACCCATGTTGACGACGATCTTCTCCAGCCGGGGCACCTGCATCGGGTTCTTCAGGTTCAGTTCCTTCATGAGAGCGGGAACGCCCTCCTTCTGGAACCGGACCTTCATGCGGGCGGGCTTGGCCTCGAGACCTTCCTCGATGTTCGCCGCGAAGCCGACCTTCTTGGCTTCTTCCTTCTTGCCCCGCTTCGCCTTCTTTTCCTTCTGCTCGCCCTTCTTCTCGTCAGCCATCGTCCTGTCCTCTGCTTCGGAGCGCCGTCGTGGACCCAGCGCGCCCGATCAGTCCTTCGTATGGAACCTGGAAACACCGCGAGGGCCCCGAATGCTCCACGGGCCCTCCATGCCTGCACGCCCACCTTCCCTCCCACCCGGGAGGGCGAAGGGCGCGCATACATGCACCAAGGCGGTCACCTAGTCAATCAGGGCGTCGCAGTTCTTGCAGAACCGCTTCTTCTTCCCTTCCTCACCCTCGGTGCGGAAGCCCACTCGCGTCGGCTTGTCGCACTTGGCGCACACCACCTGGACATTGGCCAGGGCGATGGTGCCGGGCTTCTCGACGATGCCACCCTCCGGGCTCTGCGGCGTCTTCTTCATGTGCCGCTTCACCAGGCGCAGCCCTTCGACCGTCACGCGCTCTGCCTCGCGATCGATCTTCAGGATCTTGCCGCGCTTGGTCGCCGGGTTCTTCTCGGAGGCCTCGGCCCCGGCCATGACCTGGACCGTGTCTCCTACCTTCAGCTTCTGCATGGCTACCTCTCCCTGGCTGCTCGCCGTCCGGCCTGCTGTCCTCTCAGAGGACTTCGGGCGCCAGCGAGATGATCTTCATGAACTTGCGGGCGCGGAGCTCACGGGCCACCGGCCCGAAGATGCGCGTACCAATGGGCTCCATGTCCTTGTTGATGAGGACCGCGGAGTTACCGTCGAACTTGATGTAGCTGCCGTCGGGACGACCCACCTCGCGCTTGGTGCGAACGATGACGGCCTTCGCCACGTCACCCTTCTTCACCTTCGAGTTGGGCAGCGCCTCGCGGATCGACACGACGATGACGTCGCCGATGGACGCGTACTTGCGCTTCGAACCGCCGAGCACCTTGATGCAGAACACCTTCTTCGCGCCCGAGTTGTCGGCAACGTCGAGCACGCTCGTCATCTGAATCATCTGGGAATCTCCTGTCGCCGGGGACCGCCCCGCGCCGCCTCACGGCCGCGCGGAGTGGCGTGCGTGCTAGACGTTCTTGCTCTTCTCCAGCACCTCGACCACGCGCCAACGCTTGTCCTTCGAAGCGGGCTTGGTCTCGGCGATCCGGACCCGATCACCCTCGTTGATGGTGATCTTCTTCGGGTAGTCGTGGTCCTCCACGTGCGCCTTGTACTTCTCGCGCAGGCTCATGATCTTCCCGTACTTCGGGTGGGGAGCACGGCGCTGGACGGTCACGACCACCGTCTTCTGCATCTTGTTGGAGGTGACGATCCCCACGCGCGTCTTGGGACGGCCACGGGAGGAGGTCTCGGGAGCGGGTGTCTCGGTCGCTTCAGCCATCTTCGGTCTCACTGTCTCTCATGCACCCGGGGCTTCCACCCCGGATGGCCGCGCGCGCTCACTACCACACGAGCGCGCTTGGAGGTTTGACTTCTCAGCCCTGCTTGGCCGCCTTGACCTTCTGGGTCATGACGGTCAGCACGCGAGCCAGGTCGCGGCGGTGCTGGGTGCGCTCGGCCGGGCTGTCCAGCGAGCCCGTCCGCCGCTTCAGCTGGTCCTGGAACAGCGTGTCGCGCAGCTCCGTCGCGCGCCGCTGCAGGTCTTCCGCGGACAGTTCCTTCAGTTCCTTCGCAGTCGCCATTGCAATCTCCACATGCGAGCGGGAGCCGACCTGGAGGCCGGCCCCCGCCGCTGTATGCCTAGAGGCTCAGGTCCGAGCGCGTCACGATCTTCGTGAGCACCGGCAGCTTCGCCTGCGCCAGCTTCAGCGCCCCGGTCGCCACTTCCTTCGTCATACCCTCCATCTCGTAGAGGATACGGCCGGGCTTCACCACCGCGACGTAGTACTCCACGCCGCCCTTGCCGGTACCCATGCGGGTTTCAGCCGGCTTCTTGGTGATGGGCTTGTCCGGGAAGATACGGATCCAGATCTTGCCGCCACGCTTCACGTGACGGGTCATCGCGATACGGGCCGCCTCGATCTGCCGGGAGGTGATCCACCCCGGCTGGAGGCTGACCAGGCCGTACTCACCGTACGTCATGTCGCTGCCACGGTGAGCGGCGCCCGGGGTGCGGCCCTTGTGCATCTTGCGGTACTTGGTACGAGCAGGCTGAAGCATCGTCGCTGTCCTTGGCCGCCCTGCCCCGGACGACCCTCGCGGGCACGTCCGGTGCGGGTGGGCTGATTACCGGTTGGAGGGCATCGGGGCCTGGCCGCCCTTGCCCGGGAGGACCTCGCCCTTGCAGACCCAGACCTTGCAACCAATCTTGCCGTAGGTCGTCTTGGCCTCGGCGAAGCCGTAGTCGATGTCCGCACGCAGGGTGTGCAGGGGCACGCGGCCCTCGCGGTACCACTCGTAGCGCGCCATCTCCGCGCCACCGAGCCGGCCCGAGCAGGCCACGCGAATGCCCTTGGCGCCGAACTTCATCGCCGTCTGCAGGGCCTTCTTCATGGCGCGGCGGAAGGCAATGCGGCGCTCGAGCTGCGTGGCGATGTTCTCCGCCACGAGCTGGGCGTCAGTCTCCGCCTTGCGGACCTCGACGATGTTGAGGAAGACCTCGTTCTTGGTGAACTGCTGCAGGTCCTTCTTCACCGTCTCGATGCCCGCGCCCCGCTTGCCGATGACAATGCCCGGCCGCGCGGTGTGGACGTTGACCTTCACCTTGTTTGCCGCGCGCTCGATCTCCACCTTGGACACGCCCGCGTGGTTCAGCGACTTCTTCACGAACTCGCGGATGCGGATGTCCTCATGGAGCCACTGCGCGTAGTTCTTGTGCTCGAACCACTTGGAGTCCCAGGTCTTGATGACGCCGAGCCGGAACCCGATCGGATGAACTTTCTGTCCCAACGTGAATCTCCTTGAACGTTCCGGGCGGGGCCCGACAGGGTCCTACTTCTTCTTCGCCTCGGCCAGCACCAGATGGATGTGGGCGGTCTTCTTCTTGATGGGGGTCGCCCGGCCCATGGCGCGCGGCATGAAGCGGCGCTGGGTGGGACCCTGGTCCACGGAGATGGTCTTGACGTAGAGGGTATCCACGTCGACCTGCCCCTTGGACTTGTCCGTCGCGTTGGCCACGGCGCTCTTGATGAGCGTCTCCACCGGCTTGGCCGCGGCGCGCTTGGTGAACTTCAGGATGTTGAGGGCCGCCTCAACAGGCTTGCCCCGGACGAGCGCCGCAACGGTGGAAATCTTGCGGGGGCTCATGCGCAGGAAACGCAGATGTGCAGTCGACTCCATGGTCTTCTCCTCAGGCTCTCAGGCAATGCACCAGGCTACTTGCCCGGGGCCTTGGCGACCTTCTTCTCCGCCGAGTGGCCGCCGAACGTACGCGTCGGGGCGAACTCGCCGAGCTTGTGGCCCACCATGTTCTCCGTGACGAACACCGGGATGAACTTCTTCCCGTTGTGCACCGCGAAGGTGTGGCCGACGAACTCCGGAAGGATGGTGGAGCGCCGCGACCACGTCTTCACGACCGTCTTCTTGTTCGTCTTGATCATGTCCTCGATCTTCTTCACGAGGAAATCATCGACGAACGGACCCTTCTTGATCGAACGAGCCATGACTTGCGATCCTCTTACTGGCTGCGCGCGCCCTGGCGGCGGCCGCTCACGATGAACTTGTCAGTGCGCTTGTTGGTGCGCGTGGTGAGGCCCTTGGTCTTCTTGCCCCACGGCGACACCGGGTGCGGATTACCCTGACCGGACTTACCCTCACCACCGCCGTGCGGGTGGTCGACCGGGTTCATCGCCAGACCACGGACGGTGGGACGAATGCCCAGCCAGCGGCTCTTGCCCGCCTTGCCGATGCGGATGATCTCGTGCTCGATGTTGCCCACCTGGCCCACGGTGGCGCGGCACTCGATGAGGACCATGCGGACGGTGCCGGAAGGCATACGCACCTGCGCGTAGCGGCCCTCCTTCGCCATCAACTGGCCCGAGGTTCCGGCGGAGCGGATGACCTGGGCGCCACGGCCCGGCTTCAGCTCCACGTTGTGGATGACGGTACCCACCGGGATGTTCTGCAGCGGCAGGCTGTTGCCCGGCCGGATGTCCGCCGTCTCGCCGGCGAACACGGTGTCACCCACGCTCAGACCCACCGGAGCGAGGATGTAGCGCTTCTCGCCGTCGGCGTAGTGCAGCAGCGCGATGTTGGCGGTGCGGTTCGGGTCGTACTCCACGGAGGCGACCTTGGCCGGCACGCCGTCCTTGTCGCGACGCTTGAAGTCGATGACGCGGTAGCGGCGCTTGTGACCGCCACCCTGGTGACGCCGGGTGATGTGCCCGTGGACGTTACGGCCACCGGACCGCTTGAGGGGCTCCGTGAGGGCCTTCTCGGGCGAGTCCTTGGTGATGTCCGCGAAGTCGGACACCGTCATCAGACGGCGGGCGGCGCTAGTCGGCTTGTACTTCTTGATGCCCATGGTGTTTTCCTCGCAGGCAGGCTCGACGCCGTAGCGTCAGGCCGCCCCTCCCTCGAAGAGCTCGATCGAGTCGCCCTGCTTCAGGGTGACGACGGCCTTCTTGAAGTTGGGCCGCTTGCCGATGCTCTTGCCGACCCGCTTGACCTTGCCGCGGACGACGTTCGTACGAACGCCCTCGACGGTGACCTTGAAGAGCGTCTCCACCGCGCGGGCCACGTCGTGCTTGGTGGCCTTGCGGTCGACGATGAACGAGTACTGGCGGAACTTCTCGCGGGCCTTGTCCAGCTTCTCGGTGATGAGCGGGCCCTTGATGACGTCGGTGAGATTCATGACAGCGCCCCCTCGAGGGTCTTCGCGGCCGCGGAGGTGAGGACGATGTGCGAGTGCCGCAGGACGGCCTCGAGGTTGAGACCCTCGGGAGGCAGCACGTCGAACTTCGCCAGGTTGCGCACGCTGCGGTGCAGGTTGGTGTTGCCCTTGTCGTCAATCACCAGCGCGTTCTGCAGCTTCAGGCGCTTGGTGAGGACCTCGAAGGCCTGCTTGCTCTTCGGGGCGTCCAGGGAGAAGCCGCTCAGGATGATGAGGGTCTTCTCGCGGGCCCGCAGGGACAGCGCGGACTTCAGGGCGCCGCGGCGCACCTTGCGGGGCGGGCGGTAGAAGTAGTCGCGCGCCTTGGGAGCCATCGCCTTGCCGCCGCCCACCCAGTGGGAAGCGCGGATGGAGCCCTGGCGGGCGCGGCCGGTGCCCTTCTGCTTCCAGGGCTTCTTGCCGCCGCCGCTGACCAGCGAGGTGTTCTTCACCCCGACCGTGCCGCGGCGCCGGTTGATCTGCTGCATCTTCGCCACCTCGTAAAAGAGGTGGGTGTTCGGCTCGGCACCAAACACGTCGTCGGAGAGCTCAATCTCCGAGACCTTCTTCAAATCCAGGTCGACAACGTCAAACTTCGCCATGGCACTTTCCTCGCGGGGGTCGGAGTGAAACCACTCGGACGCCCACCCGCTTCCTAGGACTTGATCTCGACGTCAACACCAGCCGACAGATCCAGCTTCATGAGCGCATCCAGCGTCTGCTGCGTGGGCTCGAGGATGTCGAGCAGGCGCTTGTGCGTGCGGATCTCGAACTGCTCGCGGCTCTTCTTGTCCACGTGCGGGGACCGCAGCACCGTGAACTTGTTGATGCGCGTCGGCAGGGGAATCGGACCGGCCACCTTCGCGCCCGTGCGCTTGGCAGTCTCGACGATCTCCCCGGCACTCTGATCCAGGAGCTTCGAGTCGTACGCCTTCAACCGGATGCGGATCTTCTGTGTCGCCATTCGCAAGAACCTCTTAGAACGAGCCCTGCCTGTGCCTCGGGCGGCGTTACGACTTACGTCCCCTGGATTTCACAGAGCCGTTTCTTCGGAACGAAGGGGCGCGGTGATTACCATCCCGCCCCGGGGGTATGCAACTGGATTTCCTCCGGCTCCCTGAAATCGCCCCGGAATGGGGTTGCCAGGGAGCCGGCAGGGACCTACTACTCGATGATTTCAGCCACGACGCCGGCGCCCACGGTGCGGCCACCCTCGCGAACGGCGAAGCGCAGCTCCT
>JBKGHK010001350.1:0-1483 GCA_046520375.1 Pyxidicoccus sp. 3LFB2
GCCATGGCCCGCGCTCCTGGCGCCGCGTGCCGCTGTCCGGGGCGCACGTGCCGCGCCGCCCGCACCTTCTCCAGCAGCTCCTCGCGCAGCTCGTCCAGCGCCTCGCGCGTCGAGCGCGGGGGCTTGGCGATGAAGTCGAACGCCCCCAGCTCCAGCGCCTTGAAGACGTCCGACTTGTGCGAGTAGCTGGAGATGACGATGACGGGCGTGGGCGCCGTGCGCATCAGCAGCCGGAGGAAGGTGTAGCCGCCCAGCTTGGGCATCTCCAAATCGAGCGTCACCACGTCCGGCTTCAGCTCCAGGACTTTCTTCAGCCCCTCCTCGCCATCGGCCGCGCGGTCCAGCACGCGCACGTCCGTGGACGACTCCAGCAGCG
Source organism: Pyxidicoccus sp. 3LFB2 (assembly GCA_046520375.1). GTDB lineage: Bacteria > Myxococcota > Myxococcia > Myxococcales > Myxococcaceae > Myxococcus. The sequence goes on from JBKGHK010001350.1 coordinate 377, forward strand.
TGGTGAGGGTGTGGCGGTTGTGCGCCGAGTCGTCGATGACCAGCACGGAGATGGAGTCCTGCGCGCTCATCGCCCCTCGCCTCCCGTCGGGCCCGGCAGCTCCGGTCGGCGGTACACCAGGTCTCCGCGCAGGTGCACCAATTCGAAGTCCGCGCCCAGGTTGAGCAGATTCTCGGAGTGGCCGAGCAGCAGATAGCCTCCGGGCACCAGCCTGTCTCGCACGATGCGCAGCACCCTGCGGCGCGCGGCCAGGTCGAAGTAGATCATCACATTGCGGCAGAAGACGACGTCCATGCGCGGCACCAGCTGGCTGCCCGTCTCGTCCAGCAGGTTGTGGTGGCCGAAGGACACCCAGGAGCGCACCTCATCGCGCACGCGCACGCGGTTGTTGCCCACCGGGACGAAGAAGCGCTCCAGCAGGTCCGCCGACGTGGCACGCAGCGCGGACGGCCCGTACTCCGCGCGCCGCGCCAGCGTCAGCACGCGCCGGGAGATGTCCGTGCCGTACACCTCCACGTCCCAGTCGTCGAAGCGGCGGCTGTCCTTGAGGAGCATGGCCAGCGTGTAGGCCTCCTCTCCGGACGAGCACCCCGCCGACCACAGCCGCAGCCTGCGCGAGCGCCCGTTGCGCTTCTCCAGGAGGGGCAGCAGCTCGTCGCAGAAGGCCTTGAGCTGCGAGGGCTCGCGGAAGAAGTACGTCTCGTGCGTGGTGAGCGCCTCGACGGCGGCCTCCAGCTCCGCGTGGCGCTGGGCGTCGTAGCGCAGGTAGCGGTGGTACGCGCCAAAGTCCATCAGCCCCAGCGCCTCCAGCCGGGGCCACAGCCGGCGCTCCATGACGAACTTCATGTCCTCGTGCACCAGGATGCCGCAGTGCGAGTACACGTGGTCCCTGAGGAGCCGGAACTCCTCCAGCGTCATCTCCGGACGTCCATCGTCGAAGCGAGCCACGCGGTTTCCCCCTCAGCGCCGGGACAGGCGCCCCACCGCGTCGGAGAGTGTCTGCCGGGCCAGGGCGTCCGATTCCGCCTCCAGCGCCTGGCGGGCGGCGTCCAGGCACTCCGGCCCGCCCGGCGCCACTGCTCACCCCCACGCCCACGCCACGTGGCC
>JBKGHK010001351.1:0-1482 GCA_046520375.1 Pyxidicoccus sp. 3LFB2
CCTGTACCGCGACGGACCCGGCCACCGGCGCCAGCACCACCGCCAGCGTGCACGTCACCGTGCGCGCCACCCGCGCGCCCGCGGTGCTCATCACCCGCCCTGAGCAGGAAGAGGTGTACGTGAAGACGGGGGAGCCCGCGCCCTTCGCGTCCACCATCCTCTTCCGCGCCACGGCGCAGGACTTCAACACCGACGGGGGCACGGGCAACCTGGACGGCGTCATTCAGTGGGTACTGGAGCCGGGGAGCGTCTCGCTCGGCACGGGGCCCGCCCTGTCGCACACCTTCACGCAGCCCGGCGAGTACACGGTGACGGCGCGGGTGGTGGACGCCCGGGGCAATGCGGCCACCGACAGCGTGCGCGTCCGGCTCGTCACCAACCTGCCCCCGTGGTGCGGCATCGAGGTGCCCCTGGAGAGCGCGCGCCTGTTGAGGGGCGCCACCAGCGCGCTGCATGGCCACTGCATGGACCCGGAGACGGGCGAGTCGCTGCAGCCCGTCTGGTCCACCAGCGCGTCCCCCACCCCCCTGGGCACCGGCGAGGACGTGGCCGCCATCTTCACCGTGGCCGGCGCGCAGACGCTCAGCGCCTGCGCCGTGGACCCGGAGGACCCGTCCCTGAGGGGCTGCGCGTCGCTGCCGGTGCGCGTCATCGTCAACACGGTCCCCACGGGCTGCGCCATCCAGGCCCCCCGCCCCAGCGCGGTGGTGAACGCCGGGAGGCCGGTGACGCTGGAGGGCTCGGCCACCGACGCGGAGGACCCACGAGGGGACCTGCGCTTCGCGTGGACGTCCTCGCGCGACGGGGCGCTGACGAGCGGCGCCAGCGCCACCACGCACCGGCTGGCCTCGCAGGGCTCGCACGTGCTGACGCTCACCGTGACGGACCCGTGGGGCCTGGCCTGCACCGCCACCGTGGCCGTGACGGTGAACGGGGCGCCGGAGGTGCGGGTGGAGGGGCTGCGGCAGGACGGCACGAACTGCCTCGAAGAGCCGTGCCGCGAGGGCCGCGCCATCTTCGCCACCGGCTTCGTGAGGGATTTTGAGACAGGGGGCGGCCTCGCGTCGCTGACGTGGCTGGACAGCCTGGGCGGGCACGTGGAGGTGGGCGCCGGCAACAGCCCCGTGGCCAGCCTCACCGCGCCGGGCGTGGGCCGGCACACGGTGGTGCTGCTCGCCGAGGACCGCCAGGGCGCGGTGGGCCGGGCCGCGGCCTCCTTCACGGTGCTGCCCGCGGGCCGCTCGCGGCTGCTGGAGGCCGTGACGGATGACGACCGGGCCGCGGTGTCGCTGGCCTTCTTCGGGAATGCGCTGCGGTACGTGGACGGCGAGTCGGCGCAGGTGTTCAGCGCGCAGCCGCCCTCGACGCCCACGGGCGTGAGTGAGTCGGCTCTGGCGCTGTTCCCCCTGCGCGGCGCGGGGGGCGAGGTGCTCTTCGGTGGGAACGGATGGCGGAGGCGTGCACCGCTGCGTGGCGGGCGCG
>JBKGHK010001352.1:0-1481 GCA_046520375.1 Pyxidicoccus sp. 3LFB2
CGCCCTGCCCCGCCCCGATGCCATCCTCCTCAACGGCGGCGTCTTCAACTCGCCGCAGATTCCGCGCGCTGGTGGAGGCCCTCTCCGCGTGGTGGCCCGGCGCGCCGCGCATCCCCCTGCTGCGCCATGAGTCGCTGGAGCTGGCGGTGGCCCGGGGGCGCCGCGTACTACGGGCTGGTGCGGCGTGGGCATGGCCTGCGCATCGGCGGTGGCGCGGCGCGCGCGTACTACGTGGGCCTGCAACGGCCGGCGGACAGCGCGGAGCAGCCCGCGGTGTGCCTCATCCCCCGCGGCTTCGAGGAGGGGCAGAAGGTGGACCTGGGCGAGCGCCCCTTCACGCTCACCCTGGGGCGGCCGGTGCAGTTCCAGGTCTTCTCCACGACGAGCGACCGCATCGACAAACCAGGAGACCTCGTCCCGCTGGCGGAGGACCTCAAGCCCCTGCCCCCCATCCACACGCTGCTCAAGGGCGCGTCCGGCAAGGTGGCCGAGGTGCCCGTGCACCTGCAGGCGGCGCTGACGGAGATTGGCACGCTGGAGCTGTACTGCGTCTCCAACGTGGCGGACGAGCGGTGGCGGCTGGAGTTCGAGCTGCGCGGCACCGGCGGCTCACACGAGCTGACCGTCACCGAGTCCATGCCCGCGCGCTTCGTCGAGGCGAAGGACAACATCGAGCGCGTCTACGGCAACAAGCCCCTGCCCATCGGCCCCAAGGACGTGAAGCAGCTGGGGCGCACGCTGGAGAAGGCGCTGGGCCCTCGTGAGACGTGGCGGGTGCCGGTGCTGCGGGAGATGTGGAGCACCCTGTACGCGGGCGCCAGCAAGCGGCGGCGCTCGGCGGACCACGAGCGCGTCTTCTACAGCCTCACCGGCTTCAACCTGCGCCCGGGCTTCGGCTACCCGCTGGACGGCTGGCGCGCGGAGCAGACCTTCAGCCTCTTCGACGCGCTGGTGCAGCACCACACGGACAAGGCGGTGTGGACGGAGTTCTGGGTGATGTGGCGCCGCATCGCCGGTGGCCTCACCGAGGCGCAGCAGCAGAAGCTGTACGCGTACCTCCAGCCGCACCTGGCCCGGAGGGTGCCACCGGACGCGCCGCCCGCGGGGAAGCTCAAGGGCATCCAACCCGAGGGCCTGGAGGAGATGGTCCGCACGGTGGCGTCGCTGGAGCACCTGTCGCCCGGGGACAAGTCGGAAGTGGGCCGGTGGATTGCCGCGCGCCTGAAGGCCGAGGCGAAGTCCGGCGGCCCGTGGGCCTGGGCCCTGGGCCGGTTGGGCGCGCGTGTCCCCCTCTACGGCAGCAGCCACAAGGTGGTGGACGTGGAGACGGCCGAGGCGTGGCTCACGCTGCTGCTGGAGCTGGACTTGCGGAAGGTGGACGGAGCGCCCTTCGCGGCGGCGCAGCTGGCCCGGCTCACCGGGGACCGCACGCGCGATCTGGACCCCGCCCTGCGGGAGCGCACGGCCCAGGCGCTCGTCGC
>JBKGHK010001353.1:0-1474 GCA_046520375.1 Pyxidicoccus sp. 3LFB2
CTCGCTGGTGCTGCGAGGCCTGGCGGGCGGCCCCAGCGTGGTGGACCCGGAGGAGGGCTTCGGCTTCTTCCTGCTGCCGGGCTTCGACGGCGTGGTGGCGCTGCTGGGCATCCACGAGCCGGCCGAGGCGATGGACGCCGTGGAGCGCGAGCTGGACGACGCGGGCCACCGGGTGATGCGCCAGGAGGACGGCTCGGCGCGGGTGGTGCCCGGAGACGGGGGCCCGCCCATGCTGCTGTTCGTGGACCGGGGCTACCTCTACCTCGCCGTGCCGGAGACCCCGGACGCGCCGGAGGAGGGCGAGCCGATGCAGGCGCAGCTCGTGGTGTCCCCGGATGCCGAAATCGCCCGCCGCGCGGTGGTGGCGCTGTCCGGGCCGGGTATGTCCGAGGAAGCCCTGCTGGGCGAGCTGCGCGGGAAGGTGGCCGAGGGCAGCGTGTACCTGTACTCGGGCGCGCGCCCGGAGCCGCAGGAGGAGGAGGGCCCGGTGCGCGGCTTCTTCGCGTCGCTGGGCGTGAAGGCGGAGCAGCTGGAGCTGGATGGCTTCCTCTCCTCGTCCCGCCCGTTGTGGCAGGGCGTGGGCGCGCCGGCGTCGGCCCTGCTGGAGCAGGCGGCGAGCGGCCCCATGGCGGCGGCGCAGCTGTCCGTGCCTCCCGAGGAGCTGGCGAAGCTGGCCTTCGGCTCGCCGGGCTCGCCCCGCCGCGAGCGCACGCTGGAGCAGTGGCGCAAGGAGGGGCTGGACGCGGAGGCGCTCCTGAAGGCGCTGCGCGGCGACGTGGCGATGCTGGTGTACTTCGACGCGCCGGCCTTCTTCCGCAACTTCATCCAGAACAAGCGCCCCGAGCCGAAGGGCACGCTGGTGGTGGAGGCGGGCATCACCTCCGCGGAGGCGGTGCGGGCGCTCGTCGACAAGCAGCTCCAGGGCCTGTCCCAGCGCTTCACCACGCAGAGCCTGCCGGACGGAATGACGTACCGGACGCGGCTGTGGGAGCAGCCGGTGGAGCTGCGCATCACCCCGCAGCGGGCCACGCTGCTGGTGGGCGAGGTGCTGGAGGGCCGCCCGCGCACGGACGTGGGCACGGCGCTGCGCGAGCGCTTCGGCGGCCAGGCCTTTGGCGCGGGGCACGTGTCGGTGATGTTGGACCTGGGCCAGCTGCGCGCGGACCTGCAGGCGCCAGAGGAGGTGCCGGGTGTGCCCTCGGGCCAGCTCGACGCGGCGCAGGCCTTCACCGGGGCGCTGCTGGAGCAGCTCACCCCGCTGGACTCGGCGTTCCTGGACTTCTCGCTGGCGGAGGGCGGCGCCCGGCTCAAGGGGCGTGTCTCGCTGAGCGGCGCGCGGGAGGCGTCGCGGTGAGCGGGACTGTCACCGTCCTCTTCTTCGCCGCGGCCCGTGAGCGCGCGGGCGGCGCGCGCGAGGTGCTGGAGGTACCCGAGGGCGCGCTCGTGCGGGACGTGCTGCGGCTGCTGAGCGAGC
>JBKGHK010001354.1:0-1469 GCA_046520375.1 Pyxidicoccus sp. 3LFB2
CGCCGCCCGCTCCCGCGGGGCGCGTGCTGGTGGTGGACGACGAGCCGCGCCTGGCCCAGTCCATGCGCCTGCTGCTGGAGCCCTACCACGACATCGTCACCACCACGCGTGGCAGCGAGGCGCTGGCGCTGGTGGCGGCGGGCCACCGCTTCGACGTCATCCTGTGTGACTTGCAGATGCCGGAGACGGACGGCGCCGCCGTCTACCGCCGGCTGTGCGCGCAGGCGCCGGCCCAGGCCGAGCGCGTGGTGTTCATCTCCGGCGGGGCGTACACCGCCGAGTCCCGCGCCTTCATCGACACCGTGCCCAACCGCGTGCTGGAGAAGCCCGTCCGCCCGGAGGTGCTGATGGCCACCGTCGACGCCTCGCTGTCCGAAGGCGGGCCCCTGATGGAGCCCCAGCCGGTGGCCGCCGCCGCGGGCCGCTGAGCGCCTGTCTCAAACCCCCGTCAGCACTGCCTTCTCCATTCTTTGAGAAGGCTGGACAGTCCGTTGTCCCAGGTAGGAAGTTCAGTAATACAAGAATATCCTAGGGGTACTTGAGCAACGGGTAAAACACGTGAGACTCTGATTGCAGCAGTAACGCCCGGGAATTTTCTCCTCGAAGGGGGCAACTGATGCAGAGCAAGGTACGTGGAGCGCTGGGGTTCGCGGCGCTGTCGTTTCTCGTAGGTGCATGCAACGAGGCCGCTCCGGCGGCTGACGCGAAGACCTCCCCCGAGACGGGAACGGGCGCGCAGCGGCTGGAGAACGGCGCGACGGTCATCGAGACGGACAAGTCCGGCGCCGCCAGCTTCATCGGTGGGGACCTGGGCACGCTGCCGGTGGTGGAGGCGCAGGTGGCCGAGGCGCTGCAGGCCGCGCAGCTCGCGCCGGTGCTCGCCAACGTGGCGCCGATGCTGAAGCTGGCCCCGGCGAACCTGGTCTTCACCAAGGCGTACAAGGACCTGCAGGGCGATGTGCACTATCGCTTCGCCGTTCGTCACAACGACCTTCCCGTGTACGGCGGCGAGCTGCGCCTGCACGCGCGTGACGGCAAGGTCTTTGCCGCGAACACCAACGTTCGCAGCGACCTGAAGGCCGTGGAGAAGGCCACCGTCTCCGCCGACGTGGCGGTGTCCGCGGCCGCCTCCGACCGCGAGGCCCTCGAGGGCTTCGTCACCAGCCCCGAGACGGAGCTGGTGTACTGGCGCGACAACGACGAGCTGCGCCTGATGTACAAGCTGGTGCAGACGGGTGAGAAGGCGGACGGCACCCCCGTGCGCGACATCATCCTGGTGGATGCGACCACCGGCGATGTGCAGGTGCGCATCCCCACCATCCACGAGGCCATCAACCGCCGGATGCACAACGGCAACCAGACCAGCACCCTGCCGGGCGCGGTGGTGCGCACCGAGGGGCAGCCGGAGCACGCCGACCCGGTGGTCAACACCAACTACGACCACCTCGGCACCGTCTACAACTGCTACA
>JBKGHK010001355.1:0-1468 GCA_046520375.1 Pyxidicoccus sp. 3LFB2
CGTGGCGGGAGCGGCGCCGGGCCCCCGCCACGCGGCCGCCCTGCGCACCAGCTCCGCCCCCAGGGTGAACATGAGCAGGTAGAGCACGAGGCCCGTCCACACGAGGAAGCCGATGCCCAGCAGGCGGGTCGCCTCCGACGGGAAGATGCCGCCCACGGCCCGGGAGCCGACCGCCCCCACGAAGCCCACCGCGAAGAGCACCCGCGCCGCGCGGCGGACCCCCGGGCGTTCCGTCAAGTCCCGGACGAGCCGGCGGTACAGGAAGACATGTCCGGCGGCCAGCAGCACCAGCACCGGGATGAAGAACAGGAGGAAGCTGAACCAACGTGGCATCGCGGCTCCCTGCATAACGGAAGCGCGCCGGGCGCGCCCCTGTATTCCAGGGTGGCAGGCTCGGCCCCGCGTGGCCGCCCTTTCGCGCGGTGTCGGTCCGGGGCAGGCTTCACCCATTCGCGAGGCCGACTTCCGGCTCGCCTGCTTCCGAGGACTCCATGCTCCGCTCGCTGCTCGTCTGTGCCCTGCTCGTCCCGCTGCTCGGATGTGGGGATGACTCCTCCGGCAACCCGGACTCGGGTGACCCGGCCAAGGTGACGTACGCGGAGTCGCTGAATGTGAATCTGGAGGCCATGACGCTCCTGCCGAGCGGTCTCTACATCCAGGACCTGGAGCAGGGCACCGGCACGGAGGCCGTGGCGCTCAAGCGGGTGCAGGTGCACTACACGGGGTACCTGACGGACGGCTCGGCGTTCGACTCCAGCGTGGGCGGCCCTCCCTTCTCCTTCACCCTGGGCAACGACGAGGTCATCGAGGGGTGGGACGAGGGCATCGCCGGCATGAAGGTCGGCGGCAAGCGCCGGCTCGTCATCCCCGCGTCGCTCGGCTATGGCGAAGACGGCGTCCCCGGGGCCATTCCGCCCTACTCGGTGCTCATCTTCGACACCGAGCTGGTGTTCGTGCGCTGAAGCGCGGCGTCCACGCGACGACACCGCCGCCCGCGTCCCGCCTTCAGGCCGCGGAGGGCTGGTGGTATAGCCTCGTCCCGTCTTCCGGGGCGTCAGGGCCGGGCACCTCCCGGCCCCTTCAGCGGTGAATCACATACCCGGAATCGGGGGGACGACAGATGGAACGGTCCGAGGACGAGCAGCTCAAGGATGGCGCCGCGCGCGGGGGCACGGTGGGCGAGGGGGCCTTCCAGGCGCTGCAGGCGCTGATGATGCTGGCGGAGCCGGACCGGGCGGCGCAGCTGTACGAGGAGCTGGGCTCCGCGCAGCGCGAGCGCCTCCAGAAGGAAGCCGCGCAGGCCGCGGTGGAGGAGCGCCAGCGGCTGTCCGAGGTGATGCGGCGGGCGCGTGACTTCGCCGGCGCGCGCGGATGCTGGACGGCTGCGGGGCGAATGCCACGGTGGCGGAGCTGTACGTCCAGGGGCGGGCAGTACGTGGCGGCGGCCGAGGCCTACCTGCGCGACGGC
>JBKGHK010001356.1:0-1463 GCA_046520375.1 Pyxidicoccus sp. 3LFB2
ACCTCGTGCTGCGGCGGGGGAGGGCGCCCGCGCTGGTCCCCACACCTCGCGCGTTCCTGGCCGGCGCGGGCACGGTGCTCGCGGCGGTGGCGGCGTACCTCACGGTGAGTGGCTCATGGGCCGCATGGTGGCAGTGGTGCTTCGTCTGGGCCTCCGAGCACCAGCGTCACTACCCGGGGTTCTCTTCGAGCAAATACCTGCTGCCCGTGCTTCAGGAGCAACCCTGGCTCTTCACCCTGGCGGCCCTGGGCTTCGTCGCCACCGTGCACCGGTGGTGGCGCTCCGGCCGCGCACGCTGGAGTGATTCAGACCTGCTGCTGTTGCTCGCGGTGCCGGCGACGTTCGGCTCGTACGCTCTCCAGCGCGCGCCGTTCCCCTACAGCCTGCTGCCCTTCCTCGGCGTGCTCGCGCCCTTCATGGCGCGTGGCGCGGCGGAGGTGCTCGGGTGGCTGCGCTCGACTCCGGCCCGGGTGGCGGGGGCCGTGGCGCTGGCGGTGCTGCTGGCCGTGCAGGGGCTGCGATTGGAGGCACTGCTAGAGGGGGACGGCAACACCCGGCAGCGCGAGGTGCTGGCGCGCATCGCCACGCTCACCGGGCCGGAGGACGTCGTCTACGACAACTCCGGGGGCTTCGTGAGTCGCCCACATGCCCACTTCTACTTCTATACGGATGCATACCTACGCGGCTCCGAGGCGGCCAGGCTGGCGCGAGAGATTCCGCAGGCCCTGCTCGCCACCGGGTGCGTGCTGCGCGTGGATGACCTGCGCACCTCCGGCCTGCCCCCCGCATTGCGGCGCTTCCTCTCCGAGCACTACCAGCCCTTCGACGGAGACCTCTTCCTCTGGGGCCAGCGCTACGAGGCGCCCGGGAGCGCACCCCTGGAGGGCCGCTTCCTCGCCGTGCGCGAGGGCCGCTACTTCGTCGAGCCCGAGTCCCTGCTCACGCGCGGCGCCCTCTTCATCGACGGTGCCCGGGTGACGGCGCCCGAGTTCGCGCTGAGCCGGGGCGAGCACTCCGTGCGCTACGAGGGGCCGGAGGGCCGCTTCCACCTGCTCTGGCTGCCGCGCGACGGACGGCGGTGGACGCCGCGGCCGGACCTGCCTTCCACCTACTCGCGCCTGTTCTGAGGTCGGTCCTCACTGTCTCGGCGTGCGGAACTTCTGCACCCGCCGGCCGCGCACGTCGACGACGTAGACGTTCCCCCGGCGGTCCACGGCGATGTCATGCCCCCAGTCGAACTGGCCGGGGCCCTGGCCCTCGCTGCCCCAGCGCGCCACCACGTGGCCGTCCAGGTCCAGCTTCAGGGCCCGGGCGCGCGGGTGCTCCGCGTCCTGGTCCCCGCCGTCAATGGCATACAGGAAGCCGTCCCGCCCCATGGCCAGGCCCCAGGGACGGCCCAGCTCCGGGCCCTTCCACTCCGTGATGAAGGCGCCTTCCGCGTCGAAGACCTGGATGCGCGCATT
>JBKGHK010001357.1:0-1459 GCA_046520375.1 Pyxidicoccus sp. 3LFB2
CCGTGCAGGCCCACCCGCTCCAAACCCAGCACCTCGGCGAAGACGTCCGCCAGCGTCTGCTCGGTGGCGGTGCGCGGAGCCATGTAGCCCTCGCGTCCCACGGCCCCCAGGTCTGGCGAGGGCAGGGCCTTGCGGTCCACCTTGCCATTGGGCGTCAGGGGGAAGGACTCCAGGGCCACGAAGGATGCCGGCACCATGTAGCCGGGCAGCCGCTGCTCGAGGTCGGCACGCAGGGTGGCGGTATCCGGCGCGGTGCCCTGGTGCGTGAAGTACGCGACCAGGCGCGGGTTGCCGGGGACGTCTTCGCGCACCAGCACCTGGGTCTGAAGCACGGACGGGTGCTGCGCGAGCGCCGCCTCGATTTCACCCAATTCAATCCGGTAGCCGCGCAGCTTCACCTGGAAGTCGGTGCGGCCCAGGTACTCCAGCGTGCCATCGGCCAGCCAGCGCACCTTGTCGCCCGTGCGGTACATGCGCGCGCCGGGCGTGGCGCTGAAGGCGTCCGGCACGAAGCGCTCGGCCGTCAGGGCCGGGCGGCCCAGGTACCCACGGGCCAGGCCCTCACCCGAGATGAACAGCTCTCCCGGCACCCCCACGGGCACCGGCCGCAGGTGCGCATCCAGCACGTACACCTGGACGTTGGCCAGCGGGCCGCCGATGGTGGGCCGGGTCTCCGGGCGCACGGCGAAGGCGGTGGAGTCCACCGTGCACTCGGTGGGGCCGTAGACGTTGAAGGTGCGCGTGCGAGGCGCGGCGGCGAGCTGCTGCCACAGCGCCTCGTCGATGGCCTCCCCGCCGGGCACCAGCAGGCGCGGAGCGGACGCGTCCTGGAGCAGCCCTTCCTGCACCAGCAGCCGCAGCAGCGACGGCGTGCAGTCGAGCACGTCGACGCGCTGCTGCTTCACCCACTCGCGCATGGCGCCCGGGTCCTGCCGGGTGTCCTCGGGGACGAGGCACAGGCAGTGGCCATCGAGCAGTTGGATGAGCTGCTTGACGGAAGCGTCAAACGCCAGTGGCGCGTTGACGCTGACGCGCAGGCCCGTGGGCTGGTCCGCGTACACCGTGCGCGCCAGGGCCTGCCGCAGGTTGAGCACGGAGCGGTGCCGCACCATGACGCCCTTGGGCGTGCCCGTGCTGCCCGACGTGTAGATGACGTAGGCGAGGTTGTCGGGCGACGCGGCCGGAGCCGGATTGTGCGCCGGCAACGAGGCGGGAAGCGCCTCCGCCGAATCGAGGCACAGCACGCGAGTCCCCTCCGGAGTCCACGCGCCCACCAGTCGCTGCTGCGTCAGCAGCACGGGTGCCGCGCAGTCCAGGAGGGTGAACTCCAGGCGCGGGATGGGCCACGCCGGGTCCATGGGCACGTAGGCGCCGCCGGCCTTCATGACACCCAGCAGCGCCACCACCATGTCCACCGAGCGCTCGAAGCACAGCGCCACGGGCACCTCGGGCCCGACGC
>JBKGHK010001358.1:0-1456 GCA_046520375.1 Pyxidicoccus sp. 3LFB2
CCACGCCCCCGGATGCGCTGCGCCCGCGCGTGGACGCGGCCCGCCGCCGGCTGGTGGAGGTGCGCGCCTATATGGACGCGGGCAACCACGCCGCGGCGCTCGAAGTCACCACCGTCCTGCTGAAGGACATGAAGGGGCTCGACTACCGCCCGCTGGAGGCCGAGGTCCTCACCGCGCATGGCCACCTGCACGGGCTCGCCGGCAAGCTCAAGGAGGCGGAGGACATCCTCTACAAGGCCCTGTGGGCGGCCGAGGCCGGGCGCGACGACGAGACGGTGGCCCGCGTGTGGGGCCTGCTGCTGTGGGTGGTGGGGGACCAGATGGCGCGCATGGACGAGGCCAACCGGCTCGTCCACCATGCGCGCGCGGCGGTGGACCGGCTGGGCCGCGAGCGCTTCCCCGCCATCGCCATGGACCTGCACCTGCGCATGGGCGGGCTGCTGATGGTGCAGGGCAAGCTGGACGAGGCCGAGACGGAGTACGCGCGCGGGCTGGAGCTGGCCCGCAAGGCCAAGGGCCCCGAGCGCCTGCGCACCACCTACTTCCTGTCCGGGCTCGGCCGGGTCCGCTCGCGCCAGCTCCGCGCCGCGGACGCGCTGGAGCTGTACCAGCAGGCCCAGGCCCACGCGCTCCAGGAGCGGCAGTGGAGCCCCGAGCACCCGGTGCTCGCGCTCAACCTCAACAACATCGCCACCGAGCTCTTGTCCCTGGGCCGGACGGACGAGTCGCTCGCCACCTTCCAGCGCTCGCTGGCGCTGCTGGAGGCCGCGCGCTCCAAGGACCACCCCAGCCTCGGCGCCCCGCTCAACAACCTCGCCGTGCTGCTGCGGCGCGAGGGCCGGCTGGAGGAGTCGCGCCAGCACTACCAGCGCGCGCTCGCCATCTTCGAGAAGAGCAAGGGCCCGGACCACCCCAGCACCGTCACCGCGCTCGGAGGGCTGGGCATGGTGGCGTACGACTCGCACCAGCTCGACGAGGCGCTCGCGTACAACGCGCAGGCCCTGGAGCGGATCCAGCGCGGTATGGGCGCGGACACGCCCCGCATGGAGATGCCGCTGCGCAACCTGGCCGTCATCCACCTGCGCGCGGGCCGCCCCGCCGAGGCGCGGGGGACGCTGCTGCGCGCCCTCCAGGTCTTGGAGAAGGAGCACGGTCCGGACAGCGCGGTGACGGGCGGCGTGCTGCGAGACCTGGGCCGCGTGGACCTGGCCACCGGCGCGTGGAAGGCGGCGCTCACGCGGTGCCAGCGCACCCTGAAGCTCGACGAGCAGACCCAGGGCGAGGACAGCCCGGACACCGCGCTGGACCTCTCCTGCGTGGGAGAGGCGCACCTGGGGCTGGGCGCCGCGGAGCAGGCCGTGCCGCTGCTGGAGCGCGCCCGCCGCATCAACGAGACGGCGCGGCTGGACCGGCGCGACGCGGCGAGGGTGTCCTTCCTGCTGGCCCAGGCCCTGTG
>JBKGHK010001359.1:0-1454 GCA_046520375.1 Pyxidicoccus sp. 3LFB2
CGAGCGCCTCGAGTCCCCGGGACTCGGCCAGCAGTGCCTGGGCGCGCGAGGGCGTCAGCTGCAGGTGGGTGACGGCGTGCCGCAGCAGCGCCCCGGCCACCTGGCCCTCCTCGGCCTCGGTGTGCATGACGACGCGGAAGCCGCGGCACAGCGTCCACAGCAGCTCCAGCACGGAGATGTCGAAGGAGACGCTGGTGACGGCCAGCCACGTGCCGGAGGCGGAGGCGCCCAGCCGCGCATCCATCCCCGCGAAGAAGTTGGCCACGTTGCGGTGCTGCACCATGACGCCCTTGGGGGTGCCGGTGGTGCCCGAGGTGTAGATGACGTAGGCGAGGTCCTCGGGGTGCGCACCGCCGGACGGGGACACGTCCGCCGCGGTGCCGGCCACGCCGGGTCCGTCAAGCCACACGCACTCGATGCCCGTCGCCGGGACGGTGCCGGCCAGGTGCCGCTGGGTCAGCAGGACGCGGGCCCCGCAGTCGCGAAGCATGAAGGCCAGGCGCTCCGCCGGGTAGGACGGGTCCAGCGGGACGTAGGCGCCGCCGACCTCGAGGACACCCAGCAGTCCTGTCACCAGCTCCACGGAGCGCGAGGCGCACAGGGCGACGCGCGCGCCGGGCCGCACGCCCAGGCCCCGCAGCTGTCGCGCCAGGGCGGAAGCGCGCGTCCGCAGCTCCCGGTACGTCAGCGTGGCGTCACCACACACCAGGGCCACGGCCTCGGGCGTGCGTGCCACCTGCGCCGAGAAGAGCTGGGCCAGGGTGGCCTGCCGCTCGAAGGGCGCGGCGGTGTCGTTCCACTCCACCGTCACCCGGCGCTCTTCCTCGGAGGACAGCAGCCCCAACGCGCTGAGGCGCTGGCCGGGCTCCGCCACCGCGCTGGCCAGCAGCGCGCCCAGGTGCGCCACCATCCGCTCCGCGGTGCCGGCCTCGAACAGGTCCGTGCTGTACTCCAGCGTGCCGCTCAGCCCGTCCGCCGTGTCCGTCAGCGACAGCGTCAGGTCGTACTTCGCGGCCGGAGACGCCACCTCCAGCGGGTGCAGGGCCAGGCCCGGCATCGTCACGGAGGGCAGCGGGTCCTGCTGCAGCAGGAGCATCACCTGGAAGAAGGGGGAGCGGCCCAAGTCGCGCTGCGGGCGCAGCTCCTCCACCAGCTTCTCGAAGGGCACGTCCTGGTGCGCGTACGCGCCCAGCGTCACCTCGCGCACGCGGCCGAGCAGCTCGCGGAAGGTCAGCTCACCGGAGAGGTGGGTGCGCAGCACCAGGTTGTTGATGAAGGAGCCCACCAGCCCCTGCAGCTCGGCGCGGCGGCGGCCGGCGATGGCCGTGCCCACGCTGAGGTCCTCCTGGCCCGAGTAGCGGTGCAGCAGGGCCTGGAAGCCGGCCAGCAGCACCATGAAGGGGGTGCCGCCCTCGCTGCGCGCCAGGGCCTTGAGGGCCCGGGTCAGCTCGCGC
>JBKGHK010000135.1:0-18554 GCA_046520375.1 Pyxidicoccus sp. 3LFB2
CACGCGCCCGCGGGCACGGTGGAGGTGCTGCTGGTGCCCCACCTGCCGCCGGACGTGCAGGGCCCCGCGGGCCAGGGCATCACCGAGGGCACCCTGCGCGTGCACGAGACGGAGGAGGCGCGCGCCCGCATCCATGCGGAGCTGGACGTGCGCCGTCCGCTGGGCACCGCCTGTGTCGTGGAGTGGGCGCGCTACAAGACGGTGCGCGTGCAGGCCCGCGTGGTGGCGCACCGCGAGGAGGACACGGCGGCCCTGCGCACGCGCCTCACCGAGCGGCTCCACCGCATCCTCACGCCGCTGCCCTCACCGCTGCAGCCCGAGGGCTGGCGCTTCGGCCAGGCGCTGCGGGCCTCGCACGTGTACGACGCGCTGCTGGCCGAGCCGGGCGTCAGCTACCTGGACAAGGTGCGCCTCATGGTGGACGAGGTGCCGCGCGAGGTGCGCACCCTCGCCGCGGACAACTTCCAGCCCGGCACCTTCTACGCGGGAGGCGGCGAGACGCTGTTCCGCACGGTGAATGACGCGGACGGCTGGGAGAAGGCAGGCCTGTTCCCCGGCGAGGACGTGGACGCGGTGGAGGCCCACCCCCGGCGCGCGGGCCTCGTGGCGGTGGCGGGACGGCTGGCGAGCGATGCGAAGCGCTCCCGCGTCCACCTCTCCTTCGACTGCGGCGAGACGTGGGAGTCCTCCACGCACACGCTGGACGCGGTGGAAGATTTGGCCTGGGCGGACCGCGACGGTGTGCCCGTGCTGCTGCTGGCCACGCGCGTCGGCCTCTTCGAGCTGATGGCGCGCCCCGGCGCCACGCCGATTCAGGTGCTGGTGGACCCGGCGAGTCAGGACCTGGGCTTCTTCGCGGTGGCGGCCACCACGGACGTGCGCGGCGCCGTCAACGTGGCGGTGGCGGCCATGGGCACGCGCGGCGTCTTCCTCTCCGCCGGAGGCGGGCGCAGTGGGACGTTCCGGCCCATTGGCCCGCGCGGCGCGGACGTGCGCGTGCTGGAGGTGCAGAAGGACGGGCCTCGCTCCTTCCTGTGGGCGGGGCTTGCCGCGGCCAGTGGCGCGGACCCGGGCAAGGGCTGCCTGTGCTGGGAGCTGATGGGCACCGCGGACCCGCCGGACGGGTGGCGGCCCTTCGACAAGGGCTGGGACGGTGGCAGCTGCCTCACCGTGGCCTTCAGTGGCTCCACCGTGTACGCGGGCAGCCACCGCGTGGGCGTGCTGTGGCTGGACGCGAGCCGCCCGGGCGCGACATGGAAGCGGCCCGAGGTGGGCAGTGGACTCCCACTGCGCGAGGCCGAGCGCCTCTTCCAACCCGTGTACGCGCTGGCCACGTCTCCCACGGGCGCGCCCCTGCTGGCCGGCGGCCCGGAGGGCGTGTTCCGCAGGCCGCAAGGCAGTGAGCGCTACGAGCCCGTCTCCACGCGCGAGTTCACCGAGAAGGTGACGCTGCCGCCCACCTGGCTCCTGTGCTCGGGCGCCCATGCGCTGGAGGTGGTGACCGACCATGCGGAGCCCTGACATCCAGCGCCTGCTGCCGGGCGTCTTCCAGCGCACCGTCCTGCCCGCGTCGCCCCTGGCCGCGTTGCTGGAGGCGATGGAGGTGCTGCACGCGCCCAGCGAGGGTGTGCTCTCGCGGCTGGAGTCCCACTTCGACCCGCGCCGCGCCCCGGACCGCTTCGTGCCCTTCCTCGCCCGTTGGGTGGGCATGGACCTGCCGGTGACGACGGGGCTGGGACGCCTGCGCGAGCTGGTGGCCGCCGCGGTGGACATCTCCCGCTGGCGTGGCACCGCGCGCGGCCTGCTGCTGTTCCTCACCACCGCCACCGGCCGCAAGGACTTCGAGGTGGACGAAGCCGTACCCGGGCCGGACGGGCTTCCGCGTCCCTTCCACGTGCGGGTGCGCGCCCCCGCCGAGGTGGAGGCCCACCGGCTGCTGCTGGAGCGAATCATCGAGCGGGAGAAGCCCGCCTACGTCACCTACGAGCTGCACTTCACTCCGGCACCCAAGGGAGCAGGTTGATGCCACGCGCCTTCGACATCACCGCCGTGACGGACTCCATCCGTCTGGGTCCGGCGGGACAGGGGGAGGTGGCCTTCACGGTCTCCAACGCGCTGCGCGCCCCCGTGCGTGCTCGCGCCTCCGTGGTGCCCGGCCCTGGCGCGAAGGCCGAGTGGTTCAGCATCCAGGGCGACGCCGAGCGGGACTTCCCTCCGGATGGCACGCAGCAGCTCACCGTGCAGGTGCGGGTGCCACCCGGGACACCCCCGGGCCGGCTCACCTTCCACGTGCTGGTGGTGGACATCCTCAACCCGGACGAGAGCTATGCCGAGGGCCCCTCCACGGGCTTCGAGGTGCAGGCCGCGCCGCTTCCGAAGAAGCCCTTCCCCTGGATATGGGTGGCGCTGGCGGCGGGCGTCGTCCTCATCCTCGGCACGGTGATTGGCATCATCTCCTCGCGCGGGGGAGACCCGAAGCTGAGCGAGCCCTGTCCGGAGGGCACGTGCGACAAGGGGCTGGCCTGTGCGGGCCAGGACGGCGGCGTGTGCCTGCTGGCGGCGGGGCAGCCGTGTGATGGCGGCGCCATCTGCTACACCGGCTTCTGCAACCGGGGCGGCCTGTGCGAGCTGCCGCTGGGCGAGGCGTGCGCGACCGAGACGGACTGCAAGGGACCGCTCAAGTGCACCGAGGTGCTGGGCAACCGGCTCTGCATGCTCAAGCCCGACGCGACCTGCGAGCGCGACAGCGACTGCTCCAGCTTCTTCTGCCGCCCGGACAACAAGTGCAACCGGGACGACGGCCGCTGCGACACCAATGACGAGTGCCGCTCACCGTCCACGTGCAGCCCCACCAAGCTGTGCCAGCTTCCCAATGGCTCGCAGTGCACCCGGCACGAGGCGTGTCTGTCCGGCTTCTGCTCGACGACGTGCCAGGACGCGCCCGACCGCTTCCAGTGTCCCGCCGGGTGCCCGCCGTTCACCGCGTGCAGCTTCGGCCGGTGCATCCCCGTCTCGGGCCCGACGCTCAACCAGGACGTCCTCATCGGCGCGCCCAGGACGCGGGAGAACATCCTGCAGCAGCAGCAACTCCAGCTTCAGCTCCAGCAGCAGCAACCCCAACGGTAGCCACATGCCATGCCCGAGCTGAAGCCCATCCATGCCGTGCTCATCCTCGCCATCGTCGCGATTGTGGCGCTGTATGTGCTGGGCGTGGGGCTGGGCGCGACGGGGGACTCGCCAGGGCAGGCGAAGCCCGCGGAGACGGCCGCGAAGCTGCGGGAGCGCTTCCTCAAGCCGCGTGCGGTGACGGTGGAGGAGCTGGCCCCGGGCCCGGGCTGCACCCTGACGAAGGGCATCCTGAGCCTGCGCGGTGGAGTCACCTGCGACGTGGACGTGAAGGCGTCGGACACGCGGGTGCGCTCGCTGCTGCTGGAGCTCATCCCCGAGGTGGCGGCGCCGATGACGGTGGAGGTGACACCGAGGGGCAAGCCCTCGGTGCCGGCGAGCTTCGAACCCTTGGAGGAATCGAAGAAGCTGGACGTCATGGAGGAGGGGGCCGGCCTCAAGATTTCCTGCAAGGCCCCGCCCCTACAAATGCCCGGCTGCGCGCTGCGACTGGTGCAGTGAGCGTTGTCACTCCTTCACCAATGTCTTGTGGAGCGTGGCTGATATAGAAGCGACGAGCCAGAACTAGGTGGCAGTGCATCAGTCCCGCAAACCAGGAAGATTGTTAGCATGCATAATGGCAACGATACCAGTCTGCTAAAGGCAGGAGAGTCCGAAGGGTGCTCTGGCCGAAGGAAGAGCTGACATGAACCCGACGACTGTCTGTTGTAGTTGCAGCAGCGTCGTCAGGCTGAAGGAGTGAATAGATATGTCGAACTGGTCCGGTAACCCTGTCCTCGCAATGTTGGCTGGCAAGGAGGAAGACCGATTCACCGAGTTCTTAGTGCATCTGCTGCAGTCGCCGGAAGTTCTGCGCGTTTTCCTGAGGGACGTATGCGGTCTGGCGGTAACAGATGTAGATTTGGAGTCCCTCCACGTCCGGACACAAGTGACGGTTTCTGGAGGCCGCCCTGACATTGCGATTCAAAGCCCATCCCTCTATTACCTTTTCGAAGCCAAGGTGGGGGCTTGGCTCCATGAAGAACAGTTGGGGCCATACGCTGCGGCGCTTGAGGCGTGGAGTTCGGCTCACCCCGAAGGCAAGGCCCAACTCTTTGTGCTGGCTCCCGGGCGGAACCTACCGGAGTTGCAGCAGACGATCCGTCGACAGCTCATTCATACGAAGCTAGCTCATCTTCTCAAATGGGAGGATGTAGCCGATACGTTCAGTAAAATGGCTGAGCAGGTTCACTCTCCGCGCCTTCGTGTTTATCTGCAGGACTTCAAGGAACTCGTTACCTATAGATTGGGAGAAAGGACGCGCCCGTTTACTGAGGAAGAGACCCGGTTGCTGGCGGACCCGCTGGTCGCCTGCGCGTTGAGAGGCGTTAGGCACATTGTGGGACGTATCGCGTCCGAGTTGGAGGAGGTACACGGTAGCGAGATCGAAGTAGGTCGCCCGGTATATGGGCCAGGATGGGATGGATACATCCTACGCTCAAAAGAGCGCTGGTGGTGGTTTGGGATCTGGCTTGATGCATGGGCGACCGCTGGTGAGAGTGCTATTTTTCTCCAGCTACCTGGCTTCCGAATTGACAGGCTGCCCATGGGGTTCGCACGGCCCTTGCCTTATCGGACGCTCAAAGGCGAAAAAGGCTGGGTTGTTCCGATGGTACTCCGCGACCGGGTTGACCCCGAGGAACTGGCACGAGAGCACGCGGCGACAGTATATAACTGGGTGATAAACTTCCCCGATAGCGGCGGCCTGCGTTCACCGATAGAAAGCTGATGGCCACAGCCGTCCATAATAATGGAGGAATCGAGGCCGGGACGCTAACTCCTGGCATTTTTCGGCCACATGACTCAGGTGTGGCAGTCTCGTGTCGAAGGAATTCATCCTGCCCTCCGCGCTGCTGGCCATTGTCGACAGCAACCGTGAGGCCATGGTGGCATTCTTCCGCAACTACTACGCCGAGGTCCGCAAGGCCTGGGCGTGAGCGTCGTGCGGGCCCGGGGCTGACGCAAGCAGTTGCTGCGCCCCCCGGGCTACGGACGCCTTTGGGGGGCCTGTCTTCTCATGGGGAATTCTGGTCTGTTCCCGCTGCGCGCTGCACGCCGCAGCGCTTGACCGAGGAGAAGACACCATGAAGAACCTCAGCCTCGCCCTGTCCGCTGTGCTTGCGCTCTCCGCCACCTCCGCTCTCGCGGGTGAGAGCTACGACGCAGCCCTCTGTGTGAAGAACGCGGATGGCTCAGGCTACTGCTACGGCACCTACCGGGGGTTCCGAAACCACTGGTCCCCCAAGACCTACGTGGAGTTCCTTTTCATGTCCAATAGCCCTCCGGCCTTCTACGTCAACTACCAACAGACGTCGACCTCACCGGTCATTGATGTCACCTGCACCGCGCGGACCGCCGCAATGCAGGCGATGTGGCCGCTGCTGATCAGCAACGAGCAGTACTTCTCCGTGGTCTGGAACTCCACGGGTGAGTGCACCTACGCAACCGTCTCGCGCAGCTCCAAAGTCGTCATCCCGTAACACCCGCGCGCGTGGGGGCCGGTGTCCGTCTGCACCGGCCGCCAGAAGCGGACCCACGCGGCATCGAAGGTGTCAGAGGATTCGTATAGCTTCGTCAATGTGCTGTTGCTCATCCGTAACGCGTGGCTGGTCTGGCCCCCTCACCGTTGGCCCCCGGACGGATTCCCGAGTACTTGCTCGACCTGCGCAGCCACCTGGGATTGCTGCTGCTGCCGGAGCGAGAGGCGCTACCCACGAGTCGTAAAATGAAGATGAGCAACTACGACAAGAAGTGGGTGAATCGCTCCCGCCCTAATTCCCTTTGGTTCGAGCATTGATTGGATCCTCCTGAATTTGATGGCGCCCGAGCGAGAGCGTCGGTTCCTTGTGTTCTCAATGATGAGTGCAAACGTGAGCACTGCTCTACGCTATTCCACGCAGCACCTAAAGTGAACGGGTGTGCGGAGGCAGGCCCTGTCAGAGGTTTACCTGGAGCGAGCCAGTGGCCGCAGGCGGCTGCTCACTTCAGCGTCGCAGTGAGGCACGTCGGCGGGCACTGGGGCCCATTGGGTTGGGAGACCTGATAGGTGACGGCCCTGCGCACGTCGACGAGCTTGACGCCCTGGGGCGTCTCGACGGTGAAGGAGTAGGTGTCGCCGTCCTTGAGTCCGGCGTTGCTCCCAGGCACGTAGCTCGCCGTCAACAGCACGCCGCCTGCCGGGTGCGCGTCAAAGGCGGCGGTGAGCACCGGCTGTTCCGGGACGCGCGCCTCCTCCGGGGGGGACCCTCCGAGTGGAATGGAGAGACAGGCGTCATTCAAGCAGCCGGTGAGCGTGCTGGACTTCAGTGTGTCCAGGCTCGCATCGACCTTCGTCTCCAGCGTCACACGGGAGTCGCAGCCGATGAGCGTGCACGCCTGTGCGACGGGCTCGTGAGGAGCCACCGGGCCACGGGAGCCGGTACACGCCATGACACTCACGGCCCAGGGGATGACGAAGCCTGCCTTCGAGAATGGATGCATGGTGAAGCGCATCCTACCCTCCATCCGCCAGGAGGGAATCAACGGGGGCCGGGCCTACGGCTCCCGGGGCAGCAGCTCGTAGGCGACGTCCACCACGTGCCGGACCTGCTCTTCGCTCATCTTCAGGTGTTCGGCCGCGGTGGTCAGGTCGTCGGGCGGCAGGGCGCGCATGGCGCGGGGCGTGAACCAGTTGAAGAGGGTGACGACGCCGCGCACCATGGCCGAGCGGGTGAAGACGACCGTGGGGGGAATGACGTAGCCCTTGGGGACCTGGTTGAGCGCCTGCTGGCGCTGGGCGGCATTGGGCCCGGGGCCTTCCGCCAGGATGAGCTGCGCGGTGCCGGTGTGATGGAAGGTGGAGATGCACTCGCAGTAGCGCACCCACTCGTCCTGCGCGGGGGGCTGCGAGTTGTGCGTCACCACCAGCACGGTGCCCACCGTGGCCAGGCTCAGGGTGCGGCCCCTTAAAACGACCTGGACGTCGGGGCCGAACAGCTTCGCCAGCTTTCCCGTGGAGACGCCACGCTCAGGAGGTGCGGTCATTCTGCGGATGCTCACTCGAAGCCGGGAGCGCCGCAACCCACTCCGGGTGCACCCCCGGCCTTTGAGGTCGGGGGCGCACCACTTCATCGCTAATGAGTCACGCCATCGCTACTGGCAGGTGATGCCGGGCAGGCCCCGGTACGCGCCCTGTGCCGTCCAGCGCGTGTACGGCGTCCCGCAGGCGCCCGCGTACGGGTCATCCGTGCCGAAGCCGGGGACCCAGTACTCGAAGTGCAGGTGCGGGCCCGTGGAAGCGCCGGACGAGCCCACGCGCGCAATCCAGTTGCCGCAGGCGAGGGTGGTGCCCCGGGCGAACTGCTGCGTCCAGGCCTTCAGGTGCCAGTACCAGGTCTGGGTGTTATCCGGGTGCCGCATGATGATGTAGTTGGCCGTGTAGAGGCCGCAGGCCGCGTACGGGTTGGCCTGGTTCCAGTAGTTGCAGCGGTCGTAGTACCCATCCACCGCGGCCTCGACGTAGCCCCGGGCGGCGTTCATGGCCCAGACGCCGTAGTCCATCTTGCTGAAGCCGCCGACCAGCGCGTAGTCCGTGCCCGTGTGGCCGCTGTAGCGCACGCCACCGCAGGCGTAGTCCCGGCCGCCGTAGTCCTTGTACGCGCTCACGGTGCAGCCGCCGTTGCCGCACTGGTCCGCCAGCTGCGACGCGGGAAAGCGGAACATCGTCTGCGCGGAGGAGACCGCCGGAAGGGACAGCAGGGCGAAGGTCAGCGCCACCGTGAGCTTCGTCATCATCGAGCGCATCACTTCTCACCTCCCACGTCCGCGAAGGCTTCGCCGGTGCGCACGTTCAGCTTCCAGAACTCACCGCCGCCCGCGTTGTAGCGGAGCACGTCCTCGCTCACCCACTCCATGTGGTGGCTGGAGACGGGCGGGGGCACGAAGCCCTTCGGCGGACCGCCGAACAGCATGTAGTTCTCCAGGCCCACGTTGGTGAGCTGCTTCGGCTCCGCGCCGTCCACGTCCGTCACGTAGAACGAGGCCACGGTGGTGCGGCCGGACACGAAGACCACCGTCTTCCCGTCGGGAGAGATGCTGGGCGTCGCATCCACACCGGGTCCGTCCGCCAGCACCTTCACGCGGCCCTTCAGGTCGATGATGCCCACGGACGTCTCATGCTTGTGGTCGGCGCTCATGACGAGCGTGGCCACCAGCGCGTCACCCTTCGCGGTGGGGAACAAGTCTCCGCCCACGCCCTGGGCCAGCAGCCGCTCCCGGCCGTTGGCCTCGCGCAGGCGCAGGTTGCCCTCACCGTCCAGCAGCGCCACGCTCGGACCCACCGAGCGTGCCTCGCGGTACTTGAACTCCCGGTCCACCACGCGGACCGCGCCCGTCGCCTCGTCGTACTGGACGATGGCGAGCAGCGGCAGGTCGTCCGTGCCCAGCGCCTCCTCCGGAATCTCCGCGACGACGCCCGCCAGCATTCCCCGGCCCTGGCCGAAGAGGTGGATGAACCGGGCCTTGGCGCCGAACTCCTTCGCGACGGCCGGGACGAGGTGCTCGCGCGCCTTCGTCACGCGGCGCAGGTCCGCCGGATTCATGCGGTCCTCCGCCGAGGCGCCGGTGGCTGCCAGCGTGAAGGCGGTGAGGGCCAGGAATGGGATTTTCATTCGGACTCCAGGGAGAGGGGGAGAAACAATGCGGGGGGAATGTGACGAGAATGTTTTCTCGGATTCTCCAAATGAGTTGCTTGGGAATTGGTTATTCCGTGTTTGACATAAAAATAAAGGCCGGGCGGGTGCCCGGCCTTCGGTGGACTGCGCGAGTGTCTGGGGTGACTCAGTCGAGTGCGCACAGCCGCCCGGCGTCATCCGCGCAGGCGTGGGGGGTGACGCGGTCCCCGTGGCCCAGGGGCTCCCTCGGCCCGCAGGCACAGAAGACGACGAGCACCAGCGAGGCTTTCAGCAGGGTGAAGGCACGACTGTCTCTGAGGGGATGCATGACCATGTCCGGGAGGGCGGCCTCCGCTGGAGGCCGCGACGCTCCGATGACCGCAGGTACATCCTGGCGGGCCCGCCTCGGGGGTGACGGGCGACATGGTTTTCTCGTGGGGCGTGAATGAGTTGCTTGAGAGTCTGATGTTTTGATTCAGGTGCAAAGTTTGTCTGGGCGCGTCTGTCTATCCACGCGGACGCGCGAAGGGCGCGCCCGGCCTGGCTGAGCCCGGGAGCGCCCTTCTCTTCACTGCGTCTGGCGGGCTACTGCCGGGTGACGCGCTTGAGCCGGAAGGGCGAGGGGCTCTCGCTCATCGTGAAGTAGCTGGCGCCGTTGGCCTCGTACTCGAGCGCCTCGCCCTGGCCTTCCACGGTGTCCGTCAGCGCCACCGGGGTGGCGGTGAAGGCCGTCTCGAAGGCGCCGCCCGTAGGCGCGCGGAACTCATAGACGTGGCGGTAGGTGCGCAGCAGGAAGCGGTTGGCGCACGGGTGGATGGCGCCGGCCGTGGCCTGGCCGTACCAGACGTCCGTCGTCGAGGTGGGCAGCTGGATGTTGGCCACGAAGACGAGCGTGGACATCGTGTTCGGCGCCGGCAGCGGCGTGGGGAACTTGTAGACCTTGCTCAGCCCCGTGCCCGACTTGGTGATGACGTAGATGTCACCCGTGGTCGGGTGCACCATGATGGTCTCCGCGTCCTTGGGCGAGTCCGGGTACTGGAAGGGGAACTTCTCCGCCGTGAGGCTGCCGCTCGTCTGGCCGGCGCCGATGTTGGGCTCGGGGATGCGGTAGACGGCGAAGGTGGACGGAGGCGTGGGGAAGTTCGCGCTGCTGCGGCCGATGTCCCCCATGAAGATGCACTTGCCAGCGGGGCACGGGCCGGTGGCGACGTCCTCCCAGTCCGCGGGCGTCACGTTGGCCACGTTGAAGGTGCCCAGCGTGCTCGCGTTGGCGGTGCTGATGGCGACGATGGCGGTGGTGTCCTCGTTGTGCACGTAGAGGACGCCCGGGGTGAGGCGGCTGGCGGCCAGGCCGGACGGCTCGACGATGGCGGTGGAGGCCACGGTGCCCACCGTCGTGAAGGTGCTGGAGTACGTGTCGCCGACGGTGCAGGAGGGCGCGTTCGCCGCGCGCAGCGCGACGACCTGGGCGGTATTCGTGTTGGGGAAGGGCGAGCTGCCGTTGAACGCGGGCTGCGTCCCCACGGCGCCCAGGTCCTTGTACGCCGCGTTGAAGAGCAGGCCCGTGGACGAGGACACGAGGCACGTGTCGAACGCCTCGGTGAAGCCCGTGGGGGGGACGATGGGGCTGGCGGGGCAGGCCGCGCCCGTCCAGATTTGCGAGCCGAACCAGACCGCCACGCCGTTGGCCGAGGTGGTGGTGATGGCGGGGGTGATGAAGTCCGCGGTGGTGCCGTTCTTCTGGCCGTTCTGCGCGTCGATGGGGTTGGCGGGGTCCACGCCGGAGAAGGCGGAGATGCTGGCCGCCATGTAGCTGGCGAGGTCGATGGTGAACGCGTAGCTCGCGGGCTCGGCGGCGCCGGCGACCTTGTAGACGACCCAGGACTTGATTTGCGACGCGCTCTGGTCCGAGCGCAGCACCGTCCAGCCCGCGGGCGGGGTGAGAACGGCGGCGACGTTGTTGCGGTTGATGATGCGCGCCAGCAGCACGTCACCCTGCACCGTGCCCGCGGGCTTCGCGATGCTCAGCGAGGTGATGCTCTTGCCGCTGGCGGTGGTGCTGCTGCGGTAGCTGATGGTCGACAGCGCCTGGGACGCGGTGCCGGACTCGACGGAAGCGCCGTCCGCTTCCGGAGCAGGGGTGGGCTCGGCATCCATCGGCCCGCAGCCCATCAGCGCGAACAGTGAAGCCGTGGAGACGAAGCGTGAAGCGCTCTGCTTGAAGACCTTCAATGTCATGAGAGTTCCCGGTGAGCAGCTCGTGCACAGGTGAGGGAGTTACCTGATTGTTCCGGTATACCACTTTCACCTGACTCTTCCCGGCCCCATGACGCGCCTCTCCGGAATGTGTGTCACCTCGGCCACTGAGCGTGTCACCAGGCACACCGCGCGGTGCCGTGAGGTTGTGCGTGGGCTTCCGGGGCTGGAACTCAGGCGGTGGCCACGCGCTTGAGGCGCAGTATGGGATTCGCGGGCAAGAGCTGCTGCATCAAGTGCAAGATGTGAGGACCATGAACCTGCCTCGCACGGTTGTCCTGTCCCTGCTCATCGTGTTTCCGGGTTGCGAGGGGCGTCAGCCCGGGCTCCGATGGATGGTTCCGGAGCAGCTCAATGGGTGCATCTCCACGACCTTCCAGGTCAAAGGGGCTCCCCCCCTTCCCATGAAGGACGGGTGGTACGTCATCCAGCTGCCCGCCGAGGCAGGCTCACTGCAAACCTCCAGCGAACCGCAGTGGGGGGAAGGACTGAGGACCGAGTACTGGCAGCAGAAGGGCGACTCCCTCCAGCGCATCGAGCCTTCCTGCGACGGGGCGCGCATCACGCATGTGAAGGAAGGCTGGATGGAGCTTCGCGATTGCTTCGGAGAGGTCTCGAAGATGGACTGCCTGAAGGCGAAGGGCGGGGTGCCGAAGTAAGGGAGCGGTGTTCCGGCGGACCTGCTCCCTCAGGCCCCGCCGGAACGCCGGCCGCGCCTCTCACGCGGTGGCCACGCGCTTGAGGCGCAGCACCTTGACGATGGAGACGAGCGCGCCGACCAGCAGCAGCCCGGCCCAGATGAGGCCGAGGATGGCGACGATGATGGCGCCCACCGCGTCGGTGATGCTCACCAGGATGCCGGGCACCATGCCGTGGAGGAAGGACACCACGGCGTTGGCGAGCAGGGACGTGAGGTAGAGCAGCACCAGTCCCTTGTTCTGCAGGAAGCGCTGGTGCGCGAGCACGAGGCACACGCCCGCCACCAGCTTGAAGGTCATCAAGAGCCCCAGCGTGCCCGCCGCGCCCCCGCGGTTGAAGAAGCCCCACACCGCCAGGTAGGCGATGGTGCCGAAGGGCGCGGCGCACAGCAGGCTCACCATGGTGATGAGCAGGCCGATGGCCGCGAACAGCAGGCCGATGCCGCTCAGCAGCGCCACCACCGCGCCAATCAGCGTGGCCAGCCCCTGCACGCGTCCGTGCACGCGCTCGGGGATGAGGAGGCTGGCGCCCATCAGCCCCAGCGTGAGCAGCAGCAGCCCGTCCACCAGCACGAGGTAGGGGATGCCCATGCCCGGCGCGGGCGGGTTCTCCTTCTGCGTGCGGAGCACGTCGTCCATCTTCACGTCCTCGCCCTCGCACACCGACTTGTGCAGGGGCAGGCATTCCTCGGGCAGGCCCGGGGGCGGCGCCGCGCACGGCTTCGTGCCCTTGAGCGCGGAGCAGTCCGCCGGCTTCCGCGGAAGGAGCACGGGCGAGCCCACCTCCACGAGCACGGCGAGCGCCAGCAGCACCAGGGCCGCGATGAAGAACGGTCTCCGCAAGCGGTCCATGCCGCATCCCCCCGGATGGCGCGCGTCGGAGCGGCGCGCGCGCTGAGGATAGGCATGGCGGTGGTGGTCTCCGGGCCTCGGCACGTGTGAGTGTCCGGGGGCACACGGGGCCTGCTCCCGGAGGGCAGGGCACTGCCGGTATGCTGCGGAGACAATGTCCGAACCCGCACGCGTCCGTAGCGCCAGCCCGCCAGCGTCCCTGCTGACGCCCGAGGACCTGCGCCGCAAGCTGGAGGGACGGCTGGAGCTCATCGAGACGATGCTCGAGCGCTACCAGTGGTTGGAGGAGGCGCTGGAGGACCGCGAGTGGCAGGCCCGGTTGAGGGCGCGGCGCGCGGACGTGGCCGAGGTGCTGGAACACGACGCCGCCTGTGTGGAGGCCCTGGAGCGAGCCACCCGGCGCGCGGAGCTGGAAGATTGGCCGGAGGACTCCTCCGTGCTGGTGAGCGTGCGCGAGGCCCGCGTGCGCCGGTCGCGCGTGGAGGCGCGGGTGCGCGAGGTGCTGTCGTCGCTGGCGCCAGTGGACGCGGCTCCCTCGCTATCGGCGGACCTGCGCCGGCTGGACGCGCTGGTGAGAGACCCGGTGTCCTTCGTGCGGCAGCCGGGCGAGTCCTTCTCCCGGCGGATGGGACAGACGGGGACTCTGACGCGGTACGCGCTGGGCTTCCTCTATCCCCTGGGGTTGCTGGCGCTGCTCTGGACGGGAGTCACGGCCCTGGTGACGGAGCGGCCCCTGCTCACGCTGGCGGCGGGGCTGACGGTGGTGGGGCTGCTGGGCATGGTGGGGAAGTTCTCCCAATGGATGCGCCCCGGGGCTGTCTGGCTCACCCCCGAGCGGCTGGTCTGGGTGCCGTCCACCGGTGAGCCCCTCGCGGTGAGCCTGGGCTCCATTCCGGAGGGCGGCGTCCGCCTGGTGGGAAGCGGGCTGCGGGTGGAGGGAGACCGGCTCGTGCGGCTTACACGGCTCGGGCGGACGCGCGCACGGCGGTTGCGCTTGTGGCTGGAGCTGTACCGGCATGCCGAGCTGAGGACCCGGACCGCGCTCGTGGCGCACGCGACGGAGGCGGCGTGTTTCCAGGCCATGCTCCGTCGTGACAAGCAGTGGCAGCAGGGGCACGCCGTGTTGATGCGGCGCATGCTCTTCTTCCTCCCCGGTCCGGACGCCGGCCGCGCGCTGATGCGAGCGGCGACGGGACGGGTGCTGGACTCACCTGTCGACCCGTCCTGGGTGATGGAGGCGCTGCGCTGGCAGCCCGAGTCCGACCTTGACGCGTATCTGCTCCGCGCCGTGAAGGCGACCCGGGGCGCCGCGTGGCCGGCGGACCGCGCGCGCATCGCCCGGGACATGGCGGATGCTCACGACATCCACATCTCCTACCAGGGCGAGGTCGTCGTGGGCCGCGTGTCCGGCCCGGAGTTGACCGACACCGAGCGCATCTTTCGCGTCTGGGACAGGACTCCCGGCGCCGGGGACCGCACCTAGGCTCGGCGGCCCCCATGTCCGAACGCATCCGCACAGGTAGCACCTCCCGCGAGGGCCCCTCCGAAGAGGACATCCACCGTCGCCTGGAGGGACGGGCGGAGGTCCTCGAGGCCGCGCGTGAGCGCTCCTCTGCGCTGGAGTCGGTGCTGGGCGCGCGAAGCTGGAAGCGCGGGTTGAAGGCCCGGCCGGAGCTGGTGCCGGAGTGGCTTCAGCACGCGCCCGCTGTCACGGAGGCGCTGGAGCGCACGCTGCGCCGCGCCGAGCTGGAGGCCTGGCCCGAGGACACTCCGGTGCTGGTGGCTGCTCGCGAGCTGATGGAGCGCGAGCGCCGGCTGTCTGCGCTGGCCCGGCGCAGGCTGGCCTCGCTCGCGCCCGTGTCTGGCGCTCCCTCGCTCGAAGCGGACCTGCCTCGGCTGGACGCGCTGGTGCGGCACGACGTCTCGCTCGCGCTGGCGCCGGGGGAGGTGCTCGTCTTCGACGGTCAGCAGAAGTGGCACGAATCGAAGAACATCTCGCCCCTGGTGCTGTTCCTGCTCGTGTCCAGCCTGGGGCTGGGGCTGTCCGGGCTGGTCGCCGAGAAGGTCTTCGACGCGGGCGGGGCGGTGGGGCTGTCGCTGCTGCTGCTCTCCGTCGTGCCCTGGCTGGTGGTGTCGATACGCTCCGGGCGGGCGCTGCTGACCAGTGAGCGGCTCCTGTGGCAGCCGGCCTTCGGCGAGCCGGTGTCGGTGCCCCTGGCCTCGATTCCCACGGGAGGCATCCATCTGAACCCGAGGCAGCTCAACGTGCGCGTGGACGGAGCGCGTCGCGCCGAGGTGCGGCACCTGCAGGATGCGCCCCGACTGGCCGTGCTCCTGGAGTTGCACCGCCAGGCGCCCCTGCGCGCGCGGCGCGGGCCGGGGTGCGCCTGGGCGACGTGGTCATCTACCCGGCGATGCTGCGCGAAGGGACGGAGCGGCGGCCGGGGCATGCCGTGCTCCGCCCGAATGGGGTGGCCTTCATTCCCGAGGACAGCGGTGCGGCGGCGCTCCAGGCGCTGACGGGGACGGCCCTGGCGCTTCCGGTGGACCCGGCGTGGGTGCTGGAGGAGCTCCGCTGGCTGCCGGACCGGGAGTTCGACGCGTGGGTGGCGCGGCTGGTGGAGGCCACGGGCGGACAGCACTGGTCGGCCTGGGACGCGCGCCACCGCAAGGGTGCACCGGTCTGGCAGGCGGTCCACATCACCCGGGGCGAGGCGGTGCTGACGGGCGGGGTCGACTGGTCCAGGCAGGGCGTCACCGAGCGCCTCCTTCGCTCCTGGCCCCAGGGTTCCGACTCCGGGGAGCGCGAGTGAGCCCGTGTCCACCCCGTGGGCGGACGTGGTGACCTGCCCTGCGGTGGGCGTGGTGAGCTGCCCTGCGGTGGACGCGGTGAGTCCCTCCGTGCGACGTCCTGCGGAGCGCCTCCCCGTGGCCGGGGCGGGTGCAGCGTTTTCCTGGCCCGCAGGCCGCGTTTAGGTATTCGAGTCGGTCATGTCCGAGCGCCTCCGCCCCCGAGCCGTATCGTTGGAAGGGTTCTCCGACGAGGACCTCCGCCGCCGGCTGGAGGGTCGCGCGGAGGTGCTCGAAGTCGCTCGCTCGCGCGACGCCGCGCTGGAGTCGGTGCTGAAGGCGCGTGGGTGGAAGCGCAAGCTCCGAGCGCGGCCGTCGCTATTGCCGGAGTGGCTGAAGCAGGAGCCCGAGGTGTCCGAGGCGCTGGAGCGCACGCGCCGCCGCGCGGAAGGAGAGGGCTGGCCGGAGTCCACGCCCGTGCTTGTGCTGGTGCGCGAGCTGGAGGCCCGGAGAGGGCGACTGGAGGCGCTGGCGCGGCGGCGGCTGGCCACGCTCGCGTCCGTGTCCGGAGCGCCCTCCCTGGAGATGGAGCTGCGCGGCCTGGAGGCCCGGGTCCGGCGGAAGGTGTCACCCACCCTGGCGCCCGGAGAGGTGGTGCTCTTCGAGGAGCGGCAGGACGGGCGGATGTTCTCGCGGCGCTGGCCGCAAGAGGTGCTCTACCTCCTCTTCCTGATTCTCGGTCCCTACGCCTTGCTGGCGTGGGGACACCTGACGGATGCGGTGGCCGGGAAGCTGTGGCTGTGGTTGGCGCTCGCCCTGGCCCCCGCGCTCCTGTGTCTGTCGAGGCTGGGCCGCGTCCGGCTGACGAATGAGCGGCTGGTGTGGAAGCCCGTGCTCCGCGAGCCCGTGGAGGTGCCTCTGTCCTCCATCTCCCCTGGAGGCGTCCAGCTGGAGGAGGCCACGCGCACCGTCCGGATTGAAGGCGAGGTCCGGGCACGGGTGCCGTACCTGAAGCGGGCAGACATCCTGGCGATGCTCCTTCCGGTACTCAGTGAGCTGCCCGTGCGCGGCGCGTTCCGTGTCGGCGTGCGGCTCGCGGACGTCGTCATCTATCCGGCGGAGCTGCGCGAGGGCTCCGTGTGCCTGCAGACCGGCTACGCGGTGCTGCGCCCGAGCGGTGTCTCCTTCATCCCCGACAGCGATGCCGCCCAGGCGCTCGGGGCCTTCACCAAGGGCCGGAAGAGGCTGTCGGTGGGACTGGAGCGGGTGCTGGAACAGCTCCTGGGGCTGCCGGACGCGGAGTTCGACGCCTGCGTGGCGCGAATGGTGCGGGACACGGGAGGCCAGCGCTGGTCCGTCTTCGACGCGACCTTCTGGCCCAACACGGCGCTGTCCGAGGAGCTCCGCATCCTCCACGGCGCCCGGGCGCTGGCGGGCCCGATGCGCTCGCCGAAGGAGGTCGCCGAGGCCGAGCGCATCCTCCGCCCCTGGCCCCGCACTCCCGCCTTCGGCGCCGGGGGGTGAGCCGCCGCGCCCGCCAGGTCGGGCGAGGCGATTCCGCAGGGGCGCTCTTCTCGTTGACCACCACTCGTACCGGGACGCGGACCTCGATGGCTCCACCGTGCCCGAGCAGGGCACGCTGTGTGTCGCCCTGCTGCCGCCCGGCTACACCACCTTCGCGGCGGGGGAGGCCCAGTCTGGCCAGGACTCAGGGCGAGAGGATGAGCTCCACCATCAGGTCCTCCTCCTCATCCTCCTGGACGGCCGCGTCGGCGTCGTTCACGTCGTAGCCCTTGAACGAGAAGCCCGTGGGCAGCGCCTGGCCCAGGCACGACACCGCTCGCGGCGCGGTGCCCACGCCGTCTCCGTCCGCGTCGGGGTAGAGCACGGCCCAGCGGAACATCGCCGCCTGGGTGTCGTCGCAGTCGTTGCCCGCCGCCCTCGTGAAGTAGGGCGCCGTCAGGGCGGCCCCCGTGCACAACTCGCCCCGCTCGGGGGTGGTGTGGCCGTCCGCGTCCCGGTCCACATGGAAGTAGCTCAGCCGCCGCCAGCGCGCGCTGTCCTCCGGCTCGCAGTCCGTCCCGGTGGACGACCAGGGCGCGCGCACCGTGCCGTCCGTGCACAGCGTCGTCGCCTCACCCGCGCCCACGCCGTCCGCGTCCGTGTCCGCCCAGGCCTGCAGGCGCGTGTGCTCGGTGGAGAGCGCGTCGTTGCAGTCGTCGCCATTCGCGACCGTGGTGTAGCCGGCCGGAAGCGTCGCGCCCGCGCACAGCGTCCCCGCTCCGGGCACCGTGAAGCCGTCTCCGTCCACGTCCCGGTGCGAGAAGGCCAGCGTCTGCCAGACGGTGGCGTCCGTGTCCGCGCAGTCGGTGTCCACATAGGAATAGCCCGGGGGACGCTGGGGCCCGAGGCACAGCGTCTCCTGGGCTCCGGTGCCCACGCCGTCGCCGTCCGTGTCCGGGTACAGGCTCCAGCTCACCGCGACGTCGGGGTTCGCGTCGTCACAGTCATGGCCGCTCGCCCAATCCAGATAGCCCGTTGGTAGCGCCCCCGTGGTGCACAGCACGCCGCGCTCCGGAAGGGTGGAGCCATCCCCGTCCCTGTCCCGGTGCTCGTAGGAACGCCACTGCCAGTTCGTGCGGTCCTCGGGAGCACAGTCCTCGCCCTCCCACGCGTAGCCCGGGTCCGGCGTGGCCGCCGAGCACCGTGCCGCCCCCGGCCCGACACCGAAGCCGTCTCCGTCCGTGTCCACGTAGGTGGTACGCATCACCCTGCGCGTGGGGTCCGCGTCGTCACAGTCCAGGCCGCTCTCCACGGTGGTGTAGCCCGGAGGCAGCAGGGCGACACACAGCGTGCCCTGCTCGGGCACGGTGGAGCCGTCCAGGTCCGCGTCCCGGTACGTGTACGGGAGGGGCACCGAGCGCCGGACGTCGTCGGGGGCGCAGTCGCCATCGCGCGCGGCGTAGCCCGGAGGCGGAGGCGCGCCCAGGCAGTAGGCCACGCGCTGGCCGCTGCCCAGGCCATCCCCGTCCGAGTCGAGCCAGCCCGTCGTGAACTGCTGGAAGAGGGCGTGGGTGTCATCGCAGTCCGGGGCGCCGGGCTGCTCGCGGTAGCCGTCCAGGGTGCGGCCCACGCAGCCCGC
>JBKGHK010001360.1:0-1453 GCA_046520375.1 Pyxidicoccus sp. 3LFB2
CCTGCGGGGCGGTGGTGGCCTCCGCGCCCAGCGCGAGGGGGGCGCCGAGCAGCAGAGCGGAAACGAGGATTCGGGAGGAGATCGTCATGGTGCGCTCAGGCTTCGGAGGGGGTGGGAACGTTGCCGGCGAGCCGCTTGAGACCGAGCAGCGACGTCAGGAGGAGGAAGGCGAGGGTGGTGGCCACCGCGAGCCCCGCGGTGGCCCACAACGCGTGGGCGCCACTGAGCACCCCGTCGACGAAGAGGCGGCCCTCCACCACGAAGGAGGCGACGCCGGTGCCCAGGCGGCCGAGCGCCTGGTCGTTCAGCAGGAGGTAGCCCAGCCCTCCCACCAGCGAGGTGAACAGGATGGCCAGGCCGGACCAGACCTCGGTCCGCTGCGGCACGGGCTCGGCGGCCACGCGCGCCATGACGCTGGCCACCAGCGACGGCGGTGGGAGCGGGTCGGCCAGCCGGTACAGGTCCTGCTCCATCAGCCGGTGCTCTTCCAGGACGGCGCCGCAGGCCGCGCACTCGGCGGCATGGTCCAGGGCGAGGCCCTCACCGGCGTCGAGCTGGGCGAAGAGGACCTCCAGGTCCGGGCACGGGTGCGAGTTCATCGGGAGGCCTCCTCGGGCGCGGGGGTCATCTTCTTGCGCAGCTTCTCGCGGGCGCGGAACAGCCGCGCCATGATGGTTCCGGGAGCACATCCCATGACCTGGGCAATCTCCTTCGTCGTGCGCTTCTGCACGTAGTAGAGCGCGAGCACCTCGCGGTCCTCGGCGGACAGCGTGGCCATCGCCTCCTCGAGCGACTGCCGCTCCTCCCGGGCGATGGCGCGGTCCTCCTGCGACGCGTCGCCGTTGGGGAGGACCTCCTTCATCGGCTCCAGCTCCTCCGTCTTCACCTTGGTGCGGCGGCGGAGCAGGTCCAGACAGAGGTTGCGCGTAATCGCCAGGACCCAGAGGTCGAAGGGGCGCGACTCGTCGTACTTGTGGAGGTTCTGGTAGGCGCGCAGCAGGGCTTCCTGCGCCACCTCCGCGGCCTCCGCCTCGCGCTGCAGCAGGCGCAGCGCCAGGCCGTACACCGGGCGCTGCACGCTGCGCACGAGGGACTCGAAGGCGGAGGGGTCGCCACGCCGGGCGGCCAGCACGTCCGCCTTCCAGGGAAGCGGAGGAGCCTCCTCAGCCATCAGCATCCCGATGGCATGGGCGAGCGTCCCGGAAGCGTCGTCGAGGGCAAGAGCGGTCACGTCTTGAACTACGACGCGCCCGCCCGCCCATTGCATCCGGCCGTGACATCTCTATTTCTTCCGTGATTTCGCGGGCTTGGAGGCCTTGGGGGCCTTGGCCGCCAGCTTGGCGGCGGTTTCCGCGCGGGCATCTTCCCGGGCGGACTTGCGCTGGCGCTGCCGCTCGCGGAAGCCCACGGGCTCCGGCGGAGGGGCCGGGGGGCTCGGGCGGCTGCGTCTGGG
>JBKGHK010001361.1:0-1451 GCA_046520375.1 Pyxidicoccus sp. 3LFB2
CCAGCAGCCACACCCAGCGTGGGCGGGAGCTCGCGCCTTCCACCCGGGCGCGCAGCCGGGGCAGGGGTGCGTGGCAGCACGTCGGTCTCGAAGCGCCGATGCGTGGCCCGGAGTGACGCCAGGGCCTCCTGGCAGCGCACGCACGCCTTCAGGTGGGCCTCGGCGACGGCGGCCGCGTCCGGCGCGAGCGCGGACAGGGCGAGCGCATCCAGCTCCCACTGGGACAGGTGTCCGCTCATACGCCGGCCTTCTGCTGGAAGCGTTGGACCCGCTCGTGAAACTCGGCGAGCCGGTTGACGACGGTGCGGCGCGACAGGTCCAGCACCCGGGCCACTTCGCCCTGGTCCAGCCCATCCACGAAGTGGAGCCACACCACCGCGCGCAGCTTCTCGGGCATCCGGGACAGCAACCGCACGGCGAAGTCGCGGTCGGCGAGGGCTTCCTCCAGGCTGCGGCCCGGGACGTCGGGCAGCTCGGCCACCGGCTCGGGACGCAGGCGCGCGTCGCGGAGCTGGTTGAGGCAGTAGTTGGTGGCCACCCGGTAGATCCACGTCAGCCCGGCCTGCGCGTCCGGAGCCTTGTCGAGGTGCCGCTGCACTCGCATGAACGTCTCCTGGGTGGCGTCCTCGGCCGCCGCGCCGTCTCCCAGGAGCCGCTGGCAACGGGCATAGATGGCCGGCCCGTATTGACGGTAGAGCTGGGCGAGTCGGTCTGCGGTCATGCTCGGGCGTCCGGGGACGCCAGCCTCCCGAAGAAACGACCCGCGGCGGGAGCCGGCTGCGCAAGAAAAGTGCGCGCGTGGTTACTACGCACCCTGGGATTGAGGCAAATCCCCCGCCCCCGCAGGCCTCATCCCGCTACCGGCGGCGGAGCTCGCCGCCAGCGTCGGGGCGGGAGGCGCCCTTCGGACCTGCCACTGGCCGTTGCGCGACGAGCCGGACGACGGCGCTCGACCTGGGCACGCGCCCCTGGGCGGGGAATGGTGATGCGGTCGGCGGCGAAGCTCCGACGCGAGCACGCGCTCCGGGCGGCGCGTCCGCCGCCATCCCCAGGATGGGCAACACGCCCAATCCCTTTCGCCACTGCTTCACAGTCACTTGCGCCTCACGGACCCATGGCCCGTTGCAAGGTGATTGCAATGGTGGTGCCAATGGCAGGAGCACTTGGAGTGCGGCTGGGTTTCCTGCGGGAGGGCGGCGGGGATGGCATGCTCCGCGGGTGACTCCTGACTGGCTCCCGCTCGTGAAGTTGCAGCTCCCGCGCCTGCGCGAGGACCACCTTCCGAGGCCTCGCCTGCTGGAGGTGCTGAACAAGGCGGTCCCCACCCATCGGCTCACGCTGCTGTCCGCTCCGGCCGGGGCCGGCAAGACGACGCTGCTCGCCGCGCTCCCGGCGGCGCTGCCCGAGGCGGACTTCGCCTGGCTGTCCCTCGACGCGGGCGACGACGCCCC
>JBKGHK010001362.1:0-1443 GCA_046520375.1 Pyxidicoccus sp. 3LFB2
CAATGCCGATCAGTTAGGTAGCCCTTGCATGGGCCTACCAAGCTGGTTGAGGGTGTGGCGATCTCATTCTTGGAGATCGCCACATGGGTCTGGCTCAGGCCGTCCAGGGCGCCGCCTTGGTGGCTCCCGAGCAGTTCGACCGGTTTCGGCAGCACATCGACCCGGTGTGGGTGGAGGAGGCCGTGGTGGCCACGGGCTTCGCCTCCTTGCGCCGTCGGCGCCTGCCGGCCGACCAAGTCGTCTGGTTGGTGGTGGGCATGGCGCTGATGCGCAACGAGTCCATTGAGCGCGTCGCCTCGTTTCTGAATGTGGCGCTGCCGGCCAAGTCCGGTGCGACGGCCGTGGCACCCAGTGCGCTGACCCAGGCTCGCCAGCGCCTGGGCGACGAGCCGATGGAGTACCTCTTCCATACGACGGCCTCGGCGTGGGCTCACCGCAGTGCCAGGGCGCACCCCTGGCGCAAGCTGGCCGTGTACGCCCTGGATGGGACGACGGTGCGGGTGCCCGACTCCCCCGACAACTGGGAGCAGTTCGGTGGCAATCCTGGCAATGGGATTCGCGCAGGTAGCGCCTATCCCACCGTGCGGGCGGTGGCACTGATGGCGGCGCGCTCCCACCTGGTGGCCGCGGTGCGCTTTGGGCCCTACGCCACTGGAGAGGTAACACTGGCGGCGGAGCTATGGAGTCAGCTGCCGGAAAACTCGGTCGCCATTGTCGACCGCAACTTCACTGCGGTGCGCGACCTGCTGGAGATTGCAACAGGCGCGAAGAATCGGCACTGGTTGGTGCGCGCCAAGGCGCACATGAAACCCACCCGAGTCGAGACGCTCGGCCCGAACGATGCGCTGGTGGAACTGTCGGTCACCCGGCACATGCGCGCTTCGAGCGCCAAGCCCATGCCCGAAGCCGTCCGCATGAGAGCCATTCGTTATCAGCGTCCCGGCTTCCGTGCCGGAGTGCTGCTGACGTCGCTGCTGGACCCGAAGAAGTATCCGGCCGATGAGATTGTCCAGCTGTACCACGAGCGATGGGAAATCGAACTGGGGTACGACGAAATCAAGACGCACCTGTTGGACCGGCAGGAAGCCATCCGCAGTCGCACGCCCCAGGGCGTGCGGCAGGAGGTGTGGGGCATCCTGCTGGCGTACAACCTGGTGCGCGTCGAAATGGAGCGGGCGGCGGACGAAGCGGGCGTGGAGCCGACGCGCATCAGCTTCGTCAATGCGCTGTCACTCATCCGCAATGCGTGGCTGGTCTGGTCGACTCCGCCGCTGGCGCCCGGTCGGATTCCCGAGCACCTGCTCGACCTGCGCAGGCACCTGGGACTGCTGCTGCTACCGGAACGAAGGAGCGAGAGGCGCTACCCACGAGTCGTAAAGATAAAGATGAGCAACTACGACAAGAAGTGGGTGAAGCGCCCTCGCCCTAACTGACCGGCATTGC
>JBKGHK010001363.1:0-1441 GCA_046520375.1 Pyxidicoccus sp. 3LFB2
GGTAGGCACCCCAGAGGGCCTCATCGACGGAGAGGGCCCGCGCGTCGTTGTCGAAGAGGAACCCGCTCTGCGCGGGGTCCGCGCGGAAGTCACCCGCCAGCGCGGTGGGCGGCGCGTCCAGCCGGAGCAGTTGCTGCACGGTGTTGGACCACTGCGCGTGCGTCAGGCGCGCCATGCGCACGGCGCGGGCCGGCTTCTCGACGGCGGCGGGGCCGGGCTCTACCGGCGTACCGGGACCCCCGGGCCCTTCCGGGTCATGAATCATTCCTTCGCAGCCAGCAACTCCACTCAAGGCCAGCCCGAGCAGCACCGGGCGCAACCACCGCCGCCGCCCCGCTGGCTCTCGTGACAACCGTTGTGTCTGCGTCCTTGGCACAAGCGCCTCCATCATTGGATGTCATACCAATCGGATGGATTGCGCGTTGCTGTCAATGTATCCGTGCGTCGCACGGGCATCGGTCAAATGGCCCGTGACACGGATACTGAAAAACTCGTGTCACGAGTGCATTCGGGTTTCACCAGACACGACTCTTTTCGTCTGATTCGACGGAAGGTGGGGGGACAGCGCCACAGGCGTTGGGGACTGTCCCCCTCACTCTCTCCGGGCGCTAGAGCCGCACGTACAGGCCCAGCAGGCCGCTGAAGTACGTGTCATTGGCGCCGCCAGCGAAGCCCGGCGTCGTCTCGTCGGCGTTGGTGGTGAGCGAGTAGCGCCGCATCTCTCCACCCAGCCGCAGGCCCAGCATGCGCGTCAGGGCGAACTCCACCGCCAGCTCGCCATTGAGCCCGGAGCCGCTCAGCTCGGGGAAGAAGATGTCCGAGGACAGCTCGCCGCTGCTCAGCACGTGCTGGTAGCCCACGCGCGCGCCGATGGCCCACCGCTCCGTGAGCGCCTTGCGCAGGCCCAGCTCCAGGTGCGCGAAGCGGTAGTCCACGTCCGGCAGCGCGAGGTTGTTCTCCGGCGGCAGCTCCACCGCGAAGGAGTGGGTGCCGTACAGCGCCCCCAGCGACACCTCGAGCCAGCTCAGCGGCAGGCGGAAGCGCAGGCCTCCCTCCAGCAGCTGCGCGGTGGTGCCGTACTCCGTCCCGTCCGGCGTCTGCGTGGTGAGCGCGAAGGCGCGCGAGCCGCGCACCACCAGCCCCAGGTTGCGCAGCGCCCCTTGCGTGAAGTGGGAGAGCGGGAAGTAGGCCACCGAGAGGCTCGCCGCCGCGGCATGGTCCAGGCTGTAGTCGGGGCGCGCGCCCTCGCGGACATCCGAGAACTGGAAGCGGCGGAAGAGGCCCTGCCCGGACAGCAGCACCTCCAGGCGGGGCTCGTCCGAGGGACGCGCGCGGGCCTCCTCCACCTCCACCTCGGGCTTCACCGGCGCCGGCTCCTCCTTCTTCGGGGTGCGCGCGGGCGGCTTCACCACCGCCGGACGCGGCGCCTCCGCGATGGGGG
>JBKGHK010001364.1:0-1440 GCA_046520375.1 Pyxidicoccus sp. 3LFB2
CCTCCTGCTCCATCAGCTCGCCGTTCCGCACGCTGCTGCGGCCCTCCATCTCCGCGGCGTCCAGCTCCTTGCGCATGGACGCCAGCATCCGCAGCGCCTCGTCCATCTGCCCCAGGTTCATCAGCGCCAGGGCCAGCGGGCCGCCCAGGGACGCGCGGTCCGGATGCCCAGGGGGCCGGTGCTCCAGCGCCAGCGCCCAGCCCTTCTCCAGGGTGCGGCGCGCCTGCGCGAAGTCTCCCCGCAGGAAGTGCACCGCTCCCATGTTGCCGTACAGCCCGAGAAGGTAGGGCACCGGCTGCCCTGGCCCGTAGACGCGCTCGTAGGTGGCCATGCTCTCCGTCTGGGCGGCGAGCGCCTCATCGAACCGGCGCAGCCCCGCCAGCGTGTTGGCCAGGTTGTTGTACGTCGCCGCGACGGTGGGATGGTCCTTTCCGAAGTGGTGCTGGGCGAGGGCGAGCGCCCTCCGCTGCGAGGCCAGGGCCTGCTCCAGCTGGCCCGCGCTCCGCTGCGCGGCGCCCAGCGTGCGCAGGACGTCCACGAGGGAGGCATGGTCCTTCCCGAAGGCCCGCTCGCGCATGGAGAGGCTCCGGTGCAGCAGGGGAAGGGCCTCTTCGGGGCGGCCCTGGCGGGACAGCACCATGCCCTGGCGGAAGGTGAGTTCGCCCTCCAGCCGGGCATCTCCGCCAATGCGCTCCAGCAGGGACTGCGCCAGCTCCCGCCACAGCTCCGCCTGCTCCGGGCGCTCGGCGAACTCACCCTCCACGAAGACGAGGTTGATGTACGACTCCGCGGCATGCGCGTCGTCCCGTCCCGCCTGCGACGCCAGCGCCGCCCGGCGCAGGCGCAGCGCCGCGTCCTTCTCCTGGCGCAGGTGGATCAGCGCCTGGCCTTCGGTGAGCAACGCCTCGCCGAGCAGGGGCTTGTACCCGACGGCCTCCGCCTCGGTGGCCACCGTCGCGGCGAGGCCCGCGGCCTCCTTCCACTGCCCGGCGTTGTCCCGCGCCTTGGCGTCCGCCAGCCGCTCATATGCCGCCTTCACGCGCGCGGCCTGCTGCCCCTGGGAGGGAAGGGGCATGGGGCGTGCGAGCGCCTCCACATCGGCGCAGTCGGCCACCGGCTCCAAATCCCGCACCGCCTGCGGCGCGCTCACCACCGCGTCCTTGTTCGCGGCGAGCAGCAGGTCCACCGTGGCGCCCAGCTCGCGCTTGCGGCGCTCCAGGCAGTGCATGCGCAAATCCAGCGCAGTCTCTGACTGCTCGCCCCGCACCCGCGTGGCCTTGCAGGCTTCGCGGTGGGCGTCCGCCCAGGCCGCCGCGTACGACTCCAGCATCCGGCTGACGGCCGCATGGAGCGAGGGCGCGGCGGGTTGCCCCGAGTCGAGGAAGGCCCGCTGGAGCGCCACACCCCGCGCCGCGTCCCACACGCCCGCCAGCCGCTGGC
>JBKGHK010001365.1:0-1437 GCA_046520375.1 Pyxidicoccus sp. 3LFB2
CAGGCGAATGGCGAGCGGAGGGAACTCCGCCTTGCGCCGGGCCCCCGCGGCCGGGCCCCGGGCCGCAGGGGCCTGCTTCTTCGCCGGGGCCTTCTTCCGGGCGGCGCTCACCGCTTTCGCCATTGCGCACCTCGCAGCGGGTCGTAGGTCAGGGCCTCGTCCGGAGGCACGGGATAGGGCAGGCGGCCCGGGCGGGGCCAGGTCCGCCACGGCAGCGACTCCGGCGGCAGGTTCATGGGCAGCGTCACCTCCTGGGCCTTCACCCGGCCCTCCGCCACGGCCCGGGCGTCCTCCTCCCGCAGCACGGTCAGCCCCGGGCTTCCATCGCGACAGGGCGCGGGCCAGGTCTCGAAGCGCCCGTCGAGCCAGGTGCTGGACAGCCGCTCCGCCGCGTCGCTTTCGGCCGGCGCCTCCCAGGCGGCGACGAGGTCCCGCTGGGACAGCGCCCCGGGGCCGAGCCGCTCCAGCCACGCCCGGGCGTCATCCAGGTCCGACGCGTCGTAGGGGTTGCCGGAGAAGGGCAGCACGACGAAGGGACGGACGGGAGCCGGGGCGTCGGGAGTGCTCCGGCGGTTGAGCCGCCCCAGGCGCTGGATGAGCGCGGGGATGGGGGCCAGGTCCGTGACGAGCAGGTCCGCCGAGAGGTCCAGGCTCATCTCCGCCACCTGGGTGGTGGCGGCGAGCACGGGCCCGGGGGCGACGAAGGCGGCCACGACGTCTCCATGACGGCGGACGCGGTCCAGGTAGCGGAAGCGACTGTGGTACAGCAGGGCGCTCCGGCCGCGCCGCCGCGCTTCCGCCTCGGTGGTGAGGCAGCGGTCCACGGTGTTGCTGACCCAGAGCACCCGGCCGCCTTCGGCGAGGCACGCCTCCACGAGCGGCCACGGCGACTCCGCGTCCGCGCGCTGGTAGCGAGGCAGACACTCCAGGTCCTCCGGGCCGGAGATCTCCGCCAGGGCCACGCCGTGGACGCGCTGGCACAGGGCCCGCAGTGCGTCCAACCGCGCGGCGGGCAGGCTGGCGGTCATCAGCAGCGCGGGCAGTCCGGGCAGGGCCTCCAGGAAGCGCAGGAGGCACCCGAAGAGCCGGGCGTCATAGGCGTGGATTTCGTCGAACACGACGCA
Source organism: Pyxidicoccus sp. 3LFB2 (assembly GCA_046520375.1). Classification (GTDB taxonomy): domain Bacteria; phylum Myxococcota; class Myxococcia; order Myxococcales; family Myxococcaceae; genus Myxococcus. Next base: position 1,125 of record JBKGHK010001365.1, read on the forward strand.
GGCGCCGCTGAGCGCGGGCCACGCGTACAACCCCTGCCGCTGGTTCTGCACCAGCCCGAGCACGGTGTCCGCGGTGCAGGTGATGGCGTCCACGCCCCAGGAGCGCAGCGCGTCCAGGCGGTCCTGGTCCCTCGCACCCTCGCCCGGGTGGCCACCGTCGCCCCGGAGCCCGAAGATGTCGAGGTCCACCTCCGCGCGGGAGTGTTGCAGGCGGGCCTCCACGTCCGCGCCATGGAGGTAGTCGCGGAAGCCCTCCGTGGCCGTGCCCATCGTCGGGTAGGTGAGCCAGAGCGGGCGCCCGGGGTGCTGGCGG
>JBKGHK010001366.1:0-1433 GCA_046520375.1 Pyxidicoccus sp. 3LFB2
TCGTGCCGATGTTCACGTGGGGCTTGTTACGCTCGAACTTCTCCTTGGCCATGACACTCCTCGAAAAATGGAGCCCTGAACCAGGATTGAACTGGTGACCTCGTCCTTACCAAGGACGCGCTCTGCCAACTGAGCTATCAGGGCTTGGCGATGCTGTGGACTACAACGGTTGGAGCGGGAAATGGGACTCGAACCCACGACATTCAGCTTGGAAGGCTGACGCTCTACCAACTGAGCTATTCCCGCGTTTGCCGAGTGGAGGGAGGTGGATTCGAACCACCGAAGGCGTGAACCGGCAGATTTACAGTCTGCTCCCTTTGGCCGCTTGGGTATCCCTCCATATTCCCTTGTCATCTACTGCTACAGCGACAGCCACTTCGCACTGCATCCCGGGCCCTCATCCGCGGCCCCGTCCTGCTTGGCCGGCGGCGGGACTTGAACCCGCGACCTACTGATTACAAATCAGGTGCTCTACCAACTGAGCTACACCGGCACTCATCCGGCTACTGCCACTACGCCCTTCCAGGACTTCCGCGGAACCGTTGGCCACCCGGCACCGCCCTGAGAGGGGCGCCCTTTTAGAAGTCCCCACCACCCAAGTCAAGGACATTGATCTGGGGTGGCGGCTACCGGACGGGGGGACTGCCCCGCTGACGGGCGACCTCGTATAGCAGAATGCCCGCCGAAACGGACGCATTCAGTGAACCGACCTGACCGGTCATCGGAATCCTGAGGCGGAAGTCGCAGTGCTTCAGGACGCCTTCCCGAACGCCTGCCCCCTCGGCGCCCACCACCAGGGCCAGGGGCCCGTCCAGCCGGGCGCTCCACATGGGCTCGGTGGCCTCCACGTCGGCCGCCGCCACCCACAGGCCCGCTGCCTTCAGTTCCTCCAGGGCGCGGGAGACGTTCACCACGCGGGCGATGAGCGTGTGCTCCACCGCCCCCGCCGAGGCCTTGGCCACCGTGCCCGTCACCTGGACGGCCCGGTCCTTGGCAATCACCACCCCGTGCGCGCCCAGGGCATTCGCCGAGCGGATGATGGCCCCGAGGTTGTGCGGGTCCTGGATGCCGTCGAGCACCACCACCAGCGGGGGCTGACCGGCGGCCTTCGCCGCCTCCAGCACGTCCTCCAGCTCCGAGTACGTGTAGCCGCGCAGCTCCACCACCACGCCCTGGTGCACGCCGCCCTCGGCCAGCGAGGCCAGGCGCTCGCGCGTCACCTTCTCCACGCGGATGCCGGCGTCTCGCGCACGGCTGAGCAGCTCGCCCGCCGCCCGGGCGCCGAGCTGGCCCTCGACCAGGAACAGGCGCTCCACCTCGTCCGGCTTCGCCCGGAGGGCCTCGAGGACGGGATTCACCCCGTAGACGAAGCGCTGCTGGGACTCCGCACCGCCGCGCCGGTCCTCACGCTCGCCCCGGCGCTCACCGTCACC
>JBKGHK010001367.1:0-1429 GCA_046520375.1 Pyxidicoccus sp. 3LFB2
CGCCAGCACCGTCACGCCCACCAGCACGAAGCCCAGCGCCAGCGCGAAGAGCGCGTCATGCTCGGCCCGCAGGCCCGGCACGTACAGGCTGCGCACCAGCGCGTAGACGCCCACCACCGCCACCTGCACGAAGTACACGTGCCGGCCCGTGTGCGCGCGCCACGCGCAGTGCAGCGACACCAGCACCGACAACCCGATGGCCGAGACGGCCAGCGGCAGCGCGTCCTGCGACGCCCGGCCGCTCGTGGCGACGATGGCGAGCAGCAGCCCGCCCACCACCAGCCACCCGTCACGCGACCACCCCAGCCCGTCCGCGACATCCTCCCGGCTTCGCCGCGTCCCCAGCCACGCCAGGTGCAGCGCCAGGACACTGCCCGCCGTGGCGAGCGCGAGCGCCGCGCCGGACTCCGTGAAGAGCGCCTCGTAGCCCGGCAGGCCGCCGGCGCGCTGGACGAGGAAGGCCATGAGCCCGGCGAGCACGGCGACTCCCGCCACCGAGGACGCGACCCAGGCGACGAGGCCCGCGAAGGCGCCCCGCCACTGGAAGGCCGCCACGAACAGCAGCGTGGCGATGAGGGCCAGCGTCACCGGCAGCGCGGAGGAGCCCATCCACGAGCCCCCCAGGCCCTGCAGCATCCGCCACAGGAGCACGGGCACGGCCATGTCGGGCATCGTCTCGCGCGTCACCGCCAGCGCGTACACGAGCGCAATCGTGCAGTAGGCCAGCGCGGCCTGGTGCACGCGCACGCGCGTCACGCTCGGGTCCACGCCGTGCCGCTTCGCCACCCACGGTGCGAGCACCACCAGCGCGAGCGCCGCCAGCGCGAGCACCGGGCCCGGCCACGCCTCCAGGAAGGGCACCCGGTGGGCCTGGGCATGCACGAGCAGGAGGAAGCCCACGCCGAGGACGCCGCGCCCCTGCCTGCGAGCCCCGCCCGCGAAAAGCACCGCGCCCGTCGCGAAGACGAGTCCGGCCGCGAGCAGCCCCGGCTGGAAGAACGCGGCGGCGAAGACCAGGGCCACGGCGATGACGGAGGAGCGCCGCAGCGTCCGCTGCAACGGCTCGTGCCGCACCCCGAGCATGGCTCCGGCGTACACGAGTCCCGCAGCGGCGACTCCGGCGAAGGCGCGCTGCCAGAGGAGGAAGAGCGTGTCCCCGGGCACGAGCCAGGTCTCCGGCTGGAGCCAGTGCAGGGCCCCGGACGCCGCCAGCACCGCCGCGGCGGGCACCCACTGTCCGTCAGGCGGAATGAGCGCGACCAGGCCCGGGCCGAACAGGTCCTGCCGCGCGGCCAGCAGCGCGGCGCCAGGCAGGGCCAGCAGCAACCCCACCTGCGCGATGAGCACCGAGCGGAAGGACCCGGCCAGCAGCGAGCGTCAGCAGCGCCGCGCCTAAGCAGCGTTGAGCGGCGGCACCACCGCGAGCGCT
>JBKGHK010001368.1:0-1428 GCA_046520375.1 Pyxidicoccus sp. 3LFB2
GAGCGGCACCCGGCGCTGGCGCCGCTGCTGCCCCACCTGCGCGTGGCGGTGTACCAGGAGTTCGTGGGCCCGGAGGCGCCGGTGCGCCCGGGAGCGGAGCTGGCGCTGATTCCACCGGTGGCGGGCGGCGCGCCGGGCCTGTTCTCCGTGGTGGACCGGCCGCTGCGGCTGGAGGACGTGGTGGAGGCGGTGGGGGGCGAGGCGTACGGCGGGCTGGTGACGTTCAGCGGCTCCGTGCGCAACCAGACGAAGGGCCGGCGCGTGCTGCGGCTGGAGTACGAGGCCTACGCGCCCATGGCGGAGAAGAAGCTGGCGGAGATTGGCGCGGAGGTGGCGTCCCAGTGGCCCGGGACGCGGCTGGCCATCGTCCACCGCGTGGGCACGCTGGTGCCGGGTGAGCTGGCGGTGGTCATCGCCGCGGCGGCGCCCCACCGGAAGGAGGCCTTCCGGGGCTGTGAGCACGCGATTGAACGGCTCAAGCAGGACGTGCCCATCTGGAAGAAGGAGTTCTTCGAGGACGGCGAGGTCTGGGTGGGCCTGGGGCCCTGAGCGTCAGCGCACCCGGAAGTAGCCGGGGAGGTTGCTGTTGGTGCCCCCATCCGACTGCTGGGCGCGCTCGGTGTCGGAGAGCGGGCGCAGCGGCGTGTCCACGCCGAGGGCCTTGCGGCGCTCGGCTTCCTTCTCGGCCGCCATCTTCAGGGCGCGCGCATTGGCCTCGGCCTTGCGCTCGGGCGTCGGGCCCGCGATGAGGAAGCCCACCGGCAGGCTGAGGAAGAGGGCGCTCACGACGACGAGCCAGCCGAAGTCCTTCCACTGCAGCCGGCCCACGCGCTCCTTCACCACGGAGTCCTGCACCACGAGGGCGAGGTGTCCCTCGGAGAGGCGGAGCGTCATGCCGTCGGACAGCTCCACGGAGGTGCGGCCGTCCTTGCGGCGCAGCTCCGTCTCGGGGACGGCGCCGAAGGCGTCACCGCGCACCTTGCGCTCCGTGCGCACGGACGGGGGCAGGTGGATGAGCCAGCCGCGCTCGGTGCGCTCGGCCAGGAGGAAGGGCTCCTCCGGGAGCGTGAAGCCGTAGAGCGGCATCGAGGCCGTCTCGTCCGGGGCGGCGTGGATGCTGGACTGCTCGGGGCCGTAGTTCCACGCCTCGGACAGGTTGGTGCCCCAGTACAGCTCGCAGTACAGCCCTCCATTCGGCTTGGTGCTCATCGCGCGCGGAAGCATAGGTCCCTTCACCTGCGGTCGCCCCTCGAAGTGGGGCCGGACGTCTCACGGACGACTTCCTCCGCCCGCCAGGCTCCTGGACAGCCGGGGAGGTCAGAAGGTTCCAGGGGGTGGGAGGCTAGGGTGGCAGGTCGGTGGCCGTCGCCGGAGGCTGGCTGCCCTGGGCGTTCGTCGGCGGTGGGGCGGCGGCCGGTGCTCCGGCGG
>JBKGHK010001369.1:0-1426 GCA_046520375.1 Pyxidicoccus sp. 3LFB2
CTCACGCGCCGCTGGCACCCACTCCGCGAGCCCGATGCCACCCGTGGCGCCGCGCGAAGGGGTCGCTGTCACACCTCGCACACCCGCTGGTACACACTCCTCGTGCCCGGTGCCACCCGTGGAGCCGCGCGCAGGGGGCGCTGTCACACCTCGCACACCCGCTGGTACACACTCCGAGCACGCCCTGGCGCAACCGGTGGAAGCCGGGCAGCGGGTCCGTTAGGTTCCGCCCGCCATGACGCGTCTTCTTTCCCTCTGCCTGTTCCTGTCCCTGTCCTCCACCGCGTTCGCGGCGGAGACGCTCACCGTCTACTCCGGCCGCAACGAGAAGCTGGTGGGGCCCCTCTTCAAGAAGTTCACCGAGAAGACCGGCATCGAGGTGAAGGTGCGCTACGGCGAGACGCCGCAGCTGGCCGCCACGCTGCTGGAGGAGGGCGCGAAGACGCCCGCCGACGTCTTCTTCGCGCAGGACGCGGGAGGCCTCGGCGCCCTGGCCAACGCGGGCCGGCTGCAGCCGCTGCCCAAGGAGGTGCTCGGCAAGGTGGACGCGCGCTTCCGCTCGCCGCAGGGCCTGTGGGTCGGCACCAGCGGCCGGGCGCGCACGGTGGCCTACAACACCAAGAAGGTGAAGGCGGAGGAGCTGCCCAAGAGCATCCTCGGCTTCACCGACGCGAAGTGGAAGGGCCGCCTTGGCTGGGCGCCCACCAACGCCTCCTTCCAGGCCTTCGTCACCACGCTGCGGCTGCTCAAGGGCGAAGAGGCCGCCACTGCGTGGCTCAAGGGCATGCAGGCCAACGCCCCGCGCGTCTACAAGAACAACTCGGCCATCATCGAGGCGCTGGCGCGCGGTGAAATCGACGCGGGCTTCGTCAACCACTACTACCTGTACGCCGCGAAGAAGGATAAGGGCGAGCTGCCCGTGGCCAACCACTTCGTCGCCGCCGGAGACCCGGGCGCGCTGGTGAACGTCGCGGGCGTGGGCATCCTCAAGGAGACGAAGAAGGCGGACGCGGCGCGCAAGCTGGCCGCCTACCTGCTGGAGTCCGACGCCCAGACGTTCTTCTCCACCGAGACGTTCGAGTACCCGTTGGTGTCCGGCGTGAAGAGCGCCGCCGCGCTGCCGGAGCTGTCCAAGGTGGGCTCGCCCGAGCTGGACCTGTCGAAGCTGGACGACCTGCGCGGCACGGTGAAGCTGCTGCAGGACACCGGCGTCCTCTGAGGCACGGATGACGCGTCGTGCCCCGGGGTGGCTGTGGGTGGCGGGCGTGGCGATGGCCGCGCTCGCCCTGCTGCCCGCCGTGTACCTCGTCGTGCGCGCGTCCGAAGCGGACGCGGACACGTGGAGGCTGTTGTTGAGGGACAGGACGTGGGGCCTGCTCTGGCGCACGCTGGGGGCTGGCCGGCGCGGTGACGGCGAGCGCGGCGG
>JBKGHK010000136.1:0-18549 GCA_046520375.1 Pyxidicoccus sp. 3LFB2
CGGCGGTGAGCGCGGCGGCGCTGGCCAGGGCCGCCGCACGCCAGGGAAAGGCGGGGGGCGGGAGGGTGATGACGGTTCGCATGTGGTGGAGGTGGGCACGTACCGACAGTGCGCCACCAGGCCACATGCAGGGCCCCTGGCTGGCCGGATGCCCAGGGGGCCGAGTCACAGGCTGTCAGGGCGCCAGGGCCACGGAGGTCGGTGGAGGCTCCAGGAGACTTCCGCACATGGACCAGGATGTCGCCGCTCCGAAGCCCGCGCCGCTGAAGATGTACATCCTCATCCGCGACTCGGTGCCCACGGGCCACGCGGTGCTGGCGGCGGCGCACGCGTCGCTCGCGGCGTACCTGAAGTTCAAGGACACGCCCGAGGTGGCCGAGTGGCTCTCCGGTCCGTTCTACAAGGCCGTGTGCCGGGTGTCGGACGCGCAGTTCGAGCAGGGCCGCGCGTGCGAGGACCACGTGGTGCTCACCGAGTCCTCGCTGGGCGGGCAGGAGGTGGCCATCGCCTTCAGGCCCCGGCGCGAGTGGCCCAAGGCCTTCCGCTTCTTCCCTCTGTACAAGTGACGCGGGGCTTCAGCGCTCGTAGGTGAGGAACGCGTAGGGCAGCTCCGCCTCGGGGTGCTGCTCCTCCTCGATGAGCCGCCAGCCGGACAGGTCCACCTCGGGGAAGAAGGTGTCGCCGGGGAACTCGTGGGAGATGCGCGTGAGGTAGAGCCGGTTCCACCGGTCCATCGTCTGCGCGTACAGGTCCGCGCCGCCCGCGATGAACACCTCGTCATCGCCTCGCGCCTGGGCGAGCGTGAGCGCCTCGTCCACCGAGTGCGCCACCGTGACGCCGGGGGGCGCGTAGTCCCGCTGGCGGGTGACGACGATGAAGGTGCGACCCGGGAGCGGGCGGCCGATGGACTCGAACGTCTTGCGGCCCATGACCAGGGTGTGGCCCATGGTGAGCCGCTTGAAGCGGGCCAGGTCCGCGGACAGGCGCCACGGCAGCTGGTTGCCGGCGCCGATGACGCGGTTGGAGGCGGCGGCGACGATGGCGGACAGCCTCATACGGCCACGGGCGCCTTGATGGCGGGGTGCGGGTCGTAGGCTTCGAGCGTGAAGTCCTCGTACTTGAAGGCGAACAAGTCCTTCACGTCCGGGTTGATGCGCATGCGGGGCAGGGGCCTGGGGGCGCGCGTGAGCTGCTCCTTCGCCTGCTCCACGTGGTTGAGGTACAGGTGCGCATCGCCGATGGTGTGGATGAACTCGTGCGCCTTCAGGCCCGTCACCTGCGCCACCATCATCGTCAGCAGCGAGTACGAGGCAATGTTGAACGGCAGCCCGAGGAAGAGGTCCGCGCTGCGCTGGTAGAGCTGGCAGGACAGGCGCCCGTCGGCCACGTAGAACTGGAAGAGCACGTGGCAGGGCGGCAGCTTCATGGAGGGCAGGTCCGCCACGTTCCACGCGCTGACGATGTGCCGGCGAGAGTCGGGGTTCTTCTTCAGCCCCTCCACCAGCACCTTCATCTGGTCGATGTGTTCACCGTTGGGCGCTGACCACGAGCGCCACTGGTGGCCGTAGACAGGGCCCAGGCTGCCGTCCGCGTTGGCCCACTCGTCCCAGATGGTGACGTTGTTCGCCTGCAGCGAGTGCACGTTGGTGTCGCCCGCGAGCATCCACAAGAGCTCGTGGAGGATGGACTTCACGTGCAGCTTCTTCGTGGTGACGAGCGGGAAGCCCTGCGTGAGGTCGAACCGGAGCTGGTGGCCGAAGACGCTGAGCGTGCCCGTGCCGGTCCGGTCGCCCTTCTTCGTGCCGTGGGTGAGGACGTGCTCGAGCAGGGAAAGATATGGCCGCATACGGCCATGTAGGATCGCTTGCGCGGGGGATCAAGTCCTTGACGACTCACGCGCCTTCCCGTGGACGTCATGCACGCGGTGCCGTTACAAGCCCGGGCGACCATGAAGATCTACACGAAGAGCGGTGATGCCGGAGAGACGGGTCTGTTCGGTGGCGGACGCGTCCCGAAGGACGACGAGCGCGTGGACGCGTACGGCGAGGTGGACGAGCTGAACGCGACGCTCGGCCTGGCGCGCGGCTTCCCCATGCCCATGGACATGGACGCGCTGCTCTTGCGCCTGCAGGACCAGCTCTTCACGCTGGGCGCGGTGCTGGCCACGCCCGCGGACACCAAGGCGTCCTCGTACATTCCGGAGCTGAAGGCGGAGTGGGCGGAGGACATGGAGCGCGCCATCGACAGCTTCGAGACCGAGCTGCCGAAGATGACCCACTTCGTCCTGCCCGGCGGCACCCAGGCCGCCGCCGCGCTGCACCTGGCGCGCACCGTGTGCCGCCGCGCGGAGCGCCGCAGCGTGCCGCTCTTGCGCGAAGGGAAGATTCCGCAGGCCGTGGTGGTCTACCTGAACCGGCTGTCCGATTTGCTCTTCGTCATGGCCCGGCTGGCCAACCACCGTGCGGGCGTGCCGGACGTGAAGTGGATACCGGAGAAGCCCTCGAAGTCGACGTAGCCGAGCGATGAACGTCCTGCCCACCTCCCAGCTCCGAGAGCTCGCCAGCCTGGTCGGCTTCGACCTGGTGGGCTTCGCGCGCGCCGAGCCCATTCCGCCCGCCTTCCTCATGGAGTGGCTGGAGTCCGGCTACGCGGCGGACATGGACTGGATGGGCCAGCGGGCCGCCGAGCGGCTGGACGTGCAGACGCTGCTGCCGGGAGCGAAGACGGTCATCGCCTTCGCCAACAACTACTGGCGCGACGACGTGGAGACGGTGGACTCGCCCATCGCCCGCTATGCGCGGGGGCGCGACTACCACTCCACGCTGCGAGACAGGATGAAGGCCTTCCGCAAGGCCGTGGCCGCCATGTTCCCGGGCGTGGGCACCTACGGGAGCGTGGACAGCGGCCCGCTGATGGAGAAGGTCTGGGCGGCGCGCGCGGGGCTGGGCTACGTGGGGAAGAACGGCTGCTTCATCACCGAGCCCTATGGTTCGTGGGTGCTGCTGGCCACGCTCATCCTGGACGCGGAGGTGGACGCGTACGGAGAGGGGCCCGCGGCGGACCGGTGTGGCTCCTGCCGCCGCTGCCTCATGTCCTGCCCCACGGGCGCGCTGGTGGGAAACCGGCAGGTGGATGCGCGGGCCTGCCTGTCCTACCAGACGATTGAGAACCGCGACCGCGACGTGCCCGAGGCGTTCCGGCTCAAGTTCGACAACCTCATCTTCGGGTGCGACATCTGCCAGCAGGTGTGTCCGCTGAACCGGCGTCCGGTGTTCGCGGAGAATCCACGCTTCGCGCCGCGCGCGGTGGCGGAGCTGGGGACGTTGGAGCTCGCGGGGCTGACACCAGAACAGTATGCGCACCTCGTGCCCGGTACAGCGCTGGCACGCGCACGCTATGACGGGCTGCGCCGCAACGCGGTGTACGCGCTGGGCGTCGCGAAGCGAGCGGATGCGCGGCGGCTGCTCGAAAAGCTCTGCGGCGACACCAGTGAATTGGTACGTACCGCGGCGCAATGGGCGCTCAGCCAGCTCGACCCCTGAATCCCACCTCCGCGTCTTCCCTGGGCCTGGTGTACGCCGGAATGGGCGTGCAGGTCCTCATCAGCGCCGGGACGTACCTCGCCGGCAAGCGGGCGATGACGGAGCTGCCGCCACTCACGGTGGTGATGTGGCGCTTCATCCTGAGCGGCTCGGTGTTCGTCCTGCTGCTGGCGCTGACGCCGGGGCCGAAGCTGCCACCGCGCAACGAGTGGAAGCGGGTGCTGGTGCTGGGGTTGTTGGCGGGGCCGGTGAACCAGGTGTTCTTCTTCTATGGCCTGTCGCAGTCCACGGCGGCGCACGCGGCGCTGCTGTACGCGCTGACGCCGCTGGGTGTGTACTTGCTGAGTCTCGCGCGGGGGCATGAGCGGGCCTCGCTGCGCGCGGTGGGCGGCATCGGCACGGCCTTCACGGGCGTGGTGGTGCTGCTGCTGGGGCGCGGGCTGGCGGACGCGAGCGGCTCGCTGCTGGGGGACGTGCTCATCCTCGGCGCGGTGGCGGCGTGGGTGGTGTACACGACGGAGGGCAAGCCCTTCGTCGCGGTGCACGGCCCGGTGCGGGCCACGGCATGGAGCATGGTGGCGTCCACGCTGATGATGCTGCTGCTGGCGCCCTTCTTCGCGAAGCCCGCCGAGGTGATGGCGGCAAGTGACGTGGCGAAGGGCGCCATCGTGTACCTGGGGCTGCTCACGTCGGTGGTGGCGTACCTCATCTGGTACTACGCGCTGTCGAAGGTGCCGGCGTCGAAGGTGGCCATCTTCTCCAACCTGCAGCCCGCGGCCACGGCGCTGGCCGCGTGGGCGCTGCTGGACGAGTCGCTGCACTGGGAGATTGCCGTGGGCGGGGTGCTGGTGCTGCTGGGCGTCCGGTTGACGCAGACGGCGCACGTGCGGCCTCCGCCCGAGACGCCGCTTCCGCCAGGGACGGGGCGTCAGGCGGCGTAGCCGCGCTGGCGGGTCGTCGCTGCTCAAATGGGTGCGCGCGCCTGGGACATTCCTGACCCGGTCGTACGCCCGTTGCGACTTTTTCCGTGGGGGCCGTTCTCTGAGTGCTGGCAGGGCCCTGCCGGCACCCACACCCATGAACTCCTCCCTGAAGCTGCTCCTGGCGGTGCCTACGCTGTTCCTCTTTGCCTGCGGTGGTTCGACAGACCCTGTTGAACCGCGTGACGCAGGCACCCCTCCCGTCGACTCCGGCCAACCCACCGACGCCGGCGGGCTTCCCGCGGATGCCGGGACGGAGGACGCGGGCACCGGGGATGGTGGCACCGGGGATGCCGGGACGGAGGACGCGGGCACCGGGGATGCCGGGACAGTGGATGCCGGAGTCGAGACGCCTCCCCAGGCCCCGACGCTCATCGGCACCCAGCCCGACGCGCTGGGCTCGGAGCCGCGGCCGCTGGTGCTGGGCACGGCGGAGCCGGGTGTGACGGTGGACCTGTACAGCAGCTTCGTGTGCTCGGGCGCGGTGCTGGCCACGGGCACCGTGGGAGAGCAGGGGCGCTTCGCCATCGCCTTCCCGGTGACCCTCAACGCCGCCACGTACGTCTCCGCGAAGGCACGCCGGGGGACGCTGAGCTCGGGATGCTCGGCCACGTACGAGTCCTATACGCACGATGACCGCGTGCCCCGGGTGGACGAAGTCACGCCGGCCCTCAACGCCACGGGCGTGTCCCTCACCGTCGCCCCCTCCGCGCGCTTCTCCGAGCCCATGGCCGACGGCACCGTGAAGCTCGCCGTCACCTGCGGCGGCCAGCCCGTGACGGGCACGCTGGTGGCCTCCGGGAATCGGGCGACCTTCACCCCTGCCACCAGCCTTCCGGAGGGGACGAGCTGCACGGTGACGGTCAGCGAGGGAACGGACCTTGCGGGCAACGCCCTCGCCGCCGCGCACTCGTGGAGCTTCACCACCCTGCGCGTTCCCAACCCCAACCCGCCCACCCTTACCGGAACGACGCCCACGTCCCCGGATACGAGCACGACGCCGAGCGTCTTCGGCACCGCCACCGCGGGGCTCCGGGTGGAGCTGTTCACCTCCTCGGACTGCTCGGGCAGCGCCGTGGCCAGCGGCACTGCGGCAGCCGGGGGGGCCTTCAGCATCCCGGTGACGGTGGCCACCAACGCCACCACCTCCTTCCGGGGGCAGACGGTCGACGCCGCGGGTCGGCGTTCCACGTGCTCGTCCACCCTCGTGGGCTACAGGCATGACGGCGCGGCGCCCACCCTTGTCTCTGTTTCCCCGGCCGCGAATGCCACGGGCGTGGCACGGACCTCGGTGGTGCGGGCGACCCTCAGCGAAATCGTGACGGGCGTGCCCTCGTCCCTGGTGCTCACGTGCGGAGGCCAGCGCGTCACCGGCACGACGACCTTTGCCGCCACGACGGTGACGTTCTCCCCCTCCGCGATGCTGCCGTATGACTTCACCTGCACCGCGACGCTCGAGACCTCGGTGACGGACGTCGCGGGCAACCCGCTCGCCGCCGCGTACTCCTGGAGCTTCACCCTGGAGCTGGGGCCTGCTCCCAACGCGCCCACCTTCAGCGGTGTGAGCCCTGCCTCGCCGGGCAGGAGCACCACGCCCACCCTGACGGGCAACGCCACGGCGGGCATCGCCGTGGACCTCTTCACCACCGCCGACTGCTCCGGCACGGCGGTGGCGAGCGGCACCGCGAACGCCTCGGGCGTCTTCAGCATCTCGGCGACGGTGGCGGAGAACAGCACCACCACCTTCCGTGCCCAGGCGCGCAACGCCGCGGGCCGGCGCTCCGCCTGCTCCTCTCAGAACCGCACCTATGTGCACGACGCCGTGGCGCCCACCATCACGCTGACCCGCCCGGATTCGAACGCGGTGGGCGTTGAAACCAATGCCCTCGTGACGGTGACCTTCTCCGAGTCGGTGAGGAACACCAGCGGCGTGCTGACCGTGGAGTGCGGCGGTGTGGCCAGGCCGGGCACCGTGACTGTCTCGGGCGCGGTGCTGACGCTCACCCCCTCGCAGCCCCTGCCGTTCGACGTCTCCTGCACCGCCCGGGTGTCGATCAGCCTGACGGACCTCGCGGGCAACCCGCTGGCGGCCGCGTACTCCTGGTCGTTCACGATGAGGGACAGCCCCATCCCCGGGCCGCCGACGCTCTCCCAGACGACGCCCGCATCTCCTGGAAACAGCCTGACGCCCAGGGTGTCGGGCACGGCCACCGCGGGTCACCTCATCGAGCTGTACACCGGGGGCGACTGCAGCGGCACGCCCGTCGCGTCCGGCACGGTGGACGCGCAGGGACGGTTCGCCATCGACGTCCCGGTGGGGGCGAACGCGACGACGTTCATCACCGCCACCGCGCGGGTGTCGCTGGCCCGCCCGGCCTCGAGCTGCACCTCGCAGGTGCTCGTCTACCGGCACGACGGCGTGGCGCCCACCGTCACCGCGGTGAGCCCCGTGAATGAGGCCACGGATGTCCAGCCCACCGCCACGCTCTTCGTGGACTTCTCCGAGCTCATCACCGCCCAGACGGGGGATGTGGAGCTGCGGTGCTCGGACGTCCTGCTCCCGGGCACGGTGAGCGTGGCCGAGCGCAGGCTGACCTTCACGCCCGCGGTGCAGCTCTGGATTGAGGCGACGTGCACCGTCACGGTCGGGACGGGCGTGAGGGATGTGGCGGGCAACGCGCTCGCGTCCGGCTACTCGTGGTCATTCATGACGCGCCCCTTCGGGTGGAACCCGGGCCCGGTGGTCGCCACGAGCAGCCTCGTGGCGAGCATGGAGCTGGGCCTCAGCAACGCGGGCGATGCCACGCTCGTCTGGGCGGGTGACCAGAACCCGTATGCGACGACCCGTCACGAGCTGAACCCGCAGCAGGGCGTGTCCTCGGGGCTGAGGCTCAACACGGCGACGTCGCGAGATCCGGCCGTGGCGACGAGCCCCAATGGGCACTCGGTCATCGCGTGGGTGGAGTCCACCAGCGGCGTCCCGGCCCGAATCATGGCGACCGTCTTCGTCCCCGGCCTCGGCTGGACGAGGCCCGAGATGGTCTCCACGAGCGGGCTGGGACCGATGGACCCGCAGGTGGCCATCGACAACAGCGGCCAGGCGCTGGTGGTCTTCCGGCAGCACCCCTCCGACTCGGTGTTGTCCTACAGCATCTTCGCGCGGCGCTTCCTGCCGGCGACCGGGTGGCAGGGGCTGGTCGAAATCGACGGAGTGCCCCAGGAGTTCGTCGACACCCGGGAGCCGACGGTGACCCGGGATGGCAGGGGCGGGTTCCTCGTGGTCTGGAGCGGCGAGTTCAACCGGGGCTCCGGCTACAACTACTACCTGTTCTTCAACTGGCTACGCGCGGGCTCGACGCCGGGGTCGGCGAACTGGACCGGCGCCATGTACTTCTTCAATGAGCTCGCCCCCAGCCGCCCGCGGGCAGGATGCGACGCGCAGGGCAACTGCACCATCGTCTACGAGAACCGAGGCTCCAGAGCGCGAGCCGTTCGCTACGAGCCGGGTACGGACTGGGGCACGCCCTTCTCCCTGGGGCCCACGGATGCCAGCACCCAGGGCGTGGGGGTCTCCGTCAACGCCATCGGGCAGGTCGTCGCCGCGTTCTCCCACTACTCGTCCACCCTGGGGGACCACGAGGTGATGGTCCGCCACTTCGAGCCGGGAATTGGCTGGAGCGAGGCGGTGTCGGTCAGTCCGCTCACGAGCTCCCGGAGCACGGGCTTCTACGACGTGGGCATCGATGCGCAGGGCAATGCCGTCGTTCTGTTCCGGCATGGCCCCGACGCCAGTCTCTACGCGAGCCGCTATCGGGTGGGGGTCGGCTGGCTGCCCGCCCAGGAGCTCGACAGCAATGTCGGCTGGAGCTCCTCGAGCAGCATCGAGCGGGCGCGGGGCCCTCGCGTGGTGATGAACGCGAGCGGGCGGACGCTGGTCGGCTACTGGAAGGCCAGCTCCGTGTACGCGCGCTGGCTGGAGTAGACGGGACGCGAACGGGGCGTCCGGCGGCGTAGACTCGCCGGATGCTCCGTTCCGGCGAGGACCTGCTGCACGTGGAAGAGCGGCTGTGGTTGCTGACCGCGCCGACAGGGCAGGGCATCTACGACTTCGCCTTCGACCGGTTCTTCGCGTGCCGTCGTCCCTATGAGCTTCCTGCGTCGATGGAAGTCATCGCCCGCGTGGGCGTGTGGAACGACTACGCGGAGCGGTACCGGGAGCTGGAGGCGCAGGGCCTGCGGCTGGTGCACTCGCCCGAGCAGCACCTGCTGGCGACGGAGCTGCCGCACTGGTACCCGCGGCTCACGGACCTGACGCCGCGCAGTGTCTGGTTCGACGAGCGGCCGGAGGCGGAGACGGTGGAGCGGCTGCTGGGGTGGCCCGTCTTCGTGAAGGGTGAGCGGCAGACGAGCCGGCATCGCAAGTCGCTGTCCATCATCGAGGGGCCGGAGCAGTGGCGCCGGGCGATGGACGCGTATGCGAAGGACTCCATCCTGCACTGGCAGCGCGTGGTGTGCCGCGAGCTGCGGCCGCTGCGCCGGGTGGAGGAGGGGGCACCGGACCGCATCCCCAGCTCCTTCGAGTTCCGCACCTTCTGGTGGCGGGGCGAGCTGGTGGGGTGGGGGCCCTACTGGTGGCAGGGCTCGCCGTACACGATGACGCAGGACGAGCAGCGCGAGGCGCTCGGGCTGGGGCGCGAGGTGGCGCGCCGGCTGGCGCTTCCGTTCCTCGTCGTGGACGTGGCGCAGGAGGTGTCCGGCCGCTGGATTGTCATCGAGTGCAATGACGGCCAGGAGAGTGGCTACGCGGGCGCGTCTCCCTTCGCGCTCTGGCAGAACATCCTGGATGTGGAGATGGCATGAAATTGAATCTTGAATGGGGCGAAGAACCAACGCGCTAACAACGGCGCTCTTCAAGAGTCCCGTAGCCTTCTCGAGGCGGTGAAGAACGCCACCGAATAGGATCTCGAAATGGAGCGCAGTAACCAGCAATCGTCGCACGTCCCAATTGCGTCGCCTGCTTGATTGCCAAGCGTTTCAAGCTGAGCCCGCGAAAACGAAGAGAATTCAGTGATGCAAATGAGCCAGCGAGCAAATGGCAGTTGAAGACAGGTGGGCATTTGCTCGTAAGAGACTTCTTTGCGCCCGCTAAGGTGCATTGGAATACGAACGATGGGCTCACAGGAAGCGAATATAGATTCCTGTCTAGTTCACCAGTTAAGGGTCTACGTACTCCTCGTCCGTATCCGATGTATCCTCCACTTCGTCGACTTCATTGTTTTCCTTTTTTTCGACCAAGGCCGCGTCGGCGCCTACGCTCTCTTTTCCTGAGAGAAACGCAAGGAGAGCGTCCTCACGGCGAACTCGACGAGAGCGATCGGTTGCCGCTCGCTCGACGGCGGCTCGGTAGACGTCGGCTGGGCTATTGGTGTTCTGCGATGGACCCATATTGCTCACTCTTATTGAAAAATCAGTAAGGCGTTCTCGCAGTTCATTTATGTTGTACGCCGCTAGCTGCAGCTTGCCTCTCGTTATTGCGAGAAACAATGTGTAGAAGTCGGACTTGCGATACCAGCGAGTCCCTGACATTTTTGGCTTTGGGAAGAGATTGACGAGTGACTTCAGAACCTCATCGAATCGGGCAAGCACCTCGTCGGCAAAGGGGAAGCTTGATGCGTATTGTCGATAGTAATGATCAAGATTCTCTTTCTTGTTCTGCGGCCAGTGAAGGTGACCAATGACTAGTTCGCTGAGGTATTCGGAATCGAGCATGCGACGCCGCTGAGTCTTGGTGAAGATTCGGAAGTGTTCCCACTCCTCACGCTCGACAAGCTTTTCCACTACTTTTAGGAAGCCACCGCTATACATCGAGAATCGAAGTTCTTGGCTGTTTAGAGCGACATTTGACTGGTTTAGACGGTGAAACATGTGTCGAATGTGGCTCTCATCTACACCTTCAAGATCGCGAACGATTAGCTTGTACCGTCGGAATAAATCTTTATGGTCCTTCGTGAGCTGCGAATATTTTAGCCCATACCAAGGCGTGTCTTTCAGTGTGTAGAGTGGCTCGAGTTTGTGTACGTCAAATGAAACGGGGAATCCATCGGCCATGTATTCAAGACACGCTCTTAGCCGTTGCTGACCATCGACCACTGCGTGTTTGTCTTCGCCAGGTCCCGTTGTGATGGAGTAGACGTAGATCTCTGGAACTGGGTAGCCTCGCAAAATGCTGTCAATTAGGAAGGACTTCTCTTCGTCGTTCCACACTGGGCGTCGCTGGAAGGGCGGACGAATGACAAGGCGCCCAAGCTGATTCAGGTCTGCGAACCACCCAATCGTTTGGTGGCTTGTATTAAGGAAGCTTGGGCTTGACATTGCTGTCTCCTGGCGGGACTTGACGAGATCGTCGGAAGGTTGCCAACGCTTCCTGTTGCGATTCCCGAAGCGCAGCGGCGTCCTTGTAGATGCGCATTCGAAGAATCCGGCCCTTGAGTTGCTGTGGCAAGTGTTCTTCCGACCGACGCAAGGCGTGCATCCAGTCGTTGCCGAACGGTAGGTAGCTCAAGAAATAGTTGGCTGCAATGACACCTTCGAAGATGTGATGCTTGCGGTGATTCTCGAACAGGGTTCTTCCGGCATCATCCAGACCCGTAAGCAAGTTTGGATCCGTTCGACGGAACCACGTCCACGCCCGATCAAAGTGAGTGGGGGAGATGACCGCGATATCAACATCAGACGTTTTGTCGAACACCTTGAATTTTTTCCGAGCACTGAGGCTTCGACCTGTCGCCGCGCTGCCAACGAGCACGATGTCATGACCATCGCACTCAAGCTCATCTGCAAAACGATCACGCCAGTTCAGATATTGGCGTTTTGTGTCGAAGGTGAAGGGTAGTCGGTCGAGGACAATCCGACGCACGAGCACGCTCAGTCGCTCATCCTCGAGAGCGAGCTTGTCGAATTCTTGAATTGGAATGTGCGACCAGTCTGGCAATGGGGCACTCCACGAGGTATTGAAGGATTTGGCTCGAGCGACTGCGCCTGCTGGGCGCTAGCGCAGAGATATTTATGCTGAAACGCTCAGTCCCCGTTCGGGTCCCACTCGGAGATGTCCTTCTTGGGCTCCGGAGGCGGCGCCGGGCGGGGCGGGGCCTTCGTCGTCGTCGTCGCGGGCTGCCGCGTGGGCGGCGGCGCGGGTAGCACGGCCGGCTCGTCGTCATCCAGCAGCGGGTCCTTCTTCTCCTCGCTGCTCGCCGTAACCGCGGGCGCGGGCTTCACGGGCTCTGCCGCCGGCTTCGCCGGGGTGGCCTTCGTCCCCGACTTCGCCACGGGCGCGGGCTCCGGCTCGGGCTTCGCGTCCAGCGGCTCCAGGTCCTCCAGCCCGGTCTTCGCCTCCGGCTCCGGCTCCGCGTCCGAGGCCCGGTACCCGCTGCGCTTCGGGCTCGCCGCCGAAGTGCCCAGCACCGTCTCCTCCGCGTTCGCCCGGCTCGACGTGCCCCGCGAGCGATTCACGGGCGCCTCGTCCCGGGCCGGAGGCACCTCCTCGCGGCTCGACTTGGACGCCCGCGAGGTCTCCTTCGGGGCCGGCTCGCTCTTCACCTCGTCCGACGGCAGGTCCGCGTACGGGTCGTCCCCGCTTGGCCTGCGCGGCGCTGCCGGCTCGTCATCGCCGAACGGGTCCTCTTCGCGGTCCTTCTTCTTCGCCTTCTTCCGGGCCGCCTCCGACTTGCGCGTCGGGCGGGCCTCGTCGGCCACCACGCCGGGTGGCAGGTCCTTCAGCGACGAGTGCCGGTTGGCGCACAGGTCCACGTTCTCCTGGCAGTCGGCGATGCACTGGGTCAGCTGCTTGATGGCGCGCCCGCTGCCGCCGAACTCGATGGAGCAGTCCTCCTTGCACGTGGAGTAGTCCTCCTGGCAGCCGGTGGGAATCGCGGCGGCGGCAGCAGGGCCGGCGGAGAGGAGCAGGACGAGGGGCAGATAGGCGCGCATCACGAATGCGAAAACTACCAGTCTTCTCGCCTTCCGGCGCCAGGGGCCCGCGCTATGGTTCGCCCCTTGGGGACAATCAAGCCCAGAGGAGGCACATTGGCTGCCGTCAGGGTCGGCATCATCGGGAGCCACGGGCTCGGGCAGCTGCTCGGAGTCGTGGGTCGGGGAGAATCCCACATCCTGGAGACCCCCTTCGGCCCCCACGCCGGCCCCATCGTCACCACCGAGCTGAACGGCGTGCCCGTGGCCTACGTGTCCCGCCATGGCCCCGGCCACCTCTACAACGCCACCCGCGCCCCGTACCGCGCCAACCTCTTCGCCCTGAAGCTGCTCGGCGTCACCCACGTCCTCGCCACCGGAATCGTCGGCAGCCTGCGCGAGCACCTCCACCCGCTCCAGCTCGTCCTGCCGGACCAGGTCATCGACCGCACCTACCGCCGGCCCTGCACCTTCTACGACGACGTCGCCGTCCACGTGGAGATGGGCAACCCCTTCTGCGCCTCGCTCCGGCAGGTCCTCATCGACGCCGCCAACCCCCAGGGCACCACCGTCCACCCCGAGGCCACCTATGTCTGCGTCGAGGGCCCCTCGCTCAGCACGCGCGCGGAGAGCCTCCTCTACCGGACGTGGGGCGCGGACCTCGTCGGCATGACGGCCATGCCCGAGGCCCGCCTCGCCCGCGAGGCCGAACTGCACTACGCGATGGTGGGCCTCACCACCGACTTCGACTCGTGGCGCACGCCGCCCCCGGGAGAGGAGCCCGAGGAGCTGCTGGCCCAGGTCTCCCAAAACGTCCAGGTCGTCACCACCAGCGCCGCCGCGCTCATCCGCATCGCGCTGCCCCTCATTGCGGAGGCAGCCCACGGCCAGGGCTGCCGCTGTGACACCGCGCTGGCCATGGCCATCGCCACGGACAGGGCCCGCATCCCCAGCGAGGTCCGCTCCCGGCTTCGTCCACTGCTGGGCAGATACCTCACGTCCAACGTCGCCTAGTCACCCGGCAGGCGCCTGCCTGCTCGCCTGCTGCCATTCCCCGCCGCCGTCCCCACCTTCGTACCCCCGGGGGATTTCGAGCGAGGAGGGGAGCGTGCGGTTGCCCAGGCTCAAATACCTGACGTGGCGCGAGTTCGGCCGGCGCTTCGTGAAGGAGTTCGAAGAGGACACCGTCACGGACATCGCCGCCCAGCTCTCCTACTACTTCCTCTTCTCCCTCTTCCCGTTCCTCTTCACCCTCTTCACGCTCGTCGCCTACATGCCCTTCGCCCCGGGCGCCGTGGACGCGATGCTGGACCGCATCCGCCCGCTGGTGCCGGGAGACGCGCTGTCGCTGGTGACGGACCACCTGCAGTCGCTCGTCAACCAGCCGAGGCCGAAGCTGCTGACGTTGGGACTCGTCATCGCCCTGTGGACGGCCTCGCGCGGCGTGGACGCCCTGCGCAAGGCGCTCAACCTGGCCTACGACGTGCCCGAGTCACGCCCGCTCTGGAAGACGCAGGGCCTGGCGATGCTGATGACGCTCGTGGGCACGCTGCTCATCCCGCTGTCCTTCACCGTGTTCCTCTTGGGCGGGCGGCTGGGCGCGTGGCTCGCGGACAAGCTCCAGCTCATCGACCAGTTCTACGTCGTCTGGTCCTGGCTGCGCTGGCCCTTCACCGCGGGGCTGGTGATGCTGGCGCTCGCGCTCTGCTACTACCTGCTCCCGGACGTGAAGCAGAAGTTCAAGTACATCACCCCGGGCTCTATGCTGGGCACGGGCATCTGGATGCTGAGCACCTGGGGCTTCACGCAGTACGTGGAGCACTTCGGCAAGTACAACGTCACCTACGGCTCCATCGGCGGCGTCGTGGTGCTGATGCTGTGGCTCTACATCTCCGGGCTCGTCTTCATCCTCGGAGGCGAAATCAACGCCATCCTCGAGCACGCGTCCGCGGAGGGGAAGGAGAAGGGCGCGCGCGACTTCGGCCAGCCCGCGCCGCTGGAGCCGCCCATCAAGACGCCCGGCGCCGCGAAGAGCGCCAGCAGCGCGCAGAAGTCGCGGCTGGCGCGCTTCCGGTGGAGGCGGCGCGTGGCCCGGGGGCAGCCCCCCGAGCCCACGCTGCAGGAGCTGGAGCGCGAGCCCCCCTCCCACCTGCACTGAAGCGGCGTGAGGCCTACTTCCCGCCCAGCTTCTGCTTGATGGCCGGCAGCCCGCCCGGGCTGTTGTTGCTGCCGCGCAGGTTGTTCTGCGAAATCATCTTCTGGATGTTGGCGATGCGGTCCTTGTTGGGCGGGTGCGTGCTCAGCCACTTCATGAAGCCCGGCCCGTCGCCGCCCTGCTGCGCCTGGAGCTTCTGGAAGAAGGTGATGAGCCCGCGCGGGTCATACCCGGCGCCGGACGCGTAGCGGGCGCCGAACTCGTCCGCCTCGATTTCCTCACTGCGGCCGTGGGCCAGCATCGTCCCACCGCCCACCAGCTGCGCGGCGATGGCCCCCACCGCGCTGGGGTTCTTCCCGAGCGCCGCCTGGGTGACGGTCTGCAGGCCCAGCTGGTTCACCATGGCGCGCGCCGAGTGACGGCCCACCACGTGGCCCGCCTCGTGCGCCATGACGCCCGCCAGCTCCGCCTCCGTGTCCGCGGCCAGGATGAGGCCCGTGTACACGTAGAGGTAGCCGCCCGGCGTGGCGAACGCGTTCACCTGCTTCGGGTCGTCGATGACGTTGATCTTCCACTTCACGCCCGGGCGGTCCTTGGTGGCCTGCCGGAGGATGGGCGAGGAGAGGTTGCGCACGTACTCGACGACGGACGCGTCCTGCACGTACTTGACCTTCTCCTTCGTCTCCAGCTCCTGCTTCACCTGCTTGCCCAGGTCCTCCTCCTGCTCGTCGGAGATGAGGGTGGCCGCGATGGCCTTCTCCGCCTGGATGCGCTGCTTGGAACAGCCTGTCGTCAGGCCCATCGCCAGGGTGAGGCCCAGTAACATCGAGAGGATTCGCTGCATGACCAGGAGTGCCTTCCTTTCCAGGGGTTGAACGGAGCCGGGCGACTCTTCGTCAGGCCCGCCCTCGCGGCAAGCGTCGCGTGCCGCTTCGTTCGGTAGGGACGTGAATCGCACGGCGCCCATCCAAACGGGCTCCCCCCTGCCTCTACCCCGCCCGCGCACCGGCCAGGGGGCCCGGCGCGCCCTGCGGGCCGGGAAGGGGAGACAAAGGTTTCATGAAGGCCGGTGCCCCGAGGCTTCGGCACCGCAGGGAGGCCCCGATGTCACGTCCCGTATGGGTCGGCTCGCTGAGCTTCGGGCTGGTGAGCGTCCCGGTGAGGCTCTACAGCGCCGTCAGCCCCCGGAAGGTCCAATTCCACCACCTGCATGACGCCGATGGCGCCCGCATCCAGAACAAGCGGGTGTGCTCGGCGGATGGCGAGGAGGTGGCCTACGAGCACGTGGTGAAGGGGTACGAGCTGGGCGACGGCCGCTACGTGGAGGTGACGCGCGGCGAGCTGGAGGCGTTCGACCCGGGCGCCAGCCGCATCATCGAGCTGGAGGACTTCGTCGAGGCCGGGGAGATTGACCCGCTCTACTACGACACGCCCTACCACCTGGTGCCCGCGGAAGGGGCCGAGCACGCGTACTCGCTGCTGGTGGCCACGCTGCGCGAGGCGGGCCGGGTGGGCATCGGCCGCTTCATCCTGTACCACAAGGGTCACCTGTGCGCGGTGCGCCCCCATGGCCGGGGGCTCTTGCTGTCCACGCTCCACTACGCCGAGGAGGTGGTGTCCCAGGAGAGCCTCGCGGAGCTGACGCTCGCGGGCCAGCGCCCCCGGGAGCGCGAGCTGGCGGCGGCGATGAGCCTTGTCGAGGCCCGCGCCACGCACTTCGAGCCCCGGCGCTACCACGACGTGCACCGAGAGCGGCTCCTGGCCTTCATCGAGCGCCGCGCCTCGAGGACGCGCCCGAAGGCCCGCGGAGAAGCGGCCCGTGCCTGCCGGAGCCACCGCGGGGCCTCCCGAGGCGGGGGACCTCTTGGCGGCCCTGGAGCGGAGCGTGGCCGCGCTCTGGGCGGACACTCCGCCGCCGCCCGCGCATGGGGCGCTGCGGCTGCGCTCCCAGGCGGTGGCGCGAGAGGTCCGGGAGCGGAGCAACGGAGGCGAGGCCTCCGGTTCCAGCACCCCGGTCACCCAGCGGAAGCAGGACGAGGGCGAAGAGCCCTCGGCCTGAAGCCCTCCGCCGGGCGCGGGAAGGGCGGGACTACTTCAGCCGGCCTTCGCAGGCGTCGTAGTCGATGTTGGAGAAGTACGCGTCCACGTACTTGCCACGCTCGTTCGCCTTGTAGTCCGGCGTGAAGGCGTGCTCCCACGCGTCCATGATGATGATGGGCTTGAAGCCGGCGATGTTGTTGGTCTCGTGCAGGGTGATCCAGTGGTTGGACAGCCACCCGGTGCGCGGGTCCTGGAACGTCACGGCCCAGCCGATGCCCGGCATGGTGGCCACGGCCTTGAAGTCCGCGAACCAGTTCTCGAAGGAGCCAAAGCTCTCCTCCATGGCCTTCTTCAGCTTCGCCGGAGGCGTGGCGCCCGAGCCGCCCGGCTTCATGTTGCCGAAGTAGTACTCGTGGAGCACCATGCCGTTGTACTCGAAGCCCAGCCGGCGGGTCATCTCCGCGTACGCCGGGTTGGTGCCAGCGGCCTCGCCCTTGAGCTGCAGGCCCGAGAGCGACTCGGTCAGCTTGTTGGTGCGGTTGACGTAGCCCTCGTACAGCTTGAAGTGCGTCTCCAGCACCGCGTCGCTGAGGCCCTTGAGCCCCTTGAGCTGCGGGAACGTCATCGGCGTGTACTTCTTCTGCGGCATATCCGCCATGCTGCCTCCAGAGAATGGATGATGCTGATGGGTCGGAAGCCGCCTCATAGCGGAGGCGGAGCCTCCCGGCGCGCAGAACTTCATGCCGGTGTGCTCGGCACGACAAGTAAGAAATGCGTGGGGCCCGCTCCCGGTGCTATGTGCCCTGGCGGATGCCTGAGCTTCCGGAAGTGGAGATCGCCCGGCGCAACCTCGTGCGCTGGTTCGGCGGCAGACGCCTCGTGCGCGCCGAGGCCGACGACACCCGCATCTTCCGTGGCGCCGAGCGCCGCCAGTTCTCCGAGCTGTCCGGCAGGCTGGAGTCCCTGGTCCGCCGGGGCAAGTACCTCCTGTTCGCCTTCGAGGGGGGACGGGGCCTGCTGGGCCACCTGGGGATGACGGGCAAGTTCGTGCGCCGCACCGGGGGGCAGGGGGAGCCCTACAGCCGCGCCCGCTTCCACCTGGACGACGGGCACGTCCTGCACTTCGCCGACCCGAGGATGTTCGGCCGCCTGGAGCCCGTCCCCGCCGCGCGCCTTCGCGAAATGGACGTGGTGAAGGCCCTGGGCAGGGACCCCCTGGCGGACGGCCTCACCGCGGGCCAGCTGGAGAAGGCCGTGGCCTCCTCCCGGCAGCCCCTCAAGGTGGCGCTGATGGACCAGGCGCGCATCACCGGCCTGGGCAACATCCACGCCGCCGAGGCCCTCTTCCGCGCCGGCCTCCACCCCTCCCGGGAGCCCGCCTCCCTCACTCCGGACGAGTGGAAGCGGCTGGTGGGGGCCATCCGGGCCACCATCGACTTCGGGCTGAAGGAGCAGGAGGGGGAGGAGCCCGTGTACCTGGAGGAGGGGCGCACGGAGAACCCGTTCCTCGTCTATGGCCGTGCGGGAGGCCCATGCTCCAAGTGCGGGAGCGCCGTGGAGTCCTTCCCCCAGGGCGGCCGAACCACCCACTTCTGTCCGAAATGCCAGCCCCTCCCAGGCGTTCACGCGTCGAAGCCTCGGGCCGGTAAGCGTTGACACCCCCATGTCCCGTCGCTTGAATCGCCCGCCTTTCAGACCCGGCCGCCCCGCGCGGCCCTGGAGAATGTTGCCCATGTCTCACGCCCTGCTGGCGGCGCTGCTCGTCGCTTCATCCACGGCCACCGCCCAGACGCCGGTGCCGGAAGGTGGCACGCCCGCGCCCGCGCCCGCCGCCACCGAGGCCGCGCCCGCCGCGCCCGCCACTGCT
>JBKGHK010001370.1:0-1425 GCA_046520375.1 Pyxidicoccus sp. 3LFB2
AGCGTGAGAGCGCGAGCGTGGAGGCGGCGATGGCGGCGCTGCGGCGCGAGCCGCGCTTCCTGGAGGCGGTGGCCAGCTCCAGTCCGCCCGTGGCGAGGGATTTGGTGGAGGGCCGCGACGGCGCTGGGAGCGCGCGTCCGATGAATGACGAGGACGCGAGTCCGCCGGGCCTGCGTCCAGGCGCTGGGCCGGTGACGTGAAGCCATGTCCCCGCTCCTCATGTCCCCGCAGGTGTTCGCGATTCTCTCCGCGCTGATTGAGCAGCGCGCGGGGCTGCACTACGGGCCGGAGGACCGCGACCTGCTGCAGGACAAGGTGGCCGCCCGCGCGCTGGATGCGGGCTTCGACTCGTTGCTCGACTACTACTACTACCTCCGCTACGACCCGGCGGGCGCCGCGGCGCTGGACTCGCTGGTGGACTCGCTGCTGGTGCACGAGACGTACTTCTTCCGGGAAGCGCTGCCGGTGTCGGTGCTGGTGGACGACGTGCTGGTGCCCGAGGTGAAGGCCGGGCGGAAGCCCCGGGTGTGGTGCGCGGCGTGCTCCACCGGAGAGGAGCCCCTCACGCTGGCGATGATGCTGGCGGAGCGGGGCGTGCTCTCCGACGTGGAGGTGGTGGCCAGTGACTTGAGCACCCGCGCGCTGGAGCGGGCCCGCACCGGCGAGCACAACCTGCGCTCGATGCGCGCCATGCCCCCGGGCGTGGAGGGACGCTGGCTGGAGGTGCGCGACGGGCGCCCGCACGTGAAGCCGGAGCTGGTGGCCGCGGTGGACTGGCGCCGCGTCAACCTGGTGGACGCGGCGGCGGTGGCGGAGCTCGGCCGCTTCGATGCCATCCTCTGCCGCAACGTGCTCATCTACTTCCGGGACGACACCGCGCGCCGGGTGGTGGAGCTGCTCACCCGGGCCCTGGTGCCCGGCGGGCACCTGCTGGTGGGCACCTCCGAGTCGCTGATGCGCTTCGGTACCGCGCTCTCCTGCGAGGAGCGGCGCGGCGCCTTCTTCTATACGAAGGCGGAATCATGACGGCGGTCTCCCCCATCCGCGTGCTGGTGGTGGACGACTCCGCCTTCGCTCGCAAGGTGCTCCGGCAGGTGCTGGCCAATGCCGGCGGCCTGGAGGTGGTGGGCACCGCGCGCGACGGCCTGGACGCGCTGGAGAAGGTGGCCGAGCTGTCCCCCGACGTGCTCACCCTGGACCTGGTGATGCCCGGCCTGGACGGGCTGGGCGTGCTGCGCGCGCTGGCCTTCCATGCCGTCCGCGCCGCGCGTGGTGGTGGTGAGCAGCGCGGGCGAGGAGAGCGAGCTGGCGGTGTCCGCCCTCCAGGCGGGCGCGGTGGAATTGGTGAGCAAGCCCACCGCGCTGGCCACGGACCGGCTCTACGAACTGGGAGAGGCGCTGGTGGAGGCGGTGCGCACGGCGGCC
>JBKGHK010001371.1:0-1420 GCA_046520375.1 Pyxidicoccus sp. 3LFB2
CGCCGGCCTCGGGCTGCGCGGGCGCGCGACGTGGGCAGCTCCTGGAGCAGCACATCCATGGAGGGATGACGTGCCTGGGGCTCCAGGGAGAGGCCGCGCAGCAGCGCGCGCCGGACGCCCGTGGGCACGCGGACGTCCCTGGGCGGCGGTGGCGGCTCGCCGAAGCCGCCCTCGAAGGGGCGGACGCCATACAGGGCCTCGTACAGCGAGACACAGAAGGCGAACTGGTCGGCGCGCGCGTCGGCGGGTGCGCCGGCCAGCACCTCTGGTGCCTGGTAGCCCCGCGTGCCCGCCACGCCGCTTCCCCGATTGCCTTCCAGGTCCGCGTCCCGCAGGGCGAGCCCGAAGTCCGTCACCCGCACCCGCCCGTCCGTGCCCAGCAGGACGTTGTCGGGCTTGAAGTCGCGGTGCACCAGCCCCGCGGCATGCGCGGCCGCCAGCCCCTGCCCCGACTGGAGGAGGACCTGCAACGTGTCCCGCCAGGAGCGCGGAGCCGCCTTCAGCCAGTCGCGCAGCGTGCCCCCGTCGACGAACTCCATCGCGAGGAAGACCTGCCCCTGGTAGCCGCCGGTGTCGTGGATGGAGACAACGTGGGGGTGGGAGACACGCGCGAGCGCCTGCGCCTCCTCGAGCAGCCGCTGCTGCCACGCGGCGCCGGTGCCCCGGCCCTCCACGTCGGTGCGCACCAGCTTGAGCGCCACCTTGCGGTCCAGCTTCGGGTCATACGCCGCATACACCACACCCATCCCGCCCGAGCCCACCGGCTCCAGCACGACGTAGCGCCCCACGCTGGAGCCCCGCATCAACGGGCGTGAGGCCGGCGCGGCCGGAGTGCCCGACACGGCCGACACATCCGTCGCCGTCGGGACGGGCGGTGACACGCCCTGGCCCCCGCACTGCGCACATTCCTCCCGGTGCGACGCGAGCTCGCGCAGCCGCTCCGGCGGCAGCGCTCCGGTGCTCCAGGCCTTCCATGTCTCCACATCCGGGCAGCGCATGCGTCCCTGCTTCATGGAATCCCACCCGCGAAAGCTGACACGGCTGTGTCATCACGTGACAGCCCGGGAAGGCAACAGGGCCGCTCAGGGGCTCTCGCAAGTTGGCTGAATTCCAGGGTTTCCCCCTTCACTCGCAGGGCAGGCGGGCTGGCATGTCGGTTGCCAATACGCGGGTGGCACCCCGCTGTCCCCCCCTCATCCTGGAGGTTGTATGAGCTCATGGAGACCCCGCGCTGGCGCGGGCTATGCGCTGCTCTTCGCAGTCCTGTTCCTTGCCTTCGCCCCGTCGCGGGCCGCCGCGCAGCAGACCACCGTGCAGCGCCTCGGCACGCCGAGCCTGTCCGGCCAGCCCGGGCAGAGCATCACCCTGGCGATGCGCTTCAACGCCGTGCCCATGCCGGAGAACTACGAGGTCTTCGTTC
>JBKGHK010001372.1:0-1419 GCA_046520375.1 Pyxidicoccus sp. 3LFB2
ACCCAGCCGCCCTCCAGCCGCTGGAGCGCCGCCGCCGGGACGGTGGTGATGGGCGCGCCCGCGTCGCCCAGGGGCACGAAGGCCGTCGCGGACATGCCGGGGCGCAGCAGCCCGTCGCGGTTGTTCAGCTCCAGCCGCACGGGGATGGTGCGCGAGGCCGCGTCCACCCGCTGCCCCACGTGGCCCACCTTCGCCGCGATTTCCTGCCCGGGGAAGGCCGCGAAGGTGACGCGCGCCTGGGTGCCCCGTTGGATTCGCACGGCGTCGCGCTCGAAGGCATGGACGATGAGCCACAGCGAGGACAGGTCACCCACGCGGAAGAGGGGCTGCGAGGGGTCCGCCATCTGTCCCATCCGCGCCTCGCGCTCGATGACGGTGCCGGAGATGGGGGCGCGCAGCACGAAGCCCGGCGCGCCCTGCCCACCGCGCAGCTCGTCGTCACTGGCGCCCAGGGACACCAGCTCCGCCCGGGCCGAGGCGACCTCCGCATCGGCGGCGGCGGCTTCGGCCTCCGCGGCCTGCACGTCCTTCTGCGCGACGATGCGCTCCTCGGCGAGCGTGCGCTTGCGCTCGGCGGCCTGCCTCGCGGCGGTGGCTCGGGCCTGGGCGGCCTGGAGCGACGCGCGGGCCTTGCCCAGCTCGGGGCTTCGCAGCTCCGCCAGCTTGTCGCCCTCCTTCACCTCCTGGCCGGTGGTGACGAAGACGGTGCCCACGCGCGCGGCGATGGGCGAGGCCACCTCCGCGTAGGCATTCTCGCTGAATGTCAGCTCGCCCAGCGCGGTGACACTCTCGCCGCCAGGGCGCTCACCGACGCGGGCGGTGGTGACGCGCAAGTCCCGCATCATCTCGGAGGCGATGTGCACGCTGGACTTGTCATGGTCCTCACCGTGGGGCTCGGCGCCTTCGCCCTCCTCGTGCGCATGGTCGTCCTCGTGCTTCGGCGACTCCGACTTGCAGGCGGTGAGCAGGAGCAGGGTGGCCAGCAGGATGGGGGCGGACTTCATGGAAGGACTCCTGACTCGACGGCCAGCTGCACCCGGGCGAGCGCGGCCTCGAGGAGACTGTCGACATGGGCGGTACGGGCTTCGAGCGTGTCGCGGCGGACGAGGAGGAACTCGGCGAGCCCCATCTCCCCGGCCTCGTAGGACTTCGCGGCGAGGGACTCGTTGTCGGCGAGCAGCGGCAGCGCCTCGCGCTCCAGCAGCTCCAGCGCCTCCTGCCGCTTCTGGTGCTGCACGCGTGCGGACTCCACCTGCACGTCGCGCATGGCACGGGCCGCCTCCAGCGCGCTTCGCAGACGGCGCACGCGGGCCTCACTCGTCACGCGCGCTTCCTGGCCTCGTGAGAACACGGGCAGCGGCACGCCGAGGGTGCCGAGGACGGAGGTGTCCTCCACCTCGCGCTGGTAGCGCACGCCCA
>JBKGHK010001373.1:0-1417 GCA_046520375.1 Pyxidicoccus sp. 3LFB2
GCGGGCGCCGGCCTCCAGGGGATGCCCAGGGCCTGGGCGAAGGCGGCCTGCAGCGTCCAGCGGCGGGGCCTCGCTCGGCGCGCCCGCGCGCTCCAGGGACACCTCGCCGGTGTCCTTGTTGAAGGAGTACTGCGGGCGGCGGCCGGCGTCGATGCGGCGCTGGTTGTCCTCCAGCAGCGCGGTGAGCACCGCCTCCACCGTCGTCTCCTCGGCGCACAGCTCCTTGCTCCGGGCGCGCTCGATGAGCTGCTCGGTGCGAAGGGCGATGCCCTCCTCGCTGAGGATTTCGAACACCACCTCCGGCAGCGGCGGGAAGCGCTTGCGGCGTCCACCCCGCTCGTCCTCCTCGTCCCGGCGGCGCTTGCGGTCACTGCCGCGGCCGGCCACCCGCACGTTGTCCGTGCGGGGCTCCGGATGGCGCTCCACCGGACGCAGCGGCGGCAGGTCCTCTTCCGGATGCGGCTCGATTACGCCAGTCTGTGCCAGGGCCTCTACGTCCTCGGGAATCGACCAGTCCACCAGCGCGAAGGTGTCCTTCGCCGTGACAATCACCTTGCGCTCCCGCGTGCGGCGCGCCATGGCAGCGAGGCGCGACAGCATCGTCACCTCAGGCGTCTTGCCCACGTGGGACAGCAGGCTCTGCTGGATGGACTTCTCTGTGATTTCGAGAAAGTGGAGGGGACGACCTTCGCTCTCCAGGACACGGAGCGCGGCCTCGTAGAATGTCATCGAGTATTCCCCAAGAATTCCGAACGGTTACAAAAATGTAGGTCCGTATGGGCGGCGGATGCTAGCCATCGCTAAACTGGCTTGTCAACGAACGGAAGATGACCCGCAGAAGATGACCCGCATACGCATCGGACAGCGTTGGAAACGCGAACCCGCGACTTCCCCGCTCGATTCCATCGCACTGGAATTGGACGGGGTGGACCTGCTGTCCGGGGCCGTGGAGGAGTCTCTAGCAGAAGTGGTGCCTTCCCTGGTGCGCTCAGTTGCGGCCATCTACGGGGGGCGCCAGCGGCTGGCCCAGGTCTCCCTGCCGGAGGCCCACCTGGAATTGGTGCTCCGCCGGGTGGGGCCCGAGGTGGAATTGCTGGTGGCGAGCCTGGCCCGCCCCGCCCGGCTCCTGCGGCCCCCCGTCCGTGTGGAGGTGGACGAATTGGTGGAGGCGGTGCGCGAGAGCGGGGAGCGATTCCTCGCCGACGTGACTCGGGTGGGCCCCAAGGCGCTCTCCACCTCGCTCGCCCAGGCGCTGGGAGAGCCCCTCAAGGCCCTCCGCAAGCCGGCGCGCCCCCCGGAAGAGGCCCGGACGCAGCCCTCCACCAAGCGCGTGGAGCCCCAGGAGGTGCCCGGCTTCGGCTTCGAGCTGCGCGGCGCGGGGCGTCGCCCGGCGGGCCGTGCGAGCGAGCGCGGGGAC
>JBKGHK010001374.1:0-1416 GCA_046520375.1 Pyxidicoccus sp. 3LFB2
ACCCGCCCCCGACTCCACCGCCGCCAGCGCCGCGCGCACGTCCAGCGCCGGCACCACCTTCGGCTCCAGCGCCTTCCACAGCCCCGCCTTCTCCAGCCACCCCTTCGCGTACACCCCCGCGGGCACCGCCGCCGGGTCCGCCAGCGCCAGCCGCTTCACGCCCTTCAGGCCCTCCGGCCCCACCAGCGCCCCCTTCGCGTCCGCCGGCACCACCACCACCAGCCGGTTCGACAGCAAGTCCCTCCGCGTGCCGGGCTGCACCAGACCCGCCCGCTCCAGGGAGTCCAGGCGGACCGCATCCGCGGAGAGGAAGGCATCCGCCGGAGCCCCCACCGCCGCCTGACGCGCCAGGTCGCTGGACGCGCCGAAGGCGAACTCCACCTCGTGCCCCGTGGCCTTCGTGAAGGCCGGCCCCAGCTCCTGGAGGGCGTTCGTGGCGCTCGCCGCGGCGAACACCAGCGCCTTCTCAGCGCCGGCCGGCACGGCCGTGAACAGAAGAAGAAGAGAGCAGACGAGGGAGAAGGGACGCATGATGGGATGAGTCTCACGTTCCAGAGCAGCCGAGGGGCCATTGTCCACATGGCCTCCCCCGTCCAGACAACTGGTTGACCCGCGCATCCCAGGCCGCTAAGGAATACTCCGTGTCACGGAATATCCACAAAGAGGAAGAAGACGTCTCGGCAGACGTGCTGAAGCTCCAGCAGCTGTTGCTCGCGCTGGGCCGACGTCGTTCGCTCCGTGACCCCATCGCCAGTACGTGCGAGCAACTTCAGTTCACCCCGCCCCAGGTGCATGCCCTGCTGTGGCTCGGACAGGACGGCCCGCTCACCATGGGCGACCTCGCCCGCCGGCTCGGCGTCACGGAGAAGACCGTGACGGGCGTCGTCGACCGCCTGGAGCGCGAGGGCCACCTCATGCGAGAGCGCAGCGCGTCCGACCGCCGGGTCGTTCGCTGCCGCCTCACGCCGGACGGGCAGGCGACCTTCCAGAAGCTCGAGCGCTTCATGGCCCAGGGCATGGGACAGCTCCTGGGGGTCCTCGATGCGGGCGACCGCAAGGCCCTCTTCCGCATCCTGGAGAAGCTCCTGCGCCGCATCGATACGCAGCAGCCCGGCTCCCCGGCCTCGCGCGAGCGCTCCGCCTGAAGACCCGCGCCGTCCGAGCCCGACGGCGCGCGGCCTGAGCCGTGCTCCCCATGTAACGAGGAGACGAGCGCCCTGACGCCTGCCCTCCGAGCCAGGGAGCACGGCGACGTCAGCCGTCCACGAAGCAGGTGGGTCCGAGGGGTGTGCGGGTTGGAGTGCCGCAGGCGACCACGGAGCAGGCGGACTCAAGGGACGTGCGGGTTGAAGTGCCGCAGCCGTCCACGGAGCAGGTGGGTCCGAGGGGTGTGCGGGTTGGAGTGCCGCAGGCGAC
>JBKGHK010001375.1:0-1413 GCA_046520375.1 Pyxidicoccus sp. 3LFB2
TGCCGGAGGTGCTGGTGTGGCGCACCGACGCGGGCCTGCGGGTGGCGGCCTTCGCGCCGGAGGGCCGGGGTGGCGAGGACGCGGTGCGCTCGCGGCTGGAGCGGGTGCGCGCGTGCTTTCCGGACACGTACCGGCACCCGCGAGGCGCGCAGGTGTCGCTGGAGCTGAGCGCGTCCCGTTCCGCCTTCGAGGCGCGGGTGAATCTCGCGCTGGAGGCGATTGCGTCGGGGCACCTCAAGAAGGTGGTGCTGGCGCGCTCGCTGGACGCGGACGGGACGGCGCCCTTCGACGTGGTGGACGTGCTGTCGCGGCTGCGCGAGCAGAACCCGCGCTGCGCCACCTTCCTCTTCCGCGCGCCGGACGGGACGTGCTTCCTGGGCGCCACGCCGGAGACGCTGTGCCGGGTGGACGTGCGAGTGCTGGAGACGGAAGCACTCGCGGGCACCGCGGCGCCCGGGCAGGCGGCGGAGGGGCTTCGGGGCCACGACAAGGACCTGCGCGAGCATGACTCGGTGGTGCGCTACATCCTCGCGGCGCTGCGCCCGCTGTCGGAGCAGGTGACGTCGGACGCGGAGCCCGCGCTGCTGCCCGCTGAAGAACGTGGTGCCACCTGCGCACGGGCGATCCGCGCGGAGTTGCGCCAGGGCGTCACGGCGGCGCAGGTGGTGGCGGCGCTGCACCCGACGCCCGCGGTGGGAGGCTTCCCGCGCGAGCGCGCGCTGGCGTTCCTGCTGGAGCACGAAGGGCTGGACCGGGGCTGGTACGCGGGGCCGGTGGGCTGGGTGGGACCGAAGCGCGCGCACCTGATGGTGGCGCTGCGCTCGGCGCTGGTACGGGGAGCGAAGGCGCGGCTGTTCGTGGGCGTGGGGCTGGTTGCCGGCTCCACCCCCGAGGCCGAGTGGCGGGAGACGGAGATGAAGAGCCTGGCCATGCTGCGGGCGCTGGGAGGCGGGGATGTCGTCAGACGCTAACCTCAACGTGCTGTGGGCTCGCGCGCTGATGGAGGAACTGACGCGCGGGGGCGTGCGGCACGCGGTGGTGTGTCCGGGCTCTCGCTCGTCGCCGCTCGCGCTGGCCTGCGCCCGCGCCGAAGGGCTGCGCACGTGGTCCGTCATCGACGAGCGGAGCGCGGGCTTCTTCGCTCTCGGCCTCGCGAAGCAGTCGCGGGCCCCGGTGGTGGTGGTGGCCACGAGTGGCACGGCGGGCGCGCACTTCTACCCGGCGGTCATCGAGGCGGCGCTGGCCCATGTACCCCTGGTGGTGCTGACGGCGGACCGGCCGCTGGAGCTGCAGGGGTGGGGTGCGCCGCAGACGGTGCAGCAGGCGCGCTTCTACGGCGAGCACGCGCGCCTCTTCGCGGACCTGGGCCTGCCCGAGGCGAGTGACGCGGCGCTGGCCCACCTGCGCGCCACC
>JBKGHK010001376.1:0-1409 GCA_046520375.1 Pyxidicoccus sp. 3LFB2
CACGGCCCGGCGGCGCTGGCGTCGCGCATCGGCGCGGACATCTCACCCTGGAGGCGGCCGAGCCGGAGACGCTGGCGCGCGAGGTGCGCGAGCGGCTGGGGCTGGACGCGAAGGTGGTGGAGGGGCGGGTGCAGGTGGAGGCGGCGCAGGGCCATGCGCTGGTGCCTCGGTTGGTGGAGGCCTTTCCGGCCGGGCGGCTGACCTCCGTGTCGCTGCGCCGGCCCACGCTGGCGGACGTGTTCCTCCAGCTCACCGGGCGCGCGCTGGGGGCGGACAGGCCCACCGCCGAGCCCGCGCCGAGGAAACGTCGATGAGCGCCAAGGCTTCCGCTGCCCCCCAGTCCGTGGACGTCCCCGCCACGCCGCATGCGGTGGAGGCGCGGGCACCGGCCCCGGTGGCGCCCGGCTCGCTGGCGCTCCAGTGGGCCACGGTGCGGGTGCTGCTGGTGCGGGACGTGGTGCGCTTCTTCCGCCAGCCCAGCCGCGTCGTTGGCGCGCTGGCGCAGCCCATCCTCTTCTGGTTCGTCATCGGCTCCGGCTTCGCGGGCTCGTTCCGCGTGGAGGGCGCGCAGGGGCTGGGCTACCAGCAGTTCTTCTTCCCCGGCGTCGTCACCATGGTGCTGCTGTTCAGCGCCATCTTCGCCACCATCACCGTCATCGAGGACCGGCGCGAGGGCTTCCTCCAGGCGGTGCTCGCGGGCCCCGGTTCGCGGCTGGCGGTGGTGCTGGGCAAGGCGCTGGGCTCGTCGGCGATTGCGCTGATGCAGGCCTCGCTGTTCCTGCTGCTGGCCCCGCTGGCCGGGGTGAGCGCGGCCACGTTGGACCTGCCGCTCCTGCTGACGGTCATGGTGCTGTCGGCGCTGGCGCTCACCGGCATGGGCATGTCGCTGGCGTGGTGGGTGCGCTCCAGCGCGGGCTACCACGCGGTGATGAGCATCGTCCTGCTGCCCATGTGGGTGCTGTCGGGGGCGATGTTCCCCCTGAAGGGCGCGGACTCGTGGCTGGCGTGGGTGATGCGGGTGAACCCCATGCGCTTCTCCGTGGAGGGCGTGCGGCGCGCGCTGTACGGCGTGGAGGCGTCGGTGGCCGTGGGCCCCGCGTCCGTGGTGGGGCTGGAGGTGCCGGTGCTGCTCGCCTTCGCCACCGTGTTCGTGGGCCTGGCCGCCTTCAGCGTCAGCCGCCGCGAGTAGCCGGCGGCCGACGAGGCTTGGACATGCGAAGCCCCATTCAGTACGACGGGGCGGATGTTGAACCTGTTTACCGAGGAGACTGCACGATGACGCTGCGCACGCTCGGCCTGACGCTGCTGGGAACCGCGGGCCTGCTGGTCCTTCCCGCCTGCAAGGAGGAGGCGCCGCCGGCCCCGGCCGCTCCGGCGCCCGCGGCTCCGGCGCCCTCTGCCCCCGCCGC
>JBKGHK010001377.1:0-1404 GCA_046520375.1 Pyxidicoccus sp. 3LFB2
CCGGGCCGCCCCATGCCGCAGCCGCCGCCGCCCTCGCGCAACCTGGCCGTGGTGGACCGCGAGGAGATGAACGCCCGGCTCGCGCGCCTGGAGAAGCTCTTGGAGGACGTCGAGCAGCGCAACGATGGCCGGGGTGACTCGCGCAACAAGCTGCGCCGGGCCCAGGAGACACTGGACTCCGTGCAGCAGCTGCTCGCCGAGGCCCGTCCGCGAGCGGCGTATTCCTCCGCCGCCGCCCCCGCCCCCGCCGCCGCCCGCGCCGGTGGTGCGGCCCATGCCGGACGGCCCCTTCAAGCGCATGAACGAGGCGGTCGCCAAGGAGAGCTTCGCGGAGGACAAGATGCGCGTGCTCACCATGGCCGCTCGCGACAACCACTTCGTCATCTCCCAGGTGGCGCAGCTCATCGCCCACTTCCCCTTCTCGCAGGACAAGCTCACCGTGGTGCGCACCCTGAAGCCGCGCATCCTCGACCCGGAGAACGGCTACCACCTCTACAGCGAGTTCTCCTTCTCCAGCGACAAGAAGCGCCTCCAGGAAATCCTCGCGCAGCGTTGACGGGCCGGACGACGCGAGCGTGACTGGAGCACCACGGGCGCCTCGGGACACTTCCCGAGCGCCCGTGGTCTTTTCACCGACCGGGCGCGCCGGTGGCGCTCACGTCCACTGGGTGCTGTGGGTTCAGCCCCGGGTGAGGGCGTCCCACACGGCTTGTGCTTCCCGGGCGTCGGCGGTGCCGTGGACGGCGGCCACCACGCGTCCCCGGGCGTCGAGCACGAAGGCATAGGGCGTGCGGCTGGTGGCCAGTCCCAGGGCCTTGCCCATGGCGCCGTTCTTGTCCAACCACGTGTCGCCCCAGAAGACGCGGGGCACCTTCTCCCGGACCTTGCCGCGCACGGTGCCGGCGCTCACGAAGAAGGGCAGCTTGAGGGTGAGGATGGAGGCGCGGTGGACGGCCTCGGGCACGCGCGTCTTCGCGGTGTCGAACCACTTCTGCATCTCGTCGCCCCCGTCCTTGTCGGTGATGACGACCAGCAGCGTGGGGCGCCCCACCAGCTCACGGCTCTTGTGGGGACGGTCCAGCAAGTCGCGGGTGGTGAACTCCGGGAGCTGCTCCCCGGGCCGGGGCACGGCGCCCGCGGTGGTGGCGGCCAGCAGCGCCACCGAGAGCACCAGGGCCTTCAGCCCCCGCGCCTTCGCGCCTTCCACCTGTCGTCTCATGCCCGGCCCCCTATCTGGTCCACGCAGGTAGAGGTGGACACTCACCGGCCGTGACTCCAGGGGAGCGGGCCCGGCCAGGGGCCGCCTGCCTGGCCCCTGTCAGGCGGCGCGCGGCCGTGGGGACAGCAGCCCAGGCGGCTCAGAAGGACGCTGACGTGCCGGCCCAGAGCGGGCGGACGGCGGGC
>JBKGHK010001378.1:0-1400 GCA_046520375.1 Pyxidicoccus sp. 3LFB2
GCCTTCTCGGGCCTGGGCTACCTCCTGTTCCGCTCCTTCGAGCTTCGCGCCCGGCGGGATGCGACGCTGGAGACAGTGTGAGGCCCCCGCGACAGTGGGGCCCGCGGCTCATGGTGGCGGTGCTGCTGGGCGCCACCAGCGCCTGGGCAGCGGTGGAAGGGCCGGGAACCACCCAGTTCCTTCGCGCCGTCCGGACCGGAGCGCCCATCACCGTGGATGGGCGGCTGGACGAGCCGAGGTGGGCCCATGCGCTCCCCTTCTCGGATTTCGTGCAGCGCTTTCCGCGCTCCGGCATGGCGCCGAGCGAGCCGACGGAGGTGCGCGTCCTCTACGACGACGACACCTTGTACGTGGGGGTGATTGCCCGCGACTCCGCACCGGCCCTCATCGACAGACGTCTCGCGCGCCGCGACAGCACCCTCTCGTCGGACTCCGTCCTCCTGGTGATAGACCCCACCCACGGCCACCACACCGCCTTCGCCTTCTCCCTCACCGCGGGGGGCGTCCAGGGCGATGGCCTGTACTACGACGATGCCCGGTTCACCCGGGACTGGGATGGCGTCTGGGCGGCGGCGGCAGGTGAGCGGGAAGACGGCTGGGTGGCCGAGTTCGCCATCCCTCTCTCCCAGCTCCGCTTCCACGAGGACCGGGTGCTGCAGTGGGGCTTCGGGGTACACCGCACGCTCGCGCGCAACAGCGAAGAGGTGAGCTCCGTGGAGAACCCGCGGACCAGCGAGGCGCTGGTGTCGCGGCTGGGACACCTCACGGGACTCGAAGGGCTCCGCTCGCGCGCCATGCTGGAGGTGGTGCCCTACGTTGCCACCCGGGGACTGCTGCGTCCCCAGCTGTCGGCGGGCTCTGGCCCCACCCCGCGCCTGTTGGACCCGCTCCTGGACCTGGGAGTGGATGCGAAGCTGGCCCTCTCCACGGACCTGGCATTCAACCTCACCGTCAACCCGGACTTCGGCCAGGTGGAGGCGGACCGGCTCCTGCTCAACCTGAGCACCTTCGAGACGCGCTTCCCGGAGAAGCGGCCCTTCTTCACCCAGGGGATGGAGCTGTTCCAGCCGCCCGCACTACCCGGAGGGGGGGCCGGCCCCCAATCGCTCTTCTACTCTCGACGGATTGGGCTGACGACGCCGGTGCTGACGGCGGCCAAGGTGACGGGCTCGGTGGGCAGCGGCGTCGACGTGGGCGTGCTCAACGCGCTCGTCACCGGGCCCTGGCGAGCACGGGACGACGAGAACCCGGACCGGCGCCTGGGCCTGCACCTCAGCCGCCCGCTGCACCTGGCTCCCAACGACACCCTGCCCGACAGGCCCCTGGCCCCCGTCGACTTCTTCATCGCGACGGCGCGCGGCACCGTGCTGGGCAGCTCGCGGGTGGGCGGCACCCTCGCC
>JBKGHK010001379.1:0-1400 GCA_046520375.1 Pyxidicoccus sp. 3LFB2
CGGGCGTCGGGTCCACGTTGCCGGCCGCATCCACCGCGCGCACCGCCAGCGTGTGGTTGCCCGCGCTCACGTTGTTGAGGGTCAGCGGGTCCGTGCAGGGAGCGAAGGCGCCGCCATCCACGGAGCACTGGTACGTCACCGGGCTCTCGTTGGAGCTGAAGTCGAACGTCGCCGTCGTGGCGTTCGTCACCACCGCCGGGCCGCTCACAATGGTGGTGTCCGGAACCGCCGCATCCACCGTCCACGCGTAGGTGGCGGGCGTCGGGTCCACGTTGCCGGCCGCATCCACCGCGCGCACGGCCAGGGTGTGGTTGCCCTGCGACAGACCGGTGAAGGTGCGCGGGTCGGTGCAGGCCACGAAGGCCGCGCCGTCCAGCGAGCACTGGTACGTCACCGGGCTCTCGTTCGAGCTGAAGTCGAACGTGGCGCTGGTGCTGTTCGTCAGCGCGGGCGGGCCACTGACAATCGTGGTGTCCGGAACAGCGGTGTCCACCGTCCAGCTGTAGGTCGCGGGCGTCGGGTCCACGTTGCCGGCCGCGTCACGGGCGCGCACCGCCAGGGTGTGGCCACCGTTCGCCAGGCTCGTGAAGGTCACCGGGTCCGTGCAGGCCGCGAAGGCCGCGCCATCCAGCGAGCACTCGTAGGTGACGGGGTTCTCGTTGGAGCTGAAGTCGAAGGTGGCCGTCGTGGCGCTGGTCGCCGTCGCGGGGCCGCTCACGATGGTGGTGTCCGGTGCAGCGGTGTCCACCGTCCACGTCCGGGTGGCCGGCGTCGGGTCCACGTTGCCGGCCGCATCCACCGCGCGCACGTTGAGGGTGTGGCTGCCCTGCGCGAGTCCGGTGAAGGTCACCGGGTCCGTGCACGGCACGTAGGCGGCGCCGTCCAGCTGGCACTGGTACGTCACCGGGCTCTCATTCGAGGTGAAGTCGAACGTCGCGCTGGTGGAAGTCGTCGTCCCCGTGGGGCCGGTGACAATGGTGGTGTCCGGCACGGACGTGTCGACGGTCCACGTATAGACGGCCGGCGTCGGGTCCACGTTGCCGGCCGTATCCACCGCACGCACCTCGAGGGTGTGGCTGCCGTTCGTCAGGCCCGTGAAGGTCTGCGGGTCCGCGCACGCGGTGAACAGCACCGCTCCGTCCAGGCGGCACTGGTAGGTGACGAGGAGCTCGTTCGAGTTGAAGTCGAAGTTGGCCACCGCCGAGTTCGACACGGCGGGCGGCGTGCTGGTGAACGAGGTATCCGGAGCAACGGTGTCCACCGTCCAGGTCCGGGTGGCGGGCGTCGGGTCCACGTTCCCGGCCGCATCACGGGCGCGCACGTTCAGGGTATGGCTGCCCTGCGACAGGCCAGGGAAGGTCACCGGGTCGGTGCAGGGCACGTAAGCCGCGCCGTCCAGC
>JBKGHK010000137.1:0-18443 GCA_046520375.1 Pyxidicoccus sp. 3LFB2
GGCCCAGGTGGCGCGCGGCACCAGCCACGGCCTCACCGGCGGCCAGGCGCGGCTGCGCGCTGGCAATGGCCCGGGAGAGCGAGGGCAAGAAGTCGCTGTGCACGCCGAGGACGCGGCCGTCGGCGTCCACGTTGACTTGCAGCTGCCCGTTGTAGACGGGCACGCCCTGGTACGTCTGGCGCAGGTAGAGGTTGGTGACGCCGCTGACGCGCGAGTAGACGCGGTCGACGACTTCCAGGTTGGCCACGTCCGAAAGCTCCAGCCCGAGCAGCTCGCGCTGGGCCTGGACGAAGTTCAGCGCGATGGCCAGCGCGTCGCCGCTGCTCGCCGCGGTCAGGGCCCCCACGGGGTTGGTGAGCGAGCGGACCAGGCCGAGCGCCGGGTCCTGCTCCACGCGCAGCTCCGGCACGGACTTGCGCAGCTCGGCGGCCCGGGACGCCTGGACCGCGCTGAGGGTGCGCTGGATGCCGCTGTTGTAGGCGGTACGCGCATCATAGTGGCGATTGCCATCCGGTTCCTGAGCGGCGCCCAGCGCGACGGGGGCGGTGAGCGCGCCCGTGACGACGAGCGCCTGCAACAGGCGCTTCCGGTAAAGGGCTGATGACATGGTGTCTCCTTGCAGCTGCTCTGCGGGTGAGCCGGCCAACGGGGCTGCCGGCACCACCACGCGGAGCAGAGACCGTGCCAAAACCGGCCATCCTGCGGAAACACGTATTGCTTGTAACTCCCGACGTTACAGCTTCGCGCCGGTTTGTAGCGCGGAAGGTTAACGGGCCCGGGCGCGGCTCAAGGCCGCGCCTCACGGGCCGGGCGTCAGACGCCCTCGTCTTCCTCGGGGTCGGGGTAGGACTCCAGCTCCTCGTCCTCTTCGACGTGGGCGTGGCCCTTCTTGCCCTTGCCCTCGCCGCGCCCGCTGGTGGGGGCCGTGGCCAGGTCCGAGTCCGCGGCCACCACGTACCACTGGCGGCCCTGCTGGATTCGGCGCAGGAGCCCTTCCTGCTCCAGCGCGGCCAGGAGCCGGGCGAAGGTGGAGAAGCCGTGCTCGCGCTCGTCGAAGTCCGGCTCCTTGCGGACGATGGCTTCCTTGATGAGCGACGGGTTCACCGCGCCGGTGGCCCGGGCGAGCATGCTCTGCACCACCTCGCGGGCGATGTCCGGCACCTCCGTGCGGGCCTGCTGGCCCTTGGCGCTGGCCGGAGTGGCCGCCGCCTCGGCCTTGCCGCCGCGGTCGCGTCCGTGGCGGCCGCGCTTGCCGTGGCCGGCCTCCTCCGCGACGACGCTCTGGCGGCCCTTGGTGTCCTTGTCCCCCTTGTCCGAGCGGGACTGGCGCGGGCGCAGGTAGATGAACTCGTCACACGCCTTCACGAAGAGGGGGGACGTGGACTCCTTTACCGCGAGGCCGATGACGGTGCGGCCATTCTCGCGCAGCTTGTAGGCCAGCGGGCAGAAGTCGCTGTCCCCCGAGCCGATGACGAAGGTGTCGATGCTCTCGCGCGCGTAGCACAGCTCCAGCGCGTCGATGACCAAGCGCATGTCCGCGCCGTTCTTCCCGGCGCGCGTGGAGGGGGGCACGTCCAGCAGCTCCACGCCGAACTCGTGCAGGCGAATCTTGGCCTCGGCGAAGCGGGACCAGTCGCAGTACGCGCGGCGGTAGACGACCTTGCCCTTCTCCAGCAGGCGGTCGAGCGAAGGCTGCAGGTCAAAGCTGGCGGAGCTGATTCCGGTGTTGGTGACCAGGTTCTCGAAGTCGATGAACAAGGCGATGCGGTGTTCTTCGGTGCGACCGTTCACGTGCGGCCTCTGCATGTTGCCGCCCCAGCAGAGGCGGTGGATGGGTCCGGGCACGCTCGCGGTGGAGCCGGGCCGGACAGCCCACCCTAGCCCTTTCCCGGCGGTATGGGGTGGTTGCCTTCATCGGGTGAACACTCCCCATCGTGTCCGCACCGTCGGCGTGCACTCAAGCGGCGGGGGGCGTGCTTCGGGCGCGGTCCACTCGTGTGTCGTCATGGCTCAACAGGGGCGTGAGCCCCCGCGTGTCGCCCGGCGGTGCTCAGGGTGCGAAGCGCCGCACCGGGGCCGCGACGCGGCGCGAGCGAAGGCCCGTCCCGTGGGGCTGGAGTGCGGGCCTTGGTACGTCCGACTCCGGGACGCGCCGGCCCTGGCGCCAGGCCCGGGTCTAGCTTCAGGGGAACGGGTTTAAGGACCCCCAGGCCGGAGCAGGACCCATGACACGGAAGATTCCCAGCCGTTGGCGCGCCGTCGCGCTGGCGGTGCCGTCGCTGACGGCATTGCTATTACCCATCGCCTCCACCGCGAGGGAGCCCGAGCAACCCACCCAGGAACGCGAGCGCGAGAGCTGGGGCGACATGCCGAACAACGGCGGCCGCGCGGGCTTCGTCCCGCCCCTGACACGCCAGGGCCTCAGCCAGGTCGGAGTGGGCCCCCAGGGCAACAGCGCGGGCATGCCGGTGCGGCAGGTGACGCCGGACGAGGACCGGATGCGCGAGCTGACCGGGCAGGTGGTGAAGCTCCGGGGCCAGACGCTGTACGTACAGACGGGGCCGGGCGCGGTGGTGCCGCTGGACTTGAGCGCGCTCCAGCTGCGCAAGACGCCCGAGGAGGGCCAGCGGGTGCTGGCCGTCTACCAGGTGGAGAACACGACGGAGAACGTCGCGCTGTCGCTCGCCGGCGAAGTCTCGAAGCCGGGCTGAGAGAGGGTGCGCTGCCCTCACTCCTCCGGGTGGAGCTGGACCAGCGAGGGCAGCTCCGGCGCCCGTGCGCGCAGCCGGGGCTTGGGGCGGATGGCCACCGGGACGCGTGACTCCGCCAGCAGCTCGAAGTCGAACACGTTGTCACCGAAGGCCGCGTACAGCGGGCCCGACGTGCGCGAGCGCAGGCAGCGCACCTTGCCGGAGGCGTAGGGAATGGGCTCGAGGATGGAGGGCTGGACGATGCCGTCCTCCACCCGAGGTGTGCAGGCGAGCACGTTGGCGGAGTCCAACCCCACCTCCACCACCGCGGCCTCCACCACCGCGAGCGGTGAGGCGCTCACCACGAAGCAGGGGATGCCCCGGCCGAGCGCCCACTCCACCACGCGGCACGTCTCCGGGTGCAGGCGCCGCTTCACGTCACGGCGGGCCACCACGTCGCGGGCGAAGGCGCGCACGGCGTCCACGCGCCAGCCGGCGAAGAGCCACGCCACCATCTCGTAGATTTCCCGCTCCGGAATGCGCCCGGCCTCGAACGCGGCGAACAGCTGGTGCGCCAGCTCGCGCGCCTCCAGGCCCGGCGCCATGCCGTGGGCCGCGCCCAGCCGCTCCAGCGCCGCGGAGGCCTCCGGGCGGATGCCGCCGTGCTCCAGCAGGGCGAGGAAGAGGTCATCCCCCACGTCGCCGCTCCACAGCGTGCCGTCGCCGTCGAACGCCAGCACTCCGCCCGGCTCCCGCACGGCGGCCTGGCCGATGCGCTCCAGCGTCTCCTCTACGCGCTCCATCCTCATGGGCGCGCATCCTCCCCCGGGTGTGGGCCCGCCGTCACCTGCCGGGGCATCACTTCGCCGCCGCCCCCCGCACCTCGTTGAGGACGCTCAAGTCCACGAGGCCGTTGATGTCCGCATCGGTGGTGAAGCCCAAATCCTTCGCATGCTGCGCGGCGGCGGCCAGCGCGGAGGGCACCGGGTCCAGCGACGGCTCCAGCCGGGAGAAGGACTCGGTGATGATGTTCGCGGGCATGGGCTTGCTGGTGAGCCGGCCGAAGGCGGCGTTGACGGAGGTGGTGAAGCTCGCGGGGTCCTTCTGCCACCGCTCGGTGAGCTGCACGTGCACGCGCAGCAGGGCGACGATGCGCGGGCGCTGCGTCTCCAGCACCTTGCGCGTCGTCACGATGACGGTGGTGGGGAAGCGCCGGTCGGGCCACAAGTCCCGCTCGTCCACGAGGATGTGGCCCCCCGCTTCGGCCACCATGCGCGCGCCCCACGGCTCGGGCACCCAGGCGCCTTCGATGCCGCCATTGATGTACTGCCCGAGGATGTCCGGGTTGCTCAAGGGGACAATCTGCACGTCGCCGGTGCCCTGCAGGTTGGTGACGAGCCCCTTCTGCTTCAGCCAGTAGCGCAGCGAGATGTCCTGCGTGTTGCCCAGCTGCGGGGTGGCCAGCTTCTTCCCCTTCAGCTCCTCGGCGGACTTCACGTTGCGCACCACCAGCACCGCGCCGCCATTCACCGCGCCGGAGATGATGCGCAGCTCGCGCCCGGCCTTGAGGAACGTGTTGATGGCCGGACCGCTGCCCACGTAGGACACGTCCAGCGAGCCGGCCACCAGCGCCTCCATGGCGGCGGGGCCGGCGTTGAACTGCTTCACCTCCAGGCGGCCCACGCCGGGCTGCGAGCCGAAGGCGCCCTCGGCATTGCCCACCAGCGCCTGGGCATGGGTGATGTTGGGGAAGAAGCCCAGCCGCAGCGGAGCATCGGGGCTGCCGGCGGCGGGCTCACGCTTGCAGCCAGCACCGAGCACCGCCAATCCGGCGAGCACGAACGGGAACAGGAAGCGGGTTGCGCGCATATGCCGCGAAGAAAGGGACGAGCCGGCGGGATTTCAACGGCCCCCGGGACGAAGCGTCGGGCGGCTTACGTCCAGTGCGTCACATCGCCCCGGCCAGCCCCCACCGGCGCCGCAGCCGGACCTCCACCGTCTGGAAGAGGACACGGTCCACGGTGATGCCGATGACGATGATGGCCACCATGACGGCCATCACCTGGGACACGTCCATCAGCTCGCGGCCCACGGTGAGCAGCTGCCCCAGGCCGCCGGAGACGAAGAGCAGCTCGCCGGCCAGCAGCGCGCGCCAGGCGAAGCTCCACCCCAGCTTGAGGCCGGTGACGATGCCGGGCAGGGCCGCCGGCAGCATGACGCCGAGCTGGAAGCGCAGGCCCTTCACCCCCAGGGTGCTGGCCACGCGCACCAGCTGCGGGTCCACGCCCTTGACGCTGTCCTCGGTGGCGATGGCGATGCCCAGCACGCTGCCCATGACGACGACGAAGAGGATGGCGGTGTCCGTCAGCCCGAACCACAGGAGCGCCAGCGGCAGCCAGCAGATGGAGGGCAGCGCCTGCAGGCCCATGACGAAGGGCTTCACCCCGTGACGGAAGAAGGACAGGCGCGCCATCAGCAGCCCCAGCGGCACCCCGACGCCCGCCGAGATGAGGTACGCGCGGCCCAGCCGTCCCAGCGAGCGCAGCGTGGCCTCCGCCATGCGGCCGTCGCCCACCATGGCGATGAGGCTCTTCACGACGGTGAGGGGCCCGGGGAACAGGTGGGGAGACCAGACGCCCATGCGGGCCACCAGCTCCCAGCTGCCCAGGAGCAACACGAACATGCCCAGCTTCTGCAAGTAGCCCTTCATGGTGCACCTCGGTTCACCGCACGGGGCGGGGCAACCCCTGGGAGGGCAGGGCGGGACGTTCGGTGTCTCGGGGGGCCGGCTTGCGCGAGGCGGCCTCCACGGTGCGGGGCTCCTCCACGTCGCGCAGCAGGCCGCGCACGTGGCGGACCATCTCGTTGAGCCCGGCGTCCTCTGGCTTGCGCGGCATGGGCAGGTGGACTTCCAAATCGCTCACCACGCGGCCCGGCCGGGGGGCCATGAGGACCACCCGGGTGCCGAGCATCATCGCCTCGTGCACGTCGTGGGTGACGAACACCACCGTCTTGCCGGTGCGCATCCAGATGGACTGCAACAGCTCCTGCATGTGGATGCGCGTCTGCGCGTCCAGCGAGCCGAAGGGCTCGTCCATGAGGAGCACCGTCGGGTCCATGGACAGCGCGCGGGCCAGCGAGGCGCGCATCTTCATGCCGCCGGACAGCTGGTGGGGCAGGGTGTCCTCGAAGCCGTTGAGCTGCACGCGGCGGATGTACATGTCCGCGCGCTCCTTGCGCTCGGAGCGGGGCACGCCCCGGGCCGCCAGCGCGAAGGTGATGTTGCCGCGCACCGTGAGCCACGGGAACAGGGCCGCCTCCTGGAACATCAGGAGCCGCTCCGGCCCGGGCCCGTGGATGGCCTTCCCGTCGATGCGCACGGTGCCACCGGTGGGCGTCACCTGGCCCGCCAGCGCGTAGAGCAGCGTGGACTTGCCACAGCCCGAGGGGCCGAGCAGGCAGACGAACTCTCCCGAGCGGACGTTCAGG
The DNA here is from genome assembly GCA_046520375.1 of Pyxidicoccus sp. 3LFB2. Taxonomy (GTDB): domain Bacteria; phylum Myxococcota; class Myxococcia; order Myxococcales; family Myxococcaceae; genus Myxococcus. The sequence continues at coordinate 6,180 of JBKGHK010000137.1, forward strand.
TCCACGTTCTGGAGGGCGACCACCTTGTTGGCGTACTGGTGGCCCAACGCCGTGACGGAAATCTTCGCTCGCTCCGCCGCCACATGGGCCGGCCGGAGCAAACGCAGCGAACTTCGCCATCGGCCGAGTAACGCACGCAGCATCAGCAACAAGGTATGCACGTAGGTGCAGGTGGTAAGTGGGGACCCAACAGTCCGGGCCTCGGGGGCTCTCCCGCCTGTCTGCTGCCGTACCCATGGTGGGACACATGTCGTGCAGTCGTCGTCCGGGCACCTGGGCCCTGGGCCCACCCCTCCCCGCGACTTCAAGGTAGGGCCGCGGGCCCGGGGTGCTCCCGCTGCCCGCACGGCCGTCCCAGCCTGGGGGGCAGGGCGGGCGCTAGACGCGGAAGCCGCCCACCACGCCCTGGATGCTCCGGAAGGCGGCGTCGAGCCGTCGGATGGCGGACTCCACGTCCTGATGGGCCTGCACGCTCTCGCGCATCATCTTCGGGCAGTGTGTCGAAGGGGCGCAGGGTGCCGACGTCGTAGCTTCCGGAGTACAGGCCCAGGGGCCGCTGGTTGCGCCCGGCGCGCAGCCGCGGCGTGTCGGAGAAGGCCCACTCGGCTCGCCCCTGGGCGGCGGCGTTTCAGCGGACGGCGCCGCGCTCCGCGCGCCGGTGGGCCCGGGTCCTCACGGTGAGCCAGCCGGCGAAGACGAGCAGCAGCACGCCCACGCTGGTGAAGGCGCCGCCCACGCGCAGCGAGGCGCGCCGATCATCCCGCACCACCTCCAGCGGGGCGTCACGGGGCCCGGCGAGCCAGCCCTTCACCTGGGCCTCCACGTGCGTGGCCTCGGCCTCGTCGGTGGCCCACTGCAGGAAGAGGGGGAAGTGGCCCTGGGCCGTCTGCACTTCCGGCCGGAAGATGGGGACGCTGTTGCGGCGGGCGCTGCGGGTGCGCTCCACCTTCACGTCCTGGATGTCGTCCCGCGTGAAGCGCGCCACGTCTTCCCGGGTGAGCCAGCTGGCGCGGGTGAGGGCGCAGGCTCCGCCCGGCTCGCAGCGCAGCTCCATGCGGGCCTTTGTGTCCAGCAGGTACGGGCCGAGCACGAGGAAGGGCAGCGCCAGCAGCACGCACGCCGCGGCGCCAATGGCGGTGGAGCGGCTGCGGCGGGGCTCTGCGTCCAGGGGGAGGGGGGCGGAGGGCTCGCTCACGTCTCCTCTCATAGACCCGGGAGGCCCCCGGCGGCAGGGGTTTCGTACGCGGCCCGGGAAGCGGCCAGGCGGGCGCTGTGCACCGGAGCCGCTGTCACCCCACCTTACGGTGCGCGCGTGAGGTGCGTCCGGCAGGCAGCCGTCCTGTCCGGCCACGCCGGCACGCGGCTGGACGCCAAGGAGCCCGCGCATGAAGGCCGTCGCTGTCTACCCGAAGAAACGCGAGGTGCGCGTCATCGACGCCCCCGAGCCACGGCTTCAGTCCCCCACCCAGGTGAAGGTGCGCACGCGCGAGGTGGGCGTGTGCGGCACGGACAAGGACATCCTCCAGTTCACCTACGGCACGCCGCCGCCCGGCTCGGACTACCTCATCCTCGGCCACGAGTGCCTGGGCGAGGTGGTGGAGGTGGGCACCGCCGTGCACGGCCTGCAGAAGGGCGACTTCGTGGTGCCGCGCGTGCGTCGCCCCTGCCCGCATGCCACCTGTCCCGCCTGTCGGCACGGGCACCCGGACTTCTGCATCACCGGCGACTACACCGAGCGCGGCATCAAGGACGCGCACGGCTTCTGCGCCGAGTTCTTCGTGGAGGACGTGGCCTACCTGCACCGCGTGCCCGCCGAGCTGCGCGAGGTGGCGGTGCTCACCGAGCCGCTGACCATTGCGGAGAAGGCGCTGCGCGAGGTGAAGCGCATCCAGGAGCGGCTGCCCTGGAAGCCCGAGGCGGGCCGCGCGGTGGTGCTGGGAGCGGGGCCGGTGGGGCAGCTGGGCGCCATGGCGCTGCTGCGCCGGGGCTATGCCACCACGGTGTACTCGCGCAGCCCCAAGCCCAATGACAAGGCGGCGGCCGCCGAGGCGGTGGGCGCGCCCTATGTCTCCTCCAAGGAGGTCTCCGCGGAGGAGCTGGTCCGCCAGGTCGGAGCGCCGGACGTCATCTACGAGGCGGCAGGCGTGGCGAAGGCGGCCTTCGACACGCTCAAGGCGCTGGCCCACAACGGCATCTTCGTCTTCACGGGCGTGCCGTCGCACGAGGAGGAGCTGACGCTGGATGGCGCGGCGTTGCTCAAGCAGGTGGTGCTGGAGAACCAGGTGGTGCTGGGCACGGTGAACGCGGCGGACTCGGACTTCGAGGCGGCGCTGGAGGACCTGGCCCGCTTCCGTGCCCGCTGGCCGGGCGGGCTGGAGCGGCTCATCACCGCCCGCCACCCGCCCGAGGACTTCGCCGACGTGGTGACGGGCAAAAAGGGTGGCGGGGGCATCAAGCACATCATCACTTTCGGGTGAGGGCTTTTCGGACCAGGAGAGGTCGATGACGAAGGGACGCAGCGTGGCGGGCCGCTCGGTGCCCATCGAAGACCACGGCATCATCGGCGACCTGAGGACGGTGGCGCTGATTGGCAACGAGGGCACGCTCGACTGGCTGTGCTTTCCCCACTTCGACAGCCCGAGCGTCTTCGGCGCGCTGCTGGACCCGGACAAGGGCGGCCACTGGCGCATCGCCCCCGCGCCGAACGGGGTGATGAAGAAACAGTTCTACTGGCCCGACACCAACGTGCTGGTGACGCGCTTCTACACGCCGGACGGCGTGGGCGAGCTGGTGGACTTCATGCCCATGTCGCGCCAGGGGCGCGGCGTGCGCGAGGTGCTGCGGCGGGTGCGCGTGGTGCGCGGGGTGATGGCCTTCCAGCTGGAGTGCCTCCCGGCCTTCAACTACGCGCGGGACTCGCACGAGACGCGCCTCATCCACGGCGGGGCCACCTTCGCGTCCCAGACGCTGCAGCTGACCCTGGTGTCCTCGGTGCCGCTGGAGCAGCGCGAGCGGGGCGTGCGCGCCAGCTTCACGCTGCATGAGAACCAGTCCGCGGTCTTCTCGCTGCGCGAGGGCGCGCGGCCGTCCTGTCAGGATTTGGTGCACAACCACGAGTCCGCGGAGGCGCTCTTCCGCGACACGGTGGATTACTGGCGCCACTGGCTGTCGGGGTGCAACTACCGGGGCCGCTGGCGCGAGACGGTGCAGCGCTCGGCGCTGGCGCTGAAGCTGATGACCTTCGAGCCGTCAGGGGCGATTGTCGCGGCGCCCACGTGCAGCCTGCCCGAGTCTCCGGGCGGCACGCGCAACTGGGACTACCGCTTCTGCTGGCTGCGGGACGCGGCCTTCACCGTGTACGCGTTCCTGCGCATCGGCTTCAAGGACGAGGCGGCGGCGTTCATGCGCTGGGTGGAGAAGCGCTGCGCGGAGAATGGGGACGGGCCGCTGCCGTTGATGTTCTCATTGGATGGCAGCCGGGTGCCGGACGAGGTGGTGCTGTCGCACCTGAGTGGCTATGGCGGCGCGCGGCCGGTGCGCATTGGCAACGCGGCGGCGGACCAGCTGCAGCTGGACATCTATGGCGAGCTGATGGACTCGGTGTACCTGTCCAACAAGCACGCGGTGCCCATCTCGTATGACTTCTGGAGGCACCTGCGGCGGCTGGTGGACTGGGTGTGCAACCACTGGAACGAGCCGGACGAGGGCATCTGGGAGGTGCGGGCCGGGCGGCGGCACTTCGTGTACTCGAAGCTGATGTGCTGGGTGGCGGTGGACCGGGCGATAAGGCTGGCGGACAAGCGCAGCTTCCCGGCGGACCGGCCGAAGTGGCTGGCGGTGCGGGACACCATCTTCGAGGACATCATGTCCCAGGGGTGGAGCCGGGAGCGCCAGGCCTTCATCCAGGCGTATGACCACGAGGCGCTGGACGCGGCGAACCTCCTGATGCCGCTGGTGTTCTTCCTGTCGCCGGTGGACCCGCGGATGCTGTCCACGTTGGACCGGATTCGCCGTCCACCCTCCAAGGGCGGCCTGGTGTCGGACGGGCTGGTGTTCCGCTACGACGTGGACGCGACGCTGGACGGAATCGCCGGCAGCGAGGGGACCTTCAACCTGTGCAGCTTCTGGCTGGTGGAGGCGATGACGCGCGCCAGCGTGGCGAGGCCGGATTTGCTGGAGGAAGCGCGGCTGACCTTCGAGCGGATGCTGGGCTACGCCAACCACGTGGGGCTGTACGCGGAACAGACGGGCATGTCGGGGGAGGCGCTGGGCAACTTCCCGCAGGCGCTCACGCACCTGTCGCTCATCAGCGCGGCGTACAACCTGGACCGGACGCTGGGCGGGCGGGACTGAAGGCCGCTCCGCCGTGGGACGGCCTGGGTGGTAGGGTGATGCGCGGGATTCTTTGCCCGTGCATGCGCCTTCCGGCAGGTGTCTTGGAGCGGCGCTTCGGGCCGGGCAACGGGGGCAGTCTTCGCGATGACGGATGCGGAAACCTGGCTCTACGCGCAGCGGCAGCTCGTCGAGCTGTTCGTGCGGCTCTCGGAGAACCACCCGCTGCTTCAGCAGGCGGAGAATGAGGTTCCCCTGGGGGCAGGCCTCGAGCAGCAGGTCGCCCGTGCCGTGGACCTTCTCCTGGACGAGCAGCAGCCGTTGCCCGAAGCCATGAATCCGCTGGTGAAGCTCCGGGGGCTGGACCGTTTTCTTCTTCTGGCCGCGAGGGGGAGCCCGTCTCCGTCCACCTGGCTGGAGGCGGATGGCAGGCTCTATCTCCTCTACCGGCGCTCGGGGAGTGCTCGGAAGCCCCGCATCCAGGGGCAGATGGGGCACCTGCGGACCTGGATGGAGCACCACTGGGTCTTCCCGAAGAAGGTCGAGGGTTATGACATCGAGCTGGTCCAGCCGAACCGCCTCCTCACCCAGGGCTTCGGCCTGCTGCGCGAGCGCCGAGAGCTGCTGAAGGTCGCCGCCTGCCATTTCGAGGACGGCGTCAAACCCCTCTGGCGCCCGGACCTGAAGCCGGAGCGGTTGCAGGCCAGCGACCTGACAGACCCGAAGCGGCGGTGGGACAGCGTGCTGATGGAGCTGGAGCGCGCGGTGGTGGAGAAGGTCCATGTCCTGGTGCTGCCCGAGCTCACGATTCCCCCTGTGCTCCGGGAGCGCATCCAGGAGTGGTTGCTGCTCAATCACGGCCGTCACTCGCTGCTGCTGGTGCTCGCCGGAAGCTTCCACGAGCCGGACCCGACGCAGCCCTGCGGCGCCTGCAACCGGACGCAGCTGCTGGACGGGAAGGGCCGCGTCGTGCTCGACCACCGCAAGCTGGTGAAGTACGGCCGCACCGGCGCGTTCGAGTACATCAACCCCGGTCGGACGATTCAGCTGCTCACGCTTCCGGTGGGCCTGGTGGCCACGCCCATCTGCCTCGACTTCTGCCAGGCGAACCACCCCATCCGCACCCTGTGGAAGGTCCTGGGGCCTGACTGGCTGCTCGTCCCTGCCATGGGCGGGGCCGGGAGTGTGTCCGCCCACCGCAATGCGGCCCGGGATCTCCTCCTCAGCCATGGCAGTCGGACGGTGCTGGCCAACCAGTCAGACGAGGAAGCGCCCGTCCCGGGCTTCGTGGACGACGCACCGCGCGACGCGCGCCTGCCAGAACCCCTGCACCCGGCGCCTACCTTTCAGCTGGGTTTCGTCCGGGTATGGAGCGAGGGGGAGGAAGCGGGGAACATCCCTGGACCCATGCTGGTAAACTAGAGTAAACATCACCGTTGACGGGGGTTTACCATGGCGCTGGACCTGGAAGTCTGCTCCCCGGAGCACGTGGCGAACCATGCCTCGTTCGCGGAACTGCTGGAGGCGGTGAATGCCCGCGACGCACTCACGGACCGGATGGCCGAGGTGCTGGAGTACGTCTACTGCGAGCGGCTGCTGAAGCTGGTCCGGACGAATGCTCCGCGCGAGCAGTTGGAGGCGTTCGCGGAGCACCTTGAGGACGTCGCGCACCCGGTGCGGCAGGCGAAGCTGGATGGCTTGAGCAGACCCTACTTCCAGCGCTGGAGCCTGCTGCGCGAGCTGCTGGAGCGGCGCATCGAGTCGCTGCGCAGCGACGTGCCCCGGCAGGTGGTGGAGCGCGAGCACGTGCTCCCCATCTTGCAATACGTGGCTGGCGCGCGAGGGCCGGTGGGCCAGCAGGACATCCAGAAGGCGCTGCAGCTGGGCAAGGCCAACCTGTCGCGCATCCTGAGCCTGATGGAGACCCATGAGCTCATCGACAAGCAGGCCCATGGCAATGCCAACCTCGTCGTCCTGGGGCCTCGCGGCCGGGAGCTGATGCCCGCTGTCAGCCCCGCGGCTGTACCTCCGGCGCCCTCCGGAAGGCGCCCGGCGCCCCAGCAGGAGCGCTTCGCCGCCATGCTGATGGACGACTCCTATCCCGACGGGCCGATGTGACGATGCCCACGACCCACATCTCCACGTTCTACAGCTTCAAGGGTGGCGTCGGTCGCACCCTGCTCCTCGCCAACGTGGGAGTGAGCCTCGCGCGGGGCTCGCGGAAGGTGCTGCTCTGGGACCTCGACGTGGAGGCGCCGGGGCTGCACTTCATCTCGGGGCTTCGGCCGGACACGCCACCGGCTCGCGGGTTCTTCGAGTGGCTGGTGGACTGGCAGCAGGCGGGCTTCGCGCCGCCCGAAGGTGCGCTGCTCGAGTCCTTCCTGACGCTGCCCTACGCCGTGAGCGAGGTCCCCGGCCTGTTCGTCCTGCCCGCCTTCGGAGCACGCAGCAACTTCGCGCGGCTCTACCAGGAGGTGGACTGGCCACGCTTCACCGCGAAGCAGCCCGAAGTCGGGCTCCAGCTCTTCCAGAAGCTGCTGGAGGGGCTGTCCGCGCAGGCGGGCTATGAGCATGTGCTGTTGGACTCGCGCACGGGCATCACCGACCTGGGCGGGCTGCTGACCGCGGTGCTGCCGCACGCGACGGTGCTGGTGGGCAACTACTCCGCGCAGAACACCACGGGACTGCTGAGCGTCTACCGCGCGCTCCAGAAGGCGGTGGACGACAAGCTCCCCGTGCGCCAGCAGGGGCCGCTGCATCGGCTGCTGGTGGCCTCGCCGGTGCCGCTCCATGAGGATGCGAAGCAGCTCGCCGCCCGCCGGGACGTCTGGGACAAGCACTTCGAGCGGCCACCCGATGAGACGCGGGTGGAGGTGCCCCTCGTGCCCCAGCTCCTCGTCAGTGAATCGCTGCTGGTGGAGACCGAGCCGGACACTGCCATCACCCGCGCGTACAAGCGTGTCGCCGAGCAGCTCTCGGGCCTGCGCGCGATGCTCGTGCGCAAGCAGGAGTCGGCCGAGCTGGACACCCTGCTGGACGGTGGCCCGTTCGCGAGCCGCATGAGCACCCGGCGCGGGGAGCCGCGCGTGCGCTCCTTCGAGGAGCGTGTCGAGCAGCTCCTGGTCCTGCTGGGCTACACCGTGGGCCGGGCCGAGAAGGAAGACCTCCTCGCCGAGCGCAAGCTGGGCTTCCAGCAGGAGCGCTATCTCGTTCGTTGCAAGGAGACGCGGAGCCCGCTGAGCGCCGCCGCCGTGGTGGACCTCACGGACGCACTGGTCGCGAAGGTCGACCGCATGCAGCGCACGGTCCCCATGCTGGTCGTCTCCGGGCTCTCGTCGGCGGCCCGCGAGTACCTCAAGGGCTGGGACGGGGTGTCCCGGACGCTGAAGGAGCTGGAGCGGGAGCTGTTCGACTTCAAGCCGTACCTGGCCTGGCTCCGCAGGAGCTACGAAGAGAGCACGCTGGCGCGCTCCTACGTGGACCCCCGCTTCATTCCGAGGCCCCAGGAGCCTGGCTCCACGCCCGCGTTGGAGCGCGGCACCGCCTGGGCTCATGGCAGGGGACCGCGGTTGTGGGTGGTCCTGGGTGACCAGGGCGCGGGGAAGAGCAGCTTCGTTCGGAGGCTGGCCTATGAGCTGGCGACTTCGGCCGAGCAGGACGAGGACGCGCCAGTCCCCCTCTACATCGCCCTGAGGCAGCAGCCGGGGCTGATGACGTTGGAGACGCTGCTCCAGCAGCATCTGTCGTCTACCGTGGGCTGGCGTGGAGATGTCACCGTGCTGCTCCACCTGCTCTCCCTGGGCCGGGTGGTGCTGCTGCTGGATGGCCTGGATGAGCTGGGGACCGCGACGGCGGGCCTCTCCGCACTGGAGGAGCAGCTGCGGTATCTGGCCCGGCCCACGGCCCAGGAGCCCGAGCGTTCCCTGGGCAATCGGCTCCTGGTGACGGCCAGGACCTCCCTGTTCCGGGAGCCCCGGCCCGCGGGCGCTTTCGCCTCGGACGAGCAGCAGGCGCCGCTGACCGCGTTGGGCCAGGTGGCCCTGACCTTCGGCGCGAAGGTGGACGAGCTGGCAGGGTGGAACCAGGAGCAGATCTTCCGGCTCCTCACCCGCTCGGTGGGAGAGGAGCGCGCGGGCCAGTGGCGCACGCTCCTGAATCGGCTGGAGGAGAAGTCGGGGCTGATGACGTCCAGCCCGCTGCTGGTGGAGATGCTGCTGCACCTGGCTCCGGAGCTCTCCGCGCGAGAGGGGCACCTGAGCCTGGGGGCCTTCTTCCAGCACTTCGCCGACCGCTGGTTCGCGCAGGTCTCGGCGAAGGAGCCAGGCACGCCCGGACTCAAGCCGGAGCTGCTGGATGAGATTGCGCGGGAGCTGCGGGGGCGCCCCCAGGGGCGACTGAGCCTCTTCCAGATGCTGTCCCTGCTGAACACGACGGACAATCGCCTGTCTCCGGCGGAGGTCGACCGTCTGTGGGTCGAGCTTCGGGCTTCGCCCTTCCTGGTCCGGGCCGCTCAGCCGGGCTACCAGTTCGCATCCAAGAGCTTCGAAGACTTCTTCTTCGCCAGGTCTCTGCTGCGCGCGACACGCGCGCACACCCTGCGGCTGGCGCTGGATACGCCGCCCCTGACGTCCGAGTGCGCCTCCTTCCTGGCCGACCTCGTCGCGATGGAAGGGGGAAGGGAAGAGCTCGAATCGGAGCTGCGGGAGGTGCTGGGTGCTGCCTACCGTCCTCGGGTCAGCGAGAACGCGCTCTGGCTTGCGTACGAGTGGTGCGCCAACCTGGCCGGCAAACCCGGCCCGGAGAGCCAGCGGCTCATGTCGCGGGTCGTTCCGTACGGTGCCCGCCTGGAGGGGGCGGACCTCCGCAAGAGCCGGCTGGCTCATGCCTGGCTTGCAGGCGCACGCCTCGAGGATGCCCTGCTGGATGGGGCGGACCTCACGGGCGCCCATTTGCGGGAAGTGGAAGCGCCGGGGCTCAAGCTGCGGGGCGCCATGCTGGATGACGCGGACTTCTCGGGCGCCGAGCTGGCGGGAGCGGACTTCTCGGGGAGCAGTGCCTTCGAGCGGCCTCCGTCCTTCCGGGACGCGATGCTCCGCGATGTCCGCCTGCGCGCAACCGCCTGGCAGCTTCCCTCGCTGCGCGGGGCGTCACTCCGGAGCGCCGACATCGGGCTGGCCCGGTGGATTGCTCCCCGGCAGGAGGGAACGGACGGGCAGGAGGTCTCCCTGGCTCCGGTGTTCCAGGAAGACGTCAAGTGCGTCGCGGTGTCACCCGACGGCACGCTGCTGGTCATCAGCTCCGGCTGGAGCCCCTGGGTGTGGGACTGTGGCGCGGGCCGCCCGCTGATGGTCCTCGCCGGCAACGAGGCCGAGGTGACCTGGGTGAGCTTCTCTCCAGATGGGGCCTGGGTGGCGGGGGGCTGTGACGACGGCAAGCTCTGCCTCTGGGAGGTTGCCTCCGGGAAGCTGCTGCGGCTGTTCCAGGCACATGCGAGACAGGTGCTCGACCTGGCGTTCTCTCCGGATGGACGGATGCTGGCCACCGCTTCCGAGGACGGTACGGCCCGGCTGTGGGACGCGCGGTCCGGTGAGCCGCGGAAGACCTTCAAGGACCAGGGCAAGAAGGTGTCCTCCGTCGCCTTCTCTCCCGACGGGACGCTGCTGGCGACCGGGTCCGAAGACGCGCTCATCGTCGTGTGGAACATCGCCTCCGGAGAGCGCGTGCAGACCCTGCGCGGGCACCGGGAAACCGTCAACGGGCTCGCGTTCGACCCCCACTCACCGCTGCGGCTCGCGAGCGGCTCCTGGGATGGAACGCTCCGCATCTGGGACCTGACCAAGGAAGAGGAGTTCCTCCACTTCGACCCCATCGAAGGTGCCATTGCCAGCATGGCCTTCAATGGCACGTACCTGGCTGCCATCACGGAGCAGGACTCACTGGGGGTCTGGAACGCCGAGACGGGGAAGGCCATCCACAGCACGGACTTTTCCGGCCAGGAGGGCGCGGTGGCCTTCATGCCCGGGAGCACCACGACCCTCGTCTACGCGACGAGCAGGACGCTCTCCATCGAAGGGCTCGATGGCACGAGCGCGGGCGCGCTGAGGGTGGCCATTCCCTGGGTGCCCGCCACCACGTTCCTGCCAGGCGACGACGTGCTGCTCGGGTGCGAGGACGGAACGCTCTGGAGATGGGACACCCGAGCCGGGGAGTGCCGGCTCGCCATCCAGACCGGCAACGCGACCCTGGTCGAGCTGGCGGTGTCCCCGGACGGAACGCACCTGGTGACCGCGGTGTCGCATGGCCCCGTCCAGATATGGAGTCTCGTGACGGGGGAGCTGGTCGCGGGAGTGTCGAACGTGGAGCGCCTCCGCTACTTCAGCTTCTCGCCCGATGGCCACTTCCTGGCGGGGGCCGGTGACTACGCGCTGGTCTGGGACCTGACCGGGCCCCGGCCCCAGGTGGCCTTCGCGTTGGAGGGGCATGAAGGGTTGGTGGAAGGAATCGCCTTCTCTCCAGACGGCCGCTGGCTGGTGACCTTCGATGACGAGGCCCTCCGGTTGTGGGATGGGAAGACCGGGGCCGCGGTGCGAGTCCTACCGGGCCTTTCGGGAAGAGGCGTGCACTGCGCCGTCTTCTCTCCCGACGGGCGCTGGCTGGCGGCCGCCGGAGAGGGTGGCGGTGTCTACCTCTGGGATGTCTGGGACTCGAAGTCGAGCGAGCCGGCCCGGGTGTTGAGGGGGCCGGAGGATTCCGACGCGGCCATCTATGGCGTGGTCTTCTCCCAGGATGGCTCGTGGCTCCTGACAGGCGCGTTCGACGGCTCGGTCTGCGTCTGGGACGGCCTGGATGCGGAGCCCCGTCAGCGGCGCGTCGGACGCGGAGAGTCGGTGCGCACCGTGGTGCTCTCGCGTGACGGCCGCCGTGCCCTCACGACAGGGTGGACGGGGACCGCGAGGCTCTGGGACACGGAGAGTTGGAAGCTCCTGGCGGAGCTCGTCAAGTTGCCTCGCGGCTGGGCCACGCTGGCCGGACCGTACGCCGTCGTCTCGCCCGACGCGGACATGGACAGGGTCGCGGTGCAGGCCGGCAACCGGTTCGCTCCGTTGTCGTTGCTGCGGGACGTGTGCATCCGCCCTGACAAGGTTCAGGACGCGCTGGCGGGACGTCCCGTGGAGCCGCTGCGGCTGGACTTCTCCCTGGCGGAGACGTTCCTCACGGATGCTGGGGGTTCGCGCGACCGGAGCTGACAGGCGTACGGAGCTGAAGAGCCCGGGCGTCTGGCGGTTGGAACGAGGCCCCTGGAGGGTCGGCGCACCCGGGTGGCGAGCCCTCCTGCCGGGGGACTCACTCCATGGGGCGTGCGGGTGAGCCCGCCTTCGAGGGGGAGCGCACGCAGAGAAGCCATCGGGCCGCGGTGGGCGGGGCCCGGGGCCAGGCCTCAATTCGAGGGCTCCTGCGTGCCCATGCTGGGACGGAACAGGCTTGGGGAAGACAACCTGGAGCGTTGCCCCAGGGTACGGCCCATGTCAGCCCCACCCGGTAGACAGGAGCAGGCGGAAGGAACGTTCATTCCGCGCAGCTGCCGCCCGGGGGCGGGGAGGGGGATGGGGCATGTGGTTCCTGGAGATGATGCACGCCGACGCCATGCACACGGCGGCGGAGCTGCTGGCGCGGCGGGGCTACGACAACGTGCAGGCGTGCGAGCTGGCGCGGGCCCTGCGCTTCTCGGTGGGCACGTTGTACCGCCACTACGGCAGCAAGCAGGGCCTGGCGCTGGCGGTGCGCGAGTACGCCGAGCGGGAGTTGAGCTATCGGGCCGACGTCGCCTTCTTCATGAAGCATGTGCGCCCGGGTGAGGACTTCCCCTGCGCCTTCCGGGCCTTCTGGGAGGAGCTGGTCGGCTGGGCGCTGCGGCACGCCGACCTCTTCAGC
>JBKGHK010001380.1:0-1391 GCA_046520375.1 Pyxidicoccus sp. 3LFB2
ACCCGAAGCGCACCAGCCGCACGGCCAGGGACGCGGGCAACCACGGCTCCGCGCGCGGGTCCGCGGGGGACAGGGGCCCGGCCGCCTCACCGGTGATTTCCACCTCCTGGCGGGCGAAGTGGAGGAAGAGCGGACCGATGTCCTCGCGACGCGAGCGCAGCGGCGGCACATGGATTTCGTACCCGGCCAGCCGGTGCAGCAGCGGCGCCTTGAAGAGCCGCTCTTCGATTCGCGCCTCCAGGTTGGAGTCGGTGGCGGACACCAGCCGCACGTCCACGGCCACCGGCGTGTGGCCGCCCACGGGATAGACTTCGCCCGTCTCCAGCACGCGCAGCAGCGCGGCCTGGACCTCGGGTGGGGCCTCGCCCACCTCGTCGAGGAAGAGGGTGCCGCCGTGCGCGGCGCGGAAGAAGCCCTCGCGGTCCTTGGTGGCGCCGGTGTACGCGCCCCGCTGCGCGCCGAACAGCTCGGCCGAGACGAGCTCCTTCGCGAGCGCCCCCAGGTTGACGCTGACGAAGGGGCCGGCGCGGCGGGGCCCATGGTCATGGATGGCGCGCGCCACCAGCTCCTTGCCCGTGCCCGTCTCGCCGCGGATGAGCACCGGGACATTCAGGTCCACCACGCGGGCGATGTTCTCCCGCAGCTGGCGGACGCTCTCGCCCTGGCCGACGATGCCCAGGTCGGCCGGCTGGGGCTCGCGGTGCGTCGAGGCCAGGTGGAGCAGCAGCACCACGCGGTCGGCGAGCACCAGCGGCACGCCGGCGGTCAGCTCCTCGGCGGTGAACTCGCGCACGCCCTGCACGGGCGTGTTCGCCACCCAGACCCGCGTCCCATTCTCCGGCACGTTCAGCCGCAGGTGTCCGCGCGCCGCCGGCTCGAAGTGGATGGGCGTGCGGCTGATGAACGGGTCACCCAGGGCCTCCGTCACCAGCCCGCCCGGCCGGGAGAACTCCGGCGTGTTCCGCGCCAGGGGCACCGGCCGCCCGGAGGTGGCCAGCGTCTCCAACAGGAACTGCTCGCCGATGCGGCGGGCCTGCGGGTGGGACACGACTGTCAGCGCCGGCACCACGCGCGGGGCCGGCGTCTCCCGGCCATGCGAGTGCTCCGCGGTCTGCGACAGGTCGTTGGAGGTCTTCTGCTGCATGCGAGTGTCCGAGGCGCCGCCTCTGTCAGGAGTCCAGCCCCCGCCCTACCGAATTTCGGCCGCCATGGGGGAAGAGTGTGACACCAGCCATTGAGACACCAGGGCGTGCTTCCGCTCCAGGCCAATATTTCCGTAGTGGTCGCGGGCCTGGGTGGCCAGCTCCAGGGCGCGGGCCCTGTCCGAGTTGGCGTCCCACAGCGCCCGGGCCAGGGCCCAGCGGGCCTCGGCGCGGGCGCGGAAGGGGATG
>JBKGHK010001381.1:0-1389 GCA_046520375.1 Pyxidicoccus sp. 3LFB2
CTTCGACCTCCTGCAGCCGCACTGGGGTGGACGCGCCGCCCCCGCCCGACGCAGGCCGTGGAGGTCCGCATCCGCCACCGCCACGCCGGGGCGCCGGGCCGGGTGCACGTGTCCCCGCATGGGCTCGTCTCCGTGAAGCTGGACGCGCCCGCGCGCGCCGTGACGCCAGGACAGGCCGCGGTGGTCTACCATCAGGACCGTGTGCTGGGCGGTGGTTGGATCGTCTGACCCCGCCGTACCCCGGAGGAGCCGCTCATGGCGCAGCGCCGGATGCAGTGCCTGCTCGCGGCTTCGTTCCTGGGACTCGCCGCCGGGTGCAAGGAGCGCTCGGACAAGCCCATCGCCGGACTGCTCGCCGCGGGCGCGCCGGTGCTGCGCACCGAGGGCAAGGAGCAGCGCCCCGTGGCCGTCGGGGCCCAGCTCCTGGCGCATGAGCAGCTCACCGCCACCGGGCCCGCGGTGCTGGAGTACTTCGGCGGCGGCCTGCGCTTCCTGGAAGAGGGCGACACGCTGGAGGTGGGCGACGCGGACGAGGCGAAGCTCCACGGCGTCAACCTGCCGTCCCGCCGCTGGGCCGGGGGCGAAGTCCAGGAGGCGCCCCGCCCGCTGCGCATCGTCGCCGCCCGCTATACCCAGGTGCAGGTGACGCCCCCGTCCGCCCTGGCCGGGCAGGGCACCTACAGCAACGCCGAATATTTCGTGGCCTTCTTCACGCCCAACGGCATCCAGAAGCTGGGCTCGGGCTCGACGCAGGACGGGCCCCGCCAGCCGCTGCCGCGCCGCCGCTGCGCCCCAAGGTGCCCTTCATCCACGCGGGGGAGCTGGGCGAGGGCGGGCTGGTGGCCACGGTGGAGGACGGCTTCGTCGTGGCGGAGACGGACGACCTCGCCACCGCCGTGCTGCTGGAGGACCGCGAGGTGCCGCTGGGCCGCACCGTGCGGCTGGTGGTGCCGGACGGCGCGGAGGTGGTGCTGCGCTCCGAGGACGGCCGGGAAACCGAAGTGGAAGGCCCGGCGGACCTCCGCCTCCGCTAGCCCCGCGGGGAGGGTGGTTTGTCGTTGCGGGCCCGCCTTCTGTAGAGTCGCCCGTCCCTCCAGGTTGAGAGGTGTGCGATGACGAGGAGTGAGCTCATCGAGCGCATCGTGACGCGAGCCCCGCACGTCCCCCGGCGTGAGGTGGAGGCCATCGTCCATGCCGTGTTCGATTGCATGTGCCGCGCCCTCGTGGCCGGCAAGCGCATCGAGTTGCGTGGCTTCGGCGTCTTCTCCGTCCGCACGCGCCGCGCGCGCACGGGCCGCAACCCGAAGACGGGCAAGAGCGTCGCCGTGCCCGAGCGCCGCACGCTGTCCTTCGCCGCCGGCAAGGAGCTGCGCGAGCGGCTCAACCGCG
>JBKGHK010001382.1:0-1381 GCA_046520375.1 Pyxidicoccus sp. 3LFB2
TCGAGGCGCCGCGCGCGCCTGGCGGCCGCCAGCAGCGCCTGGGCCGAGCGGGGGCTGGCCCCCAGCCGCACCTCGGGTTGCGCGGGTGTCGCGCACCACGTTCACCACGTACTGGAGGATGGAGTCGTCACACGACACGCGGGCCGCGCGCGCCTGCATGTCCATGAGCGTGGCGGAGTCCAGCACCCGGTCCGTGGTGGGCGCCCGGCCCTCGCGCTGGTGGAAGGCGCGCAGCATGGTGGTCTCCGCGTCGCCCTCCGGGTAGCCCACGCGCACGCGCATGAGGAAGCGGTCCAGCTGCGCCTCGGGCAGCGGGTAGGTGCCCTCCAGCTCCAGCGGGTTCTGCGTGGCCACCACGAAGAAGTGCGGCGGCAGCGCGTGGGAGACGCCGTCGATGGTGACCTGGCGCTCCTCCATGGCCTCCAGCAGCGCGGCCTGCGTCTTGGGCGGGGTGCGGTTGATTTCGTCCGCCACCACCACCTCGGTGAAGATGGGGCCCTTCACGAGGCGGAAGGCGTTGTCCTGCGGCTGGAAGATGTTGGTGCCGAGGATGTCCGCCGGCATCAGGTCCGGGGTGAACTGGACGCGGGTGAAGGCCAGCCCCAGCGCCCCGGCCATGCTGCGCGCGGTGAGCGTCTTGGCCACGCCGGGCACGCCCTCCAGCAGCACATGGCCTCGCGCCAGGAAGGCCGTCACCAGGTCGGCCAGCACGCGCTGCTGCCCGAAGACGGCCGCGCCCAGCGCGGTGGTGAGGCGGGAGAGGGGAGAGGCGTCGGACATGGTGGCGGCGGACGGTAGCCCGCCGCCGCATGGCGCGGCAGCGGTTTCGTGACGGCTCAGGCGCCGGGCTTGCTCTTCAGCCCCAGCAACGTCCCACCCAGCGTCGCGATGGAGCCCAGCACGGCCACGAAGACGCCGAAGCTGGGGGACGAGTTCATCATCTCCGCGTTGCCGATGGGCGTGGGCACGCGCGTGGTGTCGGCCGACACCTTGATGAAGATGATGCACCAGACGAGGCACATGAAGGCGGCCACCAACTGGCCCATCCACGGCACCACCGGGTTGAGCCTCTGCAGGGCGCCCGTGACGCGCATGCCGACGACAATCATCACCAGGATGGACAGCACGAAGGCGCCGACGCCCAGGCTCATCAGCCCGAGCACGTCGCCGTCCGCCGCCGTCTCCTTCCATGGCAGGAAGCACGAGAACATCACCACCGCCGCGCCCCAGAAGGCGACCTTGTCGCCGCCGGCCAGCATGCGGAAGAGCTCCTTCGCATCGCGAATCAGCTCTTCGGGGTCGGCGACGCCCTCGCCTCCGGAGGAGCCCCGGGCCGAGCGGTCCCACGGGTCCGGCCCCGCGTCCGAGGGCGAGTCCAGCG
>JBKGHK010001383.1:0-1375 GCA_046520375.1 Pyxidicoccus sp. 3LFB2
CCGTCCTGCCCCGCCCGTCCGACCCGCCCAGCTTCCCGTACCGCCCCGTGCTGCCCGGGCTACCCCATAGCAGGGCACGTGCCATCCACTGATCCTGACAGGGGACAAGCAGTTCCAGGTACTTAAGGGCATGTCGCATGTCTGCGCATATTTGCGCCGCGGTAAGAAGGTGGGTGAGGCCCGGAGGAATACCCAGCAGCCGTCCTGGCGTTGACCCGAGATGCCCCTGAAGACCAAGCGCTGGTGCGTGCCCGCCGAGCCGGACGACGGCTTCCGAGTCCTCGTCTGCCGCTACCGTCCGCGCGGCCTGCCCAAGGCCAAGGAGACCTGGGACGCGTGGATGAGCAACCTCGCGCCGAGCCCGGACCTCTTCGACGCCTTCTACGGAAAGGGCAAGGCGCCCATCACCCTCGACGCCTACCGCGAGCGGTACCTCCAGGAGATGCAGGCCCAGCGCGAGCCCATCGCCGCGCTGGCCGCCCGAGTGGACGCGGGCGAGACGGTGACGCTGCTGTGCTCGAAGGACTGCATCCTCGAAGCCATCTGCCACCGCACGCTGCTCGCCCAGCTCATCGAGGCCGCCCGGCGTTCGTGATGGCCGGACGGCCCCGGTTCCACCGACCTACTTCGCCTTCAGCAGGGACTTCAGCTCCTCCACGGAGCCGTTGAAGTAGCTCTGGTCCACCTGTCCCGGGATGCCCGTCACCTTCCCGCTCTCGGTGTACTGCCAGAAGTGCCACTGCTTCCAACCCTGCGGCAGCTTCGGCTCGGAGGGATGCGGCGTGTACTGCGCGAGCCAGAGCGTGTGGTCGAGGAAGTAGGCGTGGTTGCAGAAGCTCGTCTTCCACGTCTCGTGGTTCGTATAGATGATGGGCTTGTGGCCCAGCGCCTTCTCCACGCCCTGCGAGAAGGTCTGCAGCATCCCCGCGAGCTGCTGGCAGGTGAAGCCCACGTACTCCTCGTTGAACTCCTCGACGTCGACGACCACGGGGAGCTCGCCGGGGTCGGGAGTCACGTGCCTGGTGAAGTTCGCCACCTGCGCCTGCACGTCATGCTTGGGGTGGAAGAAGTGGTAGGCGCCGCGCGGGATGCCGGCCTTCTTCGCGCCGCTCCAGTGGGTGGTGAAGCGCGGGTCCACGCCGCTCGTGGAGTCGGTCGCCTTGATGAAGACGAACGCGGCGGAGGCCTTGACGGAGTCCCACTGCACGGTCGGCTGGTAGTGGGAGATGTCGATGCCCTGCAACCAGGTCTTGCCCGGCGCCACCGCGACGGCCGGCTTCACGACGGCCCTGGCCGTGCCCGTCGTGGCCACCTGGACGACGGCCGGCGCGGGAAGCCGGAGCCGCCGCTGCTGCCGGAGCCGCCGCGGGAACAG
>JBKGHK010001384.1:0-1374 GCA_046520375.1 Pyxidicoccus sp. 3LFB2
GCCTGGAGCGGCGCCGGCACGAGCTGGGCGCGCTGGTGGAGGGGCTCGCGGGCATCGACCGGAGCACGCTGGCGCTGGCCACCTCGGCCCCGGGCAAGCTCGTCCCGGTGTCCGAGTGTGACACCGTCACCGAGCCCATCCAGCTGCAGGCCAGGCCCCGGGATCCGGAGGCCCTGAAGCGGCTGGACGCCGTCGAGGCGCGGATGGCCCGCGTGTGGGCCATGGAGACCCTGGGGCAATACGTGAAGGCGCTCGAGGAGGCGCGGCTCGTGGCGAAGGCCGCTGCCGAGACGGGCTACGCCCCTCTGGAGGCGGATGCCCTGCTGGCGCTGGGGCTGCTGGAGCAGCTCAACAGCCGCTCGTCGGAGGACTCCTTGCGCGGAGCCGCGGCGGCGGCGCTGCGGGGGGGCTCGGATTCGCTCGCCGTGCGCGCGCTCCTGGGGCTCGGGATGATGACCGGCAGCGCGGACCGGCGGTTCGAGCAGGCGCTGCAGTGGCTGGACCTGGCGGACGCCCTCGCGGCGCGGTACACGCCCCCGCCGGCCCGCCTGGCCTCGCTGGCGCGCACCCGCGGCATCTTCCTGCACGAGATGGGCAACCCCGCTGGCGCCCTGCCGCACCTGAAGCGCGCGCTCACGCTGAGCGAGGACGCGTATGGGCTGGACACCGCCGAGTGCGCCAAGGAGCTGGCGAGCATCGGCATGGTGATGCTCGCCCTGGGCCAGGTGGAGGAGTCGCTGGCGGCCCACGCCCGGGCGGATGCCACCTTCGAGCGGCTGCTCGGGCCGAAGCACCCCTACACGGGCATCTCGCTGAGCTACCACGGCATCAGCCGGCTGGGCGCGGGACACTTCGCCGAGGCGCTGGCGCTCTTCACGCGGGTGCTGCACATCCAGGAGGAGGTGTACGGCAAGGACCACCCACGCACCGCGCAGCCGCGCAGGTACCTGGGCGAGGTGCTCCACTTCCAGGGCGAGCACAGCCGCGCAGTGGAGCAGCTGCGCCTTTCCATCCAGGTGTCGCGCTCGGCGAAGGCCCCCGCGCTGTGGGAGGTGGGCGAGGCCACGAGCGTCCTGGTGGGCAGCCTGCGCGAGCTCGGCCGGTTCGACGAGGCCGTTGCCCTGCAGCAGGCGCTGCTGGCCGAGCAGCGCCAGGTGTACGGGAGGAAGGACCGGATGGTGGCGGCCTCGCTGGTGGCGCTCGCCGAGGTGCACGCCGCGCGCGGTCGCCATGAGGAGGCGGAGAAGAGCGCCACGGAGGCCCTGGCGGTGGCGGGCGCGGTGAAGGACGGCCGGGCCGTGGCGGCGAAGGCCGCGCGGGTGACCGGCGAGGCAGCCTGGAGACTGGGCCGGCTGGAGCAGGCCCTGGAGCTGG
>JBKGHK010001385.1:0-1372 GCA_046520375.1 Pyxidicoccus sp. 3LFB2
CTGCGCGATGCGGGCGTTGATGGCCAGGCCGCCGTCGAAGAACTCCAGCGCGGTGGCGAGGTCGGGCCCCGCGTCGCCGCCCTGGCTCCGGCGCCGCTGGGCGAGCTCCAGGTGCAGCGTGCCGCCCAGGAAGTAGGGCACGTAGTTGCGCGGGTTGAGCCCGCGCGACGTCTCGAGCGCGGCCCGGGCCTGCTCCAAATCCTCCAGCGGTGTCTCGGCGCGAGGCTGGGTGGCGCGGGTGAGGTAGGCGATGCCCAGGTTCATCCAGGCATCCGGCAGCCGTTCATCGAGCCGGATGGCCTCGCGGTAGGACGCGATGGCCTCCGCGCGGTGGGCGCGTGAGTCCGCTCCCTGCTCGTCCTCGTAGTCCGCGCGAATCTTGAAGACGAGGCCGCGGGTGGCGTGGAACTCGTAGTCCCGGTCCTTTGGCGCGATGGACTCCAGCAGTGTCACGGCCTCGCGGAGCGGCACGTCGGGGTCCAGGCCGCGGGCCTGGAGCGAGCGGGCGCGGCGCCACAGGCTCTGGACCTGTTCCATGCGGGCCCGGGGGGGCTCGGGCACCAGGTGCATGGCGGCGCGCGCGGCAAGGAGCGCCTTCTCCAGGGGCTCCTCCACGTCACCGCCCCGGCCCATGCGGACTTCCGCCAGCCGGTTGTGGAAGCGCGCCTCCAGCACACGGGCCAGCCCGAAGTCCGGGTCCGCCTGGAGCGCGCGGGAGACGGCCGCAAGCCCGCGCGTGAAGGCGGGCAGGACATCGCCCTGGCTGTAGAGCTCCATCACCATCTCGGTGTACTCGAGCCGCGCCAGGGCCCTGTGGACCTCGGGCACGCTCTCGCCGGTGGCGGCGGCGTCGGTATACGCGCGCCGGCCGGCCTCGAAGTCGGCGAGCGCGCCCTCGCGGTCGCCCCCGTTCCACCGCCGGGTGGCGCGGGCCTGGAGGATGTCGCCTCGCAGCAGCGGGGCCTCGTGGAACCAGGGGAGGCGGTCCTTCATCGCGTCGAGCTTGGCGAGGGCCTCGTCCAGCCGGTCCTCGTAGAAGGCCAGCAGCGCCGCCACGTACTCGGGGGAGGGCACGTCGGCGCCCTGGCTCTGCCGCAGCCACTCCAGCGCGGGCGCGCGGTACTGGCGCTGGATGTCCTGCTTGCGCGACTCGCGCTGCTCCGGGGCGCGCAGGCGCTCGGCCTCCAGCAGTTGCTCCTGGTACAGGTGCCCCATCACCAGGGCCAGGGCCCAGGCCACGCGGGGCTCGTGGAAGCCCTGGCTCCAGGCGGCCTCCAGGTGCTCGCGGGCTGAAGCCACATCGCCGAGCGCCAGCGCACCGCGGCCCAGCGCGTAGTGGCCGGGGCCCACGGCCAGCGCCCCGGCCTCGTGA
>JBKGHK010001386.1:0-1368 GCA_046520375.1 Pyxidicoccus sp. 3LFB2
CCGCCGCTGGCCCCAGGTGGTGGACGCGAATGTCTCCACGCTGGGCGCGGGCGCCATCGCCGGCGAGTCACTCACGGGAGTGCTCATCGCCGCGCTGATGGCGCTGGGGCTCATGCAGCAGGGGTGACGTCCCTCACGCGCTCCAGCGAGCGGCGGATGCGGCCCTCCATGAGGTTGGGCACATGGAGGGCGCGCTCCAGCGCCTCGTGAAGCACGCGGGCGGCCTCTGAAGGGTCGCCCCGGCGCAGCGCCGCCAGCCCCATCATCTCCAGCACCTCCAGGGGCTCCTGCTCCACGGACACCTGGGAGGAGCGCTCGCGCAGCGCGTGCCACGCCTCCGCGGACGCCTCGCGCGTGGCCAGCTCCACCATGGCGAAGAGCACCTCCTCCGAGGGGCTCAGGTCCACGCCGTGCCGGCCGTCCGCCAGCACCTGCCGCACCTGCGCCAGAAGCTCCCGCCCGCGCTGGTGCCGGCCCGTCCACGCCATGGCGCGCGCCTGCAGCAAGAGCGCCCACGGCCGCGGTGCCACCTCGGGGTGCCGGCGCTCCAGCGCGATGGCGCGGGCGATGTGCGGGGCCGCCGCCTCCACGTCTCCCGCCTGGTAGTGCAATTCGCCCAGGTTGTGCTCGGCGAAGTACTCCCAGCCCACCATGCCCAGCTCGCGGCCCAGGTGCATGAAGCGCTCCTGGTCCTTCAGGGCGTTGGCCAGGTCCTTGCGCGCCACCCAGAGGTTGCGGCGGTTGTTGATGGCGCTGCCCAGGTGGAAGCGGTCTCCACGCTCGGTGCAGGCCGCGATGACCTCCGACAGCACGCGGTCCGTCTCGTCGATGTCGCCCAGGTTGGGGAGGATGACGGCGAGCAGCAGCTGCGCCACCACCTGCGTCTCGTAGCCCGCGTCGCCCAGGCGGCGGGCGCGCTCGGCGGCGGCCTCCAGGGGCATGCGCGCCTCCTGCCACTCGCCCTTGCGGAACTGGGCGCGGCCCAGCGCGAGCAGCAGCCGGGCCTGCACGTACGGTGACTCCACGCGGGAGGCCAGGCCCTGGGCCTCCAGGGCCCGGGCCTCGCTGCGCGCGTAGTCATTCACCCAGTCGAGCGCCATGGCCTCGTCGAGCAGCACCTCCACCTCGGTGCGCGTGTCGCCCAGGCGGCGGGCGCGCTCGCGCGCGGCGTCGAAGTCCGCCAGTGAGTCGTCATACCGGCCGATGCGGATGCGCATGAGGCCCCGGCCTCGCACCGCGGTGAGGCAGCGCAGCTCGTCCGACGTCTCCAACAGCTCCAGCGCGCGGGTGTACATGGCCTCCGCGTCGAGGAAGGCGTGGCGGCCGCGCGCGGACTCGGCCAGGTCGATGGAGAGCGCGGCGGCCTCG
>JBKGHK010001387.1:0-1364 GCA_046520375.1 Pyxidicoccus sp. 3LFB2
GGGCGGGGCCGGGCCCCCCGCCCGGGGCCGGCAGGGGGGTGGAAGGAACGTTCATTCCGCGCGCCGGTTCCCGCCCGGCGGCCGGAAGGAGGCTGGAAGGAACGCTCATTCCGCGCGACAGGCCCCGCCCGGAGACCAGCAGGGCCGGAAGGAACGTTCATTCCACGTGTCAGTGCCCGGGGCGGCGCCACGCGTTCCCGCTGAATGAGCCCCGCGCACCGTCAGGTGCCGGGCCGGCGCCACGCGTTCTCGCCCAGGAACGTTCATTCCACGCGTCAGCCCCGGGGCGCCGCGACGCCTTCTCACAGAATGAGCCCCGCGCACCGTCAGGTGCCGGGCGATTGGCCTTGAATACCCGGGCCCGAGACGCGGTGCGGCGTTACGGTCCGTGCGTATGCCCCGACTGCGCTCCCTGGACCAGCCCCTCCGCCGTGATGTCCGCCTGCTTGGCAGGCTTCTGGGGGAGGTACTCGTCGAGCAGGAAGGCCAGGTGCTGTTCGACCTGGAGGAAGAGGTGCGGCGCCTGTCCATCCAGCGCCGGCGCGGGCCGGTAGCGGGCCGGCGGGCCGCGGCGGCGGAGCTGGCCGAGGTGCTGCAACGCCTCCCGCTGGAGCGGGCCGAGCAGGTGCTGCGCGCCTTCTCCGTCTACTTCCAGCTCGTCAACCTCGCCGAGCAGCACCACCGCATCCGCCGCGCGCGCCTCCACGCGGGCGCGTCCGCGTCCAAGCCCCAGCGCGGCTCGTTGGAAGCCACCCTTCTGGGACTCAAGGCGTCCGGCGTGCCGGCGGAGCGCGTGCGCGAGGCCCTGTGCACCCTGCGCGTGACACTCACCCTCACCGCGCACCCCACCCAGGCCGTGCGCCGCACGCTGCTGGAGAAGCTCTACCGCATGGCCGGCCTCCTGGAGGAGCGGGACCGGTGCGAGCTGACGCCCCGCGAGTCCGCCGACAACCTGGAGTCGCTGCGCGAGGAAATCACCACCCTCTGGCAGACGGATGAGCTGCGCCGCGAGCGGCCCACCGTGGGCGACGAGGTGAAGAACGCCCTCTGGTACGTGGAGGAGGTGCTCGCCGAGCAGCTGTCCCTCGTGCCCGAGCTGCTGGACTGGGCCTTCGAGCGCGCCTATGGCGAGCCGCTCGGCCGGGTGGACACGCCCGTGCGCGTGCACTCCTGGGTGGGCGGAGACATGGACGGCAACCCGCTGGTGACGCCCGAGGTGTTCGCGGACACGCTGCGCGCGCACCGGGCCCGCGGCCTGCGCCTGCTCCTGCACGAGCTGGAGCGGCTCGGTGGCCGGCTCTCCCAGTCCGCACGCCACGCGAGGCTGTCGCCGGAGCTGGAGGACTCCCTCGCGCGGGACGCGG
>JBKGHK010001388.1:0-1360 GCA_046520375.1 Pyxidicoccus sp. 3LFB2
GCCCCTGCTCCCCCGCCTGCTCCCGCCGCGAGCCGCCCCACGGGTTCTCCCGTGGAAGCGCTCTGCACGCAGATGCTGGCGGAGGTCCGCGCGGCGGTGCGAGGTCGCTCGCTCGTCGAGCTGGCCGTCGCGCTATCGGCTCCCTCGGAGCTCGCCCAGGAGGCGCTCACCCTCCTGTCCGCCCGGGGAGCTGTGGTCCGAAGGGGGCACAAATACTTCGCCGCTTGAGGCAAGGTAGCCGTTCCGCACGTCTTGCGAAGGGTCGTCCATGGAAGCGCCGACGTACAGCTCCAAGCAGGTGGCCGAGATGCTCGGCGTGTCCCCCAAGCAGATTCCGCCGGAGTCGCGGAAGGACACCTACACCCCGGATGACATCTGGGAGCTGCGCACCACGCTGAACGCCTTCCCCGCGCGCCTGGGCCACCGTCGCCAGCTCTTCCTCAACTTCAAGGGCGGCACCGGCAAGACGTCGCTGTCCACCTCCTACGCCTGGCGCCTCGCGGAGCTGGGCTACGCGGTGCTCCTCATCGATTTGGACAGCCAGGGCCACGCCACCAAGTGCCTCGGCTACGAGGGCGAGGACTTCGAGAAGACGCTGCTGGACGTCCTCGTGCGCAAGACGCCCCTGGCCAAGGTCATCCAGAAGTCCACCCTGCCCAACCTGGACTTCGTCCCCTCCAACCTCACCATGTCCACCATGGACCTCGCGCTGATGCCGATGTCCGGCCGCGAGTTCAAGCTGCGCAACGCCCTCAAGGACGTGGAGGCCCAGTACGACGTCATCGTCTTCGACGCGCCCCCGTCCTTCGGCCTGCTCAACCTCAACGCGCTGATGGCGGCGAATGACTTGTTCGTCCCCGTGCTCGCGGACTTCCTGTCCTTCCACGGCCTCAAGCTGCTGTTCGAAACGGTGCAGAGCCTGGAGGAGGACCTGAACCACGTGCTCGACCACGTCTTCATCGTGGTCAACTCCTTCAACGCCACCTTCAAGCTGGCGAAGGAAGCGCTGGAGGCCCTGCAGACGCACTACCCGGAGTTCCTGCTGCCCACCATCATCCGGCAGTGCACCAAGTTCGCGCAGGCCTCCAGTGAAGGCCGCCCGGTGTTCGTCGCGGACCCCACGTCCAAGGGGGCCTCCGACATCCAGGCCATGATTGACAACATCCTGCCGCGCCTGGTCGCCGCGGCAGCCGAAGCCCCGAAGAAGGGCACCCAGCAGGCCGGCTGAGAACCGCCATGAAGAAAGCCTTCGAACAGAACGTGTCCCGCGCCAAGCCGCGCCTGCGCCTCGGTGCGCTGACCGGCCTCATTGACCCGGCGGCCGAGCCCTCCGCGCCCACCGAGCCGGAGGCCCTCGCGA
>JBKGHK010001389.1:0-1358 GCA_046520375.1 Pyxidicoccus sp. 3LFB2
CGGTGTCCACGCACACCACCAGCTCACTGCCCTCAGCCACCTCGTCGGCCAGCCGCTCCTGGGCCACCAGCAAGGCGACGCCGGCTTCGCGCTTCATCCACCCCAGTCGCTCCAACGGATAGCTGGCGTCCAGGGGCACGTAGACGCCGCCGGCCTTGAGGATGCCCAGCATGCTCACCACCAGCTCCAGTGAGCGCTCCACGCACAGCCCCACCCGCACCTCGGGCCCAACCCCCATGGCGCACAGGTAGTGTGCCAGTTGGTTGGCCCGGCCGTTCAGCTCCGTGTAGGTCAGCTGCCGGCCGTGGTATTCCACCGCCACCGCGTCCGGCGTCTTCTCCACCTGCGCTTCGAACAGCTCCGCGAGTGACTGCTCGCGCGGGTACTCCGTCCTCCTGCCGCTCCAGGCCTCCACCAGCCCGCGCTGGTCTTCGGCGTCCATCAGCGGCAGGTCCGCCAGTCGCTGCTCCGGTCGTGCGACTGCCGCCTCCAGCAACACCCGCAGGTGTCCCAGCAGCCGCTCCATCGTCTCCGCTTCGAACAGGTCGCTGTTGTAATTGACCAGGACCGAGACACCGGCTTCGTCATCCTCCACCAGCAGCGACAGGTCGAACTTCGACGTCCGCTCCTCCGCCTCCATCCGCTCGAGCGTCAAGCCCTGCAGCTGCGTCCCGGTGCCAGGCGTGTTCTGCAGCGTCAGCGTCACCTGGGCGAGAGGGTTGCGGCTCAGGTCCCGCTCGGGCTGGAGCTCTTCCACCAGCTTCTCGAAGGACACGTCCTGGTGCGCATATGCCCCGAGCGTCACCTCTTTCACCTGCGCGAGCAGCTGGCGGAAGGTCTGCGTGGACGTAAGCCGAGTCCGCAGTACCAGCGTATTGACGAAGAAGCCGATGAGGCCCTCCGTCTCCGAGCGCGAGCGGCCCGCGATGGGCGAGCCCACGCACACGTCGTCCTGCCCCGAGTAGCGGGACAGCACCGTCTGGTACGCAGCCAGCAGGACCATGAAGGGCGTCACGCCCTCGCGCCGGCCGAGTGCCTCTACGGCATGCCACAGCGCCTTCGACCACAGCACGTGGCGGATTTCGCCACGGAAGCTCTGCACCGCCGGACGGGGTTTGTCCGTGGGCAGCTCCAGCGCGCGGGGCGCTCCCCCCAGCTGTTTCCTCCAGTACGCCACCTGCTCTTCCAGCACTTCGCCCTGCAACCACTCGCGCTGCCATACCGCGTAGTCCGCGTACTGCACCGGCAGCTCGGGCAGCGAGGGCTCCCGGCCTTGCGTGTGCGCCTCGTACAGCGCCGTCATCTCGCGCACGAGGATGCTCATGGACCAGCCGTCGGAGACGATGTGGTGCATCACC
>JBKGHK010000138.1:0-18372 GCA_046520375.1 Pyxidicoccus sp. 3LFB2
CGCAGGCCCGGACGAAGCCCTCCGCTCCGACTCACGCGAAGCCCCCGGCGCCCACGTCCGGCGATGCGCGGGGCAGGCCCGCCGTCACCGAGAGCGCGCGACGCGGCTGAGCGGGCCCGACCCTACTCCCAGGGTCCGCGGATGCGCGGTGGCGGCCGCCCTCACTCCCAGGAGAAGTGGCACTCGCACCGGGCAGGCCCGTCCTGCTGGCCCCGCACCGTCACGCTCTTCACGTCCGCCGCCATGAGGACGGCCTCCACGACGCCGCAGTTGGAGGGCTCGGGCATCAGGTCACCGTCGAGGATGAAGCGGCCGCTCTTCGGGCCCGTCCACTCCACCGAGTGCTTCCCGTAATTGACGGAGGCGCGAAAGGCCGTGGGCAGGCTGTTCATCATCTTCACCGGGTCCCTGCCCGTCAGCGCCAGCATCGTCTTGCCCGCCAGCGACGCCATGAAGTCCGCCGTGGCCTGCCGTCCGAGCAGCCGCAGCGCCTCGTCGAAGCCTCCGGCCCTGGGCGCCAGGACCTCCGCGGCGGTCCACGCCATCCGCAGCTGGGAGGCAATCGGGTAGCTGAAGAAGTCGGTGAGGCGCGTCTGCCCGCTCGCGTCCAGGCATCGCTGCACCGCGGCCTCGTCCCCCAGCGACTTCACCACCTGGAGGATGCCCTTGAGGAACATGCCCCGGCACGTCTTGTCCGGAGTGGCCAGGGCCAGCCGCTGTTCCAGCTCCCGGGCCCGTTCCCCTGTCGTGCTCGCACTCCGTCCCATGAGCCGCCTCTTCCAACGCCGTACCGCCACATGCGGACACCGGGGCTCGCGCTAGGATGCCTGACCTGCTGAAGCGTTGCGCATGTTGCCGCCCGCAGCGAGCCGGCAACCCGCCCGGGGGCCATCCTCCCGATGACGGACCTCCTCCCGATGACCGACCTCGGGCGGATGACGGACGCGCGGCCCGGCGCCTCCGTGAGACGAAGCAGCCCACCGCGGCATCTTCCCGCCGCTCCCGGGGCCCTTCATGCGCAGACTGTTCAACGTCGTTGGCGTCACCCTGCTGGCCATCCTTGCCGTCCTCGTGGGGGTGACGCTGTTCGGCGACAACATCCGCAAGATGTTCGGCGCCTCCGCCAGCTCCCTGGCCGGCGTGCCCGCGGAGCGCCTCCATGACCTGCGCCCCGACGCGGTGGCCGTCTCCAGGCCGAGAGCGCCCGCGCATGCACAGACCCTCTCGTCGGCCACGCCGGAGCCCCGTGCCTCCGGCAACAGACACACGGCGCAGTCGCCCAATCCCTTCACCCTCACGCGGGACGACCGGCTCTCCACCTTCGCCGTGGACGTGGACACCGCCTCCTATGCGCTGTTCCGCCGCACGGTGGGGCTGGACATGGTGCCCCACCCGGACTCGGTACGGGTGGAGGAGTGGGTGAACGCCTTCCGCTACACCGTGCCGGAGCCCCGGCCCGGCACGGGCGACTTCCACGTGGACCTGGAGGCCGCGCCCTCGCCCTTCACCCCGGACCGGCACCTGGTGAAGGTGGCGCTCCAGGGCCGCCGCGTGCCGAAGAGCGAGCGCAAGCCCGCGCACCTGGTCTTCCTCGTCGACACCAGCGGCTCCATGAGCGGAAAGGACCGGCTGGAGCTGGCGAAGACCTCGATGAAGCTGGCGGCGGCGGGGCTCAACGCGTCGGACACGGTGACCATCACCACCTACGCGGGAGACACGCGCACGGTGCTGGAGCCCACACCCGCGCAGGAGCGCGAGCGCATCGAGGCGGCCATCGACTCGCTCTGCACGGGCGGCGGCACCGCCATGGGCGACGGCCTGGCGCTGGCCTACCAGTACGCGACGCGCAAGGCGGGCCCTGGCGTCGTGTCACGCGTGGTGGTGCTCTCCGATGGCGATACCAACCTCGGGCGCAACCGGACGGCGGAGTCGATGCTGGAGAGCATCCGCGGCGGCGTGAAGGAGGGCGTGACGCTGTCCACCATCGGCTTTGGCATGGGCAACTACCGCGATGACCTGATGGAGCAGCTGGCCAACCGGGGCAACGGCAACAGCTTCTACATCGACTCGGAGCGCGAGGCCCGGCGCGTCTTCCAGGAGCAGCTGACGGGCACGATGGAGGTCATCGCGCAGGACGTGAAGGTGCAGGTGGACTTCGAGCCGGACGCGGTGCGCGGCTACCGGCTGGTGGGCTATGAGAACCGCGCCGTGGCGGACAAGGACTTCCGCGACGACACGGTGGACGGCGGCGAGATTGGCGCGGGCCATGCCGTCACCGCGCTGTACGAGGTGGAGCTGACGGGCGAAGGGACGCGACTGGCCACGGTGCGGGTCCGCGCGAAGCGGCCGGACGGCGCCGAGGCGGCCGAGCAGCGCTTCCCGCTGGAGCGCCACCACGTGCACGCGTCCTTGAAGGAGGCATCGTCGGACCTGCGCTTCGCCACGGCCGTTGCTGGCACGGCGGACGTCCTGCGCGGCGCGCCCCAGGCGGCGGACTGGAATCTGGTCCGGGCCGAGTCGCTGGCGGAAGACGCGCTCGACGACCGGCCCGAGCGCCAGGAGTTCCTCTCGCTGCTGCGCCGCGTGCGCGAGCTGCGCGCGCCCCTCAGCACCTCACGCACCCGCGACTATTAGCGGGAGCGACAGCGCCTCATCGCGCCTGCCGTCCGGCCGCGGGGTCCACCCACACCTCCACGTCGCGGTGGAGCTGCAGGAAGGACGCGGGGCAGCGCGGAGTCACGGGGCCACGCACCATGGCGGAGACCGCCTCCGCCTTGCTCTCGCCGAACGCGAGCAGCACCACGCGACGCGCCTGGAGGATGCCGCCCATGCCCATCGTGAGCGCCTCCAGGGGCACCCGCGTCGGGTCGTCCCCGAAGAGCGCGGCATTGGCTTCGCGCGTCTTCCGCCCCAGCCGCACGCGGTGGCAGCACGCCAGCAGGCTGTCCCCGGGCTCGTTGAAGGCGATGTGTCCGTTGCCGCCAATGCCCAGCAGCACGAGGTCCAGCCCGCCCGCCTCTGCCAGCTCCGCGTCGTAGCGGGCGCACTCGGCCTCCGCGTCCGGCGCGCTCCCGTTGAGGAAGTGGATGCGCTCGGGCGGCAGGTTGACGTGCTGGAAGAAGTGCCGCTCCATGTAGGAACGGAAGCTGCCCGCATCCTCGGGCGGGATTCCGAAGAACTCATCCAGGTTGAAGGTGCTCGCGCGCGACAGGTCCACCGTGCCGCGCGAGGCCAGGGCCACCAGCTCCCGGTAGACATTGAGCGGCGTGCGGCCCGTGGGCAGTCCCAGCACGAGTGATGGCTGCGCCCTCACGGCCTCGGCGAGGTGGGCCGCGCAGGCGGAGGCGGCGTCCTGCTCGGTATCGAAGATGCGGAGTTTCAAGGCGGAAGGCCCATGCGAAGAGAGGGCGCGCGAGCATAGGGAGCCCCGGCGAGGGCGCGAGCCCGGAGTGGCTGCGCCGTTCACTTCAGGGCGGCGGAAGCGCTCCCGGGTGCGGGACGCCTCCGAGCCCCAGCCCGCGCCGGGCGGACGCGGCGCGTCATCAAGCAGTGCGGGCAGCGGAGCACCTGGAGTCCTTCCCCGGACACGACACCCGTGCGGGCAAGGCCAGCGGCTGTCGGCTTCCCTGCTGGCCCGGGCGGGCCGTCCCACAGGGCCGACGCACCGTCGCGTCCAGGTGTTCGGGTAGGGACGGAAGGCTCCCCGGCGAGCGCCCGGGCTCACTTGAGGGGTTCCGTCTGGCCCGAGGCGAGATAGAACATTCCTATATGAAAGTTGCCGTACTCACTGGTGGGGGTGACTGCCCCGGTCTCAACGCCGTCATCCGCGCCGTCGTCCGCCGTGCCGCCGAGCACGGCTTCGAGATGATGGGCCTCCGGGATGGCTGGAAGGGGTTGCTGGAGGACAACCACTTCCGCCTCACGCGTGAAACAACCTCGGGCATCCTCCACCGCGGAGGCACCATCCTCGGCACCTCGCGCGTCAACCCCTTCAAGGTGGAGAACGGGCTGGAGCGCGTGAAGCGCGCCGTGGAGCGCAACGGCATCCACGCCATCATCGCCATCGGCGGTGAGGGCACGCTGTCCGCCGCCACGCGCATGTCCCAGGAGGGGCTGCGCATCGTCGGCGTGCCGAAGACCATCGACAACGACATCAACGCCACCGACTTCACCTTCGGGTTCGACACGGCGGTGGAAATCGCGACGGAGGCCATCGACCGGCTCCACTCCACCGCCGAGTCCCACAAGCGCGTCATCGTCTGTGAGGTCATGGGCCGGCACGTGGGCTGGATTGCCACGTACTCGGGCATCGCCGGCGGCGCGGACGTCATCCTGGTGCCGGAGATTCCGGCGGACCTGCCGAAGGTGGCCGAGCACATCCAGCGCCGCCACGCCGGTGGCCGCACCTTCTCCATCGTCGTGGTGGCCGAGGGCACGCGCATCAAGACGTCCCCGGACCAGAACGAGCACCTCGTCACCACCGGCGCGCTGGACGAGGCGGGCCGGCCGCGCCTGGGCGGCGTGGGCAACATCGTCGCGCAGGAAATCGAGCGGCGCACCGGCTTCGAGACGCGCGTGTCCGTGCTGGGCCACATCCAGCGCGGCGGCGCGCCCACGCCGCATGACCGCGTGCTGGCCACCCGCTACGGCGTGCACGCCTGCGACATGGTGGCCCGGGGCGAGTTCGGGAAGATGGCCGCGCTCAGGGGCAACGACATCATCTCCGTGGACCTGGCCGACGCCACCCGCGAGCTGAAGAAGGTGCCCAAGGAGTTCTTCGAGGTGGCGCAGGTGTTCTTCGGCTGACGCCGCATGGCCGCAGGCGGAGCCCCTGAACCAGGGGCCCGCCGTTCCGGTAGCATCGGCACCGTTCCCCTCACGCCACAGGGATGGTGCCAATGCTCGCCGGACGGATGATGGACTTCCCGCTCACCCTGACCCACTTCCTGGAGCGCGCGCGCACGTACTTTCCGCGCTCGGAAATCGTCAGCCAGAACCCCGACAAGTCCCGGCACCGCTACACCTTCGCTGACTTCTACAAGCGCACGTCCCGGCTGGCGAACGCGCTGACGCGCCTGGGCGTGAAGCCCGGTGACAGGGTCGCCACGCTGAGCTGGAACCACTACCGCCACCTGGAGGCGTACTACGCCGTGCCCGCCATGGGCGCCGTCGTGCACACGCTGAACCTGCGCCTGCACCCGAATGACCTCGGCTACATCGCGAAGCACGCGGAGGACTCGGTGATTCTGGTGGACCGCTCGCTCCTGCCGCTGTTCGAGAAGTTCGCGGCCGCGGTGCCGAGCCTCCGCCACGTCATCGTCGTGCCGGACAGCGGCCCCGCTCCGGAGGGCAGGCTGGACTACGAGCAGCTGCTGGCGGCGGAGTCCGAGCACTTCGACTTCCCCAGGCTCGATGAAAACCAGGCGGCGATGCTCTGCTACACGTCGGGGACGACGGGCAACCCCAAGGGCGTGCTGTACAGCCACCGCTCCATCGTCCTGCACACGATGGCCAGCTGCATGACGGACGTCACGGGCATGCGCGAGGCGGACACCGTGCTGCCCGTGGTGCCCATGTTCCACGCGGCCGCCTGGGGGCTCGCCTTCGACGGCATCTTCACCGGGGCGAAGCTGGTGATGCCGGGGCCGCACCTGGACCCGCCGTCGCTGCTCGACTTGATGGCCGCGGAGAAGGTGACGATGGCGGGCGGCGTCCCCACCATCTGGCTGGGCATCCTCGCGCTGCTGGACCAGGACCCGAAGAAGTGGGACCTGAGCGCGATGCGCTCCATGCTGATTGGCGGCTCGGCCGCGCCCCCGTCGCTGATTGAGGGCTTCAAGAAGCGGCACGGGCTGGAGGTGGTGCACGCCTGGGGCATGACGGAGATGAGCCCGGTGGGCACCATGGCCAAGGTGAAGGGCCGGCTGAGGGACGCGAGCCCCGAGGAGCAGTTCTCCGCCCGGGCCTCGCAGGGCTTCGCGCTGCCCTTCGTCGAGACGCGGGTGGTGAGCGACGACGGCAAGCAGCTCCCGTGGGACGGCGAGACGATGGGCGAGCTGGAGGTCCGCGGGCCGTGGGTGGCCAGCTCGTACTTCGGAGACGAGGGCGCGGACCGCTTCACGGCGGATGGCTGGTTCAAGACGGGCGACGTGGTGACGCTGGACGCGGACGGCTACGTGCGCATCTGCGACCGGAGCAAGGACGTCATCAAGTCGGGCGGCGAGTGGATTTCGTCGGTGGCGCTGGAGAACGCGCTGATGGCCCACCCGGCGGTGCTGGAGGCGGCGGTGTTCGCCGGGCGGCACCCGAAGTGGGACGAGCGCCCCCTGGCGGCGGTGGTACTGAAGCCCGGGCAGACGGCCACGAAGGAGGAGCTGGCCGCGCATCTGGAGAAGCAGTTCGCGAAGTTCTGGCTGCCGGATGACTACGTGTTCATCCCGCAGATTCCGCGGACCTCCACCGGCAAGTTCCTCAAGACGGAGCTCCGTCAGAAGTTCGGAGACCACCTGCTGAACAACCCGGTGGCCAGCTCGGCGGGGTAGCGCCACTTTCCGAGCCCGGCCCGCGAAGCTTCCAGGGCCGGGCTCCACCTGCGTGGGCCCTCCGCCAGGCGGTAACGGCTATCCGCAGATGTCGTCAATCAGCGACAGGCACGCGCTGACGAACTGCTGGAGCGTGCACTGGCCGTTCTGCGTACAGACGGCATCTCCGGTGCCCGGCTCCGAGCACCACTGGAGCGTCACCCAGCAGCCGTTGGCCTCGACACTCCGCTCACCGTCGATGGCCTGGGCGCTCACCAGGTTCTCTCCCGTGGCGTCGCGAATCGTCACCTGGCTTCCGTCCGCCCGGGTGGCGACGTAGCGAGGGCCCTGCGTCGACTCCTCCTCGACGGGCTGGACGTCCTCGGGCCCGCAGCCCGTGAGCAGTCCCATCGACAGCACCGCGGCCACGACCAACGATAGCGTCTTCATGTTGTTCTCCAGGGTGATGGAGCCCACCGGCCGGACTCCGCCGCCTATGTGCCGCCTTTCAAGGGGCCTTCACCATCGTGGAGAGCCACGTCGTGGATTGTGGCTATGCGGCTGTGTGGTCAGTTGTTACAGCATCTCAGTATCGCTACGGCCTGCATGGGCATGCCACCGCCGGAGGTGAAACCTTCCGTGGCTCACGGATGCGCCACGGAAGTGGGACTGTCGGGTGGCTCACGCTCACGACACCGCGCCATTCGACCCGTCACTGCGCCGGGTCGACGACCTTCATCTGCAGCTCGTTCATCCGGCCGCCGTGCACCGTGAGCTGGGAGAAGGCCGTTTCAAGCTCACGAAGGTCCGAGGACGTCAGCTGGACGTGGCGTGCCCCGAGGTTCTCCTCGAGGTGTTCCGGGTTGCGAGTGCCCGGAATGGGGACGATCCACGGCTTCTGGGCCAGGAGCCACGCCAGCGCGACCTGAGCAGGCGTTGCGCCCTTCGTCGCCGCGACGCGCCTGAGCAGTTCGATGACCGGAGCATTGGCTGCGAGGTTTTCAGGACTGAAGCGCGTGAAGTCGGCGCGGAGGTCCGTTTTCGGGTCCAGCCGCGTGCGAGCGTCGAGCTTCCCCGTCAGATAGCCCATTCCCAGGGGCCCCCAGGGGACGAAGCCGATTCCCAGCTCTTCGCACACCGCGAGGACGCCGTTCTTCTCCGGGCCTCTCTCCATGAACGAATACTCGGTCTGGATGGCCGAGACCCGCTGAACGGCATGCGCTCGGCGGAGGGTCTGCGCACTCGCCTCAGAGAGGCCGAAGTGCAGGACCTTCCCCTCGGCAATCAGGTCCTTGACCGCCCCCGCCACGTCCTCGATGGGCACACTCGGGTCGACCCGGTGCTGGTAGTAGAGGTCGATGCGGTCGGTCCGGAGGCGCTTGAGCGACCCCTCGACCACCTTCTTGATGTGCTCCGGGCGGCTGTTCAACCCACCGGGGCCGTCGAGGTTGAAGCCGAACTTGGTGGCGATGACCACCCTGTCGCGAATGGGCGCGAGCGCCTCTCCGACAAGGTCTTCATTGATGTACGGCCCGTAGACCTCGGCCGTATCGAAGAACGTGACGCCCTTCTCATGGGCCGAGCGGATGACCTGGATGCCCTGGCTTCTGTCCACGGGAGGGCCGTAGTTGGCGTTGATGCTCATGCATCCGTGCCCCAGCTCCGAGACCTCGAGGCTGCCGAGCTTTCGTGTCCTCATCCCGCTCTCTCCTCTCCGCGGCCCGCTGTGGGTCTCGCCGGGTTGACGGGTCGAGGTCGCGCACGCCGAGGAGCCGACAGCCAGCCCTGCCCCGACCAGGGCAGTACTCGCCAGGAAGTCACGGCGACTGAAGGCTCGGCGCTCGTGGGTGTCCGAGCCGGCGGTCTGCTTGTTCTTCTTCATCGAGGGTCCCCTTCGTGCTCCCTCGGACAGGCACTGCGTTGCGTGCCGGGGAGCGTGCGGTGAAGCGACGCCACTAGAGATACGCCCCGGCTCCGCAATGGACTAGACGCCACGGTGCGGATGGGCTGTTAAGCTCTCCTGGACAATCGGTCCAAGGGGCGCGCTGATGAACACGGTTCCATTCCCACAGCTCCAGGCGTTTCTGGCCGTGGCGCGCCTTCGCAGCTTCAGCAGCGCGGCGAATGAGCTGAGCGTCTCCAGGTCTGCTGTGAGCCAGGCGGTGCGGCAACTGGAGGAGCAACTGCGCGTGGTGCTGCTCACGCGCACGACGCGCAGTGTGGCGCTGACCGATGCGGGAAGGCGCCTCGTGGAGGAGGCGGGCCCCGGGTTCGGGCAGGTGCTGGCGGCCCTCACCACCGTGGCCGCACAACCGGGCGAGGCGGTGGGCCGGCTGCGGCTGTCGACGCCTCAGATGGCGGTGCCCTTCGTCATCACGCCCGTGCTTCCCGCCTTTCGCCAGCGTCACCCACGAGTGCAGGTGGAGGTCGTCGTCGAAGACCGCTTCGTGGACATCGTGGCGGAGGGCTACGACGCGGGCGTGCGGCTGACCGAGGCCATCGAGCGCGACATGGTGCAGGTGCGGCTCACCGACGCCTTCCGCTTCGTGGTGGTGGGCGCTCCCAGCTACCTCGAGCGCCACGGCACGCCGCAGAAGCCCGAGGACCTGCTGCGCCACGAGTGCATCTCCTACCGCTCGCACACGAGCGGGACCCTCTACGCCTGGGAGCTGGAGCGGGGCCGCAGGAACTGGCGGGTGCCGGTGCGCGGGGATGTCGTCACCAACGACGGCCAGTTGATGCTGGCCCTGGCCGAGGCAGGCGCCGGGCTCGCGTATGCATTCGAACCGCAGGTGCAGGAGCAGCTGCGCACCGGGCGGCTGAAGGTGGTGCTCGAAGCCTACGCGCCCACCGTGCCCGGCTTCTTCCTCTACTCCCCCAATCGAGCGCGGCGCTCCGGGCCCCTGCGCCTCTTCGTCGAAGCGGCGAAGGAGCTTGCAGCCAAGGCAACGTGAGGCCACCGCCAGCTCTACATCGGTGACGTTCAATTCCTTGCTGTGGATGCATGACGCGCAGGGGACACGACCTGGCTCAGCGCAGCGTCGGGTAGTCCGTGTAGCCCTTCTCCTCGCCGGTGAAGAACGTGGAGGCGTCCACCGGGTTGAGGGGCGT
The DNA here is from genome assembly GCA_046520375.1 of Pyxidicoccus sp. 3LFB2. Classification (GTDB taxonomy): domain Bacteria; phylum Myxococcota; class Myxococcia; order Myxococcales; family Myxococcaceae; genus Myxococcus. The sequence goes on from JBKGHK010000138.1 coordinate 9,633, forward strand.
CTCGTGCCGGAAGCGCTCCGGCAGGTCCGGGTTGGCGAGGAACGGCACGCCGTAGGCCACCAAATCCGCCTCGCCCAGGGCAATCGCCGCCTCGCCGGTCCGCGCGTCGTAGCCACCGTTGACGATGAACGCGCCCTGGAACGCCTTGCGCAGCAGCGGGGAGATGCGCTGCTCCGGGCTCGGCACGCCCTGGCCCGACACGGCCTCGGTCACGTGCAGGTAGCCCAGGCCCAACCGGCTCAGCTCGCGCGCCATATAGGTGAACGTCTCGGCCGGCGTGGAATCCGTCACGCCTGCGTAGGGAAACGATTGCGGCGCGAGCCGGTACCCCACCCGCTCCGCGCCCCAGACGCCCACCGCCGCCCGCGCCACCTCCAGCGGGAACCGGGCCCGGTTCTCGATGCTGCCGCCGTACGCATCCGTGCGCTGATTGGAGCCATCCCGCAGGAACTGGTCCAGCAGGTAGCCGTTGCTGCCGTGCAGCTCGACGCCGTCGAAGCCCGCCTCCCGGGCATTCTCGGCCGCGCGCCGGAACTGCTCGACGACGCCGGGCAGCTCTCCGGTCTCGAGCGCTCGCGGCGTCACGACGCGCTTCTTGCCCTGGAACGTGAAGACCTCCCCTTCATACCCGATGGCCGAGGGAGCCACCGGCAGGCGGCCGTCATGGAAGTCCGGGTGCGAGACACGCCCCACGTGCCACAGCTGCGCGAAGAGGACTCCGCCCGCCGCGTGGACGGCCTCCGTTACCTTCCTCCAGCCCGCTACCTGCGCGGGCGAGTGCAGGCCCGGCGTGCGGATGTACCCCACGCCCTGAGGGCTGACCTGGGTGGCCTCGGTGATGAGGAGCCCCGCGGAGGCGCGCTGCGCGTAGTAGGGCCCGGCCAGGGGGTTGGGCACATTGCCGTCGACCAGCGCCCGGCTGCGCGTCATGGGCGCCATCACCATCCGGTTCTTCAGTTCGAGACGGCCGAGACGAAAGGGAGACAGCAGCGTCGAGGTGTTTGGCATGGCCAGGAAATGCCGACGCCGCTATGGACGCGCCATGTCTCCCAGTCCAAAAGAATTTGCAGGGCGTCTAGAGCCGCTGGACGAGCAGGGCTCGGATGTCCTCGCGGACGTGCTGGACTCGATGCGCCTGTCGACGGTCATGTATGGCCGCTTCGAGCTGTGTGCGCCCTGGGGCATCCGGTTCTGTGAGCGGCCTTGCGCGCACATGGTCCTCCTCGCGCGGGGGAGTGCTCGCCTGGAAGTCGAGGGGCTCCAGGGCGCCGTCACCCTGTCGGCCGGAGACCTGGCCCTGCTTCCGCATGGCGGAGCGCACACGCTCAGCGACGCGGAAGGAAGTCCGTTCCACATCCTGGGACAGGGCGAATGCAAGCGAAGCCAGGGGGTGGGGCCAATACGGCTCGGAGGCGATGGCGAACGCACCAGCCTGGTGGCGGGCTCCTTCCGGCTTGGCGCCGCGCCGCGCACGTTGCTGTTCGAGCGGCTCCCGCGCCTCGTCCACGTCGCCGCGGATGACCCGGCGATTGCACCGTCGCTGGCGTCGACCGCGCAACTGCTCATCACCGAGAGCGCCTCGTCCAGCCCGGGGGCGACCGTCGTCATGAGCCGGCTCGCGGACATCCTGCTCGTGCAGGCCCTGCGGGCGCACATCGCGACAGGTCGGTGCGGGGAGCATGGGCTGGGCGCGCTCGCGGATCCCCAGATTGGAAAGGCCCTCTCGCTCATCCACGAGAGACCCGCCGCCCCGTGGACGGTCGAGAGCCTCGCATCGGCCGTCGCCCTGTCACGCTCCGGCTTCGCCGCCCGCTTCACCGCGCTCGTCGGAAAGCCTCCCTTGGAGTACCTCGCGCGGTGGCGGATGACGAAGGCCGCCCAGCTCCTTCGCGAGAGCGAGCTTCCATTGAGCGAGCTTGCGACGGCCGTCGGCTACCAGAGTGAGGCCTCGTTCAATCGGGCCTTCAAACGCTGGGAAGGGAGCGCCCCGGGGACGTACCGGCGCGAACACCGCCGGGGAGCAGCCAGGAGCGTCCCCGCCGCCGAAGCAGCGGAGTCGGCGACGCAAGCGCTCGCTTCGCGGGCCGGCTCGGCAGCCCAGGCGTTCAACGGGTCAAGCCAGCGTCCGGCATGATGCGTGTGTCCCAGGGGTTGCGAGTCACGCCATTCCATACAGTGAGAGCGCGCCGTCACTCACCTCCGAGCTCGGTCGCGAGCAGGTCGAACACCAGTCGGATTCGCTTGCTGGTGTTCAGCTCGCGGTGGGTCGTCAGCCAGATGGGAAGGAACAACGGGGCGAGGCTGGGGAGGGCCCGCCGGACCAGCGGCTCGGCGTCTCCCACGCGCTCGGGAGCGACGCCCACGCCGATGCCCTGCTTGACCATCTCCCAGTGCACGAGGTGGTTCCCCGTCAGCACCGGGAAGTTCCGTGGCGTCAGGCTCAAGCCCAGCCCGTTCAGCCCGTTGAGCATGGCGTCGGTCCCGCCAAGCCCGATGAAGTCGGCGCGGCTCAGTGCCTTCGGCGTACGTGGGTTGCCGATGCGCGCAAGGTAGCGGGTCGCCGCATACAGCCGCATCCGGTCGTCCCGGATCTTGGTGGCGATGAGGTCGGGCTGGGTGGGGCGGAAGTTCCGGATCGCGATATCCGCCTCCCGCCGGCGCAGATCGACCGCGGTGTTGGTGGCGATGAGCTCGATGTCGATGCCCGGCGCCTCGCGCCGAAGCTTCTCTACGAGGGTCGGCAGCAGGAAGGCCGAGTAGATCTCATTGGCCGAAATGCGAACCAGCCCGGTGACGCTCTGCGATTGTCCGCCGGCCGCAAGCGAGACACGCCCCGCGGCGTCGCCCATGGCTCGAACGTGGTCGAGCAGCTCGCGCCCGCTCGGCGTCAGCGTGAGGCTCCGCCCCACGCGCTCGAACAGCACCACGCCCAGCTCCTCCTCGAGCGCGCTCACCTGACGCCCGAGTGTCGGCTGCGCCATGCCGAGCGCACGCGCCGCCGCCGTGAGCGAGCCCTCTTCCGCGGTGACCAGAAAGGCCCGCGCCCGATTCCAATCGAAATTGACCGCCCGCCAGTCCATGCATTTTCGCATATCAGGAGAAGGAATTCAGTCAATTCCGTTGGGGGCCGAGGAGGGCTATTTGTTCGCACGTGACGAGGCGTCGCCGTCGTCACGCGCGGAGCCCATCGTTCCGACACCGACAGGAGAAGAGCCTCCATGACCTCCACCACCCGAGCCGAGCGGCTCGTGTCCGCTGCGCTGGTCGCGCTCTCGCTCGTGCCCATCCTGGCCGGCGCCGCCCGCCTGGCCGAGCTGTCGGGCGGCGCCGAGCCCACGGCGAGCAACGCGCGGTTCTTCGCATCGCCGCTGCCGGTGGTGCTGCACGTCCTCAGCGCCAGCGTGTATTGCATCCTGGGGGCCTTCCAATTCGCCCCGGGCTTTCGCCGCCGGCGCCCGGCTGGCACCGCGTCGCCGGGCGGCTCCTGGTCGCGTGCGGCCTCATGGCCGGGCTCTCGGGCTTGTGGATGACGCTGTTCTATCCCCGAGCCCCAGGCGACGGTGAGCTCCTCGACGGCCTGCGGCTCCTGTTCGGCTCGGCGATGGTCCTGTCCCTCGTCCTGGGGATGGCCGCGATCCTGCGACGGGACGTCGGCGGCCACCGGGCCTGGATGATTCGAGGCTACGCCATCGGTCTGGGCGCGGGCACGCAGGTGCTGGTCTCCGTGCCCTGGTTCCTCATCGTCGGCACGCCGGGCGAGCTCGCCAGAGCGCTGCTGTTGGGCGCCGGCTGGGTCATCAACGTCGCCGTGGCCGAGCGGGTCATTCGTCGACACACCGCAGCTCCCGTTCGCGCTGCCGAGATGCGCGAGGGGCTGCTCGAAGTGCGCGCCAGCGTCGGGAACGCCTCACGCCCGACACAGGCGTAGGCGTCCTCCACCGTGAAGCCGGCGAGGCCCGCGCAGCCCGGCACGTCCAGAGAGTCGAGGGCCTTATGGGGTGCTGCTCGAGCAGTTGTAGACCCAGGCCCGGGCCAGTCCCTCCTTCAGGAGCTGGGTCGACACGCCGAGGTTCGCCGCCATGGCCGACAACTGGGCTTTGCTGGCGGACGAAGGGGTGAAGTGCTCGACGGCGGTCGCCCTCCCACTCGCGCAGGCGGGCGTGCTGACGACACAGCCCGTCCTGGGCGTCGAGTAGTCCTCGCACATGTCCATGTCATTGCCAAAGGCGTCGCCGTAATCCCAGACGCCGTAGCAGGCCAGCTGCCCCTCCCCCTGGTTGAGGCTCGGGCGCGTGCGGCACCGCATCGCGTTCGAGAGCGGGTATTGCTCGACGTCGTAGGAAATGACCACGCGCCCATGGCCGCCCGGGCCACCCTGGGCGCCCATGCCAATCCCGGCGACGTAGTCCGCGTCCTGCATGCCGCCCGCGTCGCGGCCATTCCCGGCGAGGACGCTGCCATCGGGGGCATAGCTGCTCCCCCCACCGCCCCCTCCTCCGGCACCGCCGCTCATGTCAGCGCCGCCCGCGCCACCGCCGAAATACCCGCCTCCCCCGCCGCCACCATTGCCGGACCACCACTGAGTCGAGGCATCCCCGCCTTTGAATTGAGAGCCAGCCTGGGCCGTGTAGGTCGTTCCCACGCTCGTGCCCCCCGCTCCTCCCGCATGGCTGAAGGCGCCCTTGCCTCCCAATCCATAGGTTCCATCGGTCGTGGCGCCATCCTTGCCGTCAAGCCCGCGCGCGCCGCCAGCTCCGCCAGCGCTGTAGGCGCCGTCCGAGTCCGCGCCAGCCCCACCGCCACCGCCCGCGGTGGCGTATTCGGACGTGGAGCGGCGAATCGCCGAGCGCCCTCCGCCCCCCGCACCGTTCTGCACCCCATTGGCGCCTCCTCCTCCGTATGCCGCGACGGGAGTCCCGAGGACATCACCCGGGGTGCCCCCCCCGCCGACGATGACCGTGACGGGCTCCCCCGGGTTGACGCCCAGGATGGCGGTGGCCAGCGCGCCTCCGCCACCGGAGGAGCCGCTCCGGTACCGCACCGCGCCGCCGCCCGCGCCCCACAGCTTCACGCGAACGCGGTTCACGCCGGTGGGCACCGTCCATGACTGGTCCGCCCCGGTGTAGCTGAAGACGGCCCTTCCTCCCGTGCAGGTGGGCAGCCCCGTCACCGGGAAGCGGGTGGTGTCCGACAGGCCGTAGGCGTTGGTGACGGTGGCGGTGATGGTCGCCGGGGCGCCCGCGGGCACACAGCGAGGCGCGTCCCAGGTATTGCTACTGCGGGTGGTCGCGCTCGTGGCCGTGCCCATCAGCCCGATGTCGGCCGACCACTGGAATGACAGCGTGCTGCCCTGAGGGTCGCTGGCCTCCACCTGGAAGCTGAGCGTCTGCCCCGGGGTGGCGGTTGGCGAGGACTGGTAGGCGCGAACGATGGAAGGGGGAAAGCGCGGGGGCGAGGTGGACACCACGCACAGCGACAAGCTCCCGGTGGTGCTGCCTCCCTTCCCGTCGGAGACCGCGACGGTCAGCTGGCAGTTGTTGCACGCGCGTGATGGCAGGGAGGAGGGCGTGAAGCGCGCGGTGCTGGAGGTAGCCTGGGTCCAACTGCCGCTACAGCTCGCCGTCCACTGGTAGCTGAGGGTGTCGCTGTCGCTGTCGGAGGCCATGACGGTCACCTCGGCAGCCTGCCCGACGTTCACCCGGGCCGAGGTGCTGTGGACCCGGGCGACCACCGGGTGGTTGTTGAACTGCACATCGAGCGCGGCGCCCCCCTCGTCCGTCCCCTGGGTGACATTGATGGAGAGCGTTACCGCCACCGCTGTGCCCTGCGAATCCCTCACCTCGAAGGTGAGCGAGGCGATGCCTGCCGTGGAGGGCGCGGTCCAGGTCGTGGAAGCCGCGGAGGTCGTGCTGAAGGAGCCCTGCGTCGCCATCCAGTTATAGGTCAGCGTGTCGGTGGGGTTGGGGTCTGACGCGCTCGCGGTCAGGGTGACGGTGTTGCCAAGGGGCACGGTGGTTCGAGACGCCACCACGGACCCGATGACAGGCGCCTCGTTCCCGAAAGGCGCGGGAGGGTTCACCTCCTGGAGGGTGATGGCTACCAGGGCCGTCTGGCGGGCGATGATGGTGACGCTGGCGCTCTGCCCCTGGTAGAGGAGGCCCCCGTTGGAGTCGAAGGCCCGGGCGAGAAAGCGCCGGTCGGTACCGGCGGGCACGTCGGTGACGACGCCGCCCCATCTCCCCTGGGTTTGCGTGAGGTCCTGGGTGACGGAGGGGATGCCTGGCCCCGACGAGGTCACGGTCATGCGAGCCACGTCAGTGGCACCGAGCGACTGCCCCACTGACGCCACGAACTGGACCGAGCCCGTGGATTCCTCCGCTTGGTGACACCCGGCCGCGACGAGTGTGAGCAACAACCCGACGGAGAAGACCTTTCCGGCTTTGTGCATGTGAGTCCTCAAGCTCTCTTGAGCGATGACATGGCGCTGCCTGGAGTTGTCGGGTACCTGCTCGGAGATTCGGTACTTGGCAGACAGGGACAGGGTAGCACGGTGCTTGGATGATAGGCGTTGGACGCCGCTGGAGGTTCCGGGAGCGGAAGGAGGACTGGGACGTCAGGGTGATGGTCAAACCCTGCTGCTTGCGGTGAGCGACAAGGTGGTGGTCGCATGAAAGGATTCAGCCGGTACGCTTCAACTCCTGCGCAGCCGGGGTCGCGTCGCACCCCGGGCTCAACGGCCTGCTGACGGCCCCCCGGATGCACAGCGGCCGGAAACATGGCATGTATGACTCGACATGCTCGGCTCTCGAACACTGGCATTGGTCCTGGCGCTGTCCCTGGCTGTCGTCCCCCTCGTCTCGCACGCAGGCATCGGCAGCCTGCTGGGCAAGCTCGGTCGCGCCGGTTCAAAGGGCGGTAAGGCGGTCAGCGTCGGCGCGAAACTCGGCAAGACCGGCAAGGCCGCGAGCCTCGGTAAGGCCGCGGCCGGTGCGGCCGGTGTGACCGGTCTCGTGGCTGCCGAGCGCGCAGGCCTTGCCTTCGCGGGTCTGAGCGACGACGCCGCGCGCTCAGCCGCCTACCTGGCCCGAACGCCCGACGGTGAGCTGGTGATGGTCACCAAGGCGGCGGGCACCTCGACCCACTCGCCCGAGAGCCTGGGGTTCGTAGCGCAGAGGATTGCTCCCGAAGGCACCCGCCCCTCTATCTTCCTGGACCGAAGCGTCGCCCAGGCGCCGGACGAGCTCGCCCACCTGCCGCCCGAAGCCGAGCTCACACTCGTCGAGGGGAACCGGAGGCTTCCGGTGCGGCGCGTCGACAAGGGCCAGGAGGACGTCGAGTTCTTCGTCGACACCGCGGACGGGGCGATCGAGTTGAGCAGCTACGTGAGCGACGGCGATGGCGAAGACTCCGGTGACTCAAACGGATGGCTGTTCGTCGGCTGCGCCCTGGCAGCGGCCGGGGGCCTCGTCTGGTGGCGTCGCCGCGGCAGGGAGGCCGTGGCGCTGACCTGAGGGGGCGGCTGCCCTTGGCGCGTAGGGGCTGCGCGCGCGGGAGGTGCCACGCAAGCAGAGGTAGAGCGGTTGCTGAGGGGGGCGTCACCGGTGCTGCGCCTGCTGGAGAAAAGAGGGGCCCTGCCCGCGCAAGAGTCATGAGACAGGCGATGTCTGCTAGTCATACTTCTCGTGAAACCCCACGTCGGCAAATACCAGCACATCCGCCTGCTCGCCGAAGGCATCGTCGAGGATTATCTGGCCAAGGCAGCCGGCCCGCAGGGCTTCGAGAAGACGCTGGTGCTCCAGTGCCTCCGGTCGGACATGGCCGAGGACGTGGAGCTCGCGGAGATGTTCCTCGACACGGCGATGAGCGCCGCCCGGCTCTCGCACCCGCACCTCGCGCAGGTCTTCGACTTCGGTGTGGCGGACGGCACGTACTTCCTCGCCAGGGAGCACATCGATGGGCCCAGCCTGAGCAGGGTGCTCAAGCACATGGCGGCCCAGCGGATGACCCTTCCGGCGACACTGTGCGCGCACATCATCTCGCAGGCCTGCGAGGGGCTCGCCTACGCCCACGACCTCACCGACCCCCAGACGAAGCAGCCGCTGGAGCGCATCCACCGCTGCGTCAAGCCGGACAACATCCTCCTGTCGCACCAGGGGACGGCCCAGGTGGTGGACTTCGGCATCGGCTATTTCCGGTTCCGGTTCACCTACGAACACCTCACCATCAGCCCGCACAAGTACAGGTACATGGCGCCCGAAGAGGTAAGGGGTTTGCCGGTGGACCGGCGGGCGGACGTATTTTCGCTCGGCGTGGTGCTCTACGAGCTGCTCACCGCGCGCAGGCCCTTTGAGTCTGACTGGGACATCTTCCAGGCCGTCACATCCGACCTGATGGTGCCCGCCGAGCGACGCAGGCCGGACCTGCCCGGTGCCCTGCGAGCCATCCTCGCCCGTGCGCTCGCCATGAAGCGGGACCAGCGCTACCCAGACTGCCGCGCGCTCCAGGCGGATCTGGAGGAGTTCATCCTCTCGGAGGGTGAGCCGGTGACCCCGCAGCAGGTGGTCCAGCTCATCCAGCAGGTGACCGCGGGCGACGACCCGACCCTCATCGCCCCGGGGCCCCCGACGTCGGCCGGCGCCTCGCTGTCGGGCGGTCCACCGACGCACACGCCAGGGCCCGCGTCCGTGCGGCTCGACGACGACTCCAGGCCGGTGCCCACCTCGCGGACGCCACGTACGGG
>JBKGHK010001390.1:0-1343 GCA_046520375.1 Pyxidicoccus sp. 3LFB2
TGGGGCGACCGGTGCCACCGGAGCGGCGGGGCCCCAGGGGCCCATCGGTCCCATCGGCCCTCAGGGGCCGCAGGGCATCCAGGGGCCTCAAGGGCCGAAGGGCGACCCGGGCGACGGCGGCGGTGCGGTGGACGTGGTGCGGCGGCCCCCGGACCTTCCCGAGTACTTCATCGTCGCGGCGGGCAATGTCCGAGCGGACCCGAACGAGCAGCAAACCCAGACTTACAACAACCTGATGTCCATCGGTTTCGACGATGGCCGCGTGGGCTTCACCTTCGAGGGCTGCGCGGAGGACCCGGAGAAGTATCAGTACATCGTCAAGGCGATGCTGCGCTTCTACGGGGAGTTCCCGCACCTGGGCATCGTCACCTTCGCCGGGTTCAACGGGGACCACTTCTTCCTGCACGTCTTCGACCCCATCGAGCAACAGCCGGTGAAGGCAGACATCCTCCGGCAGCTCGAGTTCGTCATTGAGGTCAGCCAGTACTTCCTGGAGGGCTAAGGCGCCATGCGCATCGACCTGGATACGGCATTCCTCGACGACGGCATCCGCTCGACGAACTTCTTCAATGGCCGGCTGCTGTCGGCCGAGGACCTCACGCAGGAGCAGAAGGCCCGGAAGGAGGCGCTCAAGCAGTTCGGCGCCGCCCTGGGCGAGGGCGTGGTGAACGGGCTGGAGGTGGAGGCGATTGTCGGCGGCAGCTCCGCGACGGAGCCCGTCGTCACCGTGAAGCAGGGCCTGGCCATCAACCGCGAGGGCCGCGCGCTGGAGCTGAAGCAGCCGGTGGAGGTGTCGCTGCTGCGCGGCGCCTCCAATGACGTCTCTGGCGCGGGCGGCTCGGCGGACTTCGGCGCGTGCGCGCCGCCGGGCAGCGTGTACGTGTCCGGCACGGGCGTGTACCTGCTGGTCATCTCCGAGGCGACCGGGCGCGAGGGCCGCGCGGAGACGAGCGGCCTGGGCGGCGTGACGAGCAACGGCTGCGAGGCGAAGCGGCTGGTGGAGGGCGTGCGCTTCCGGCTGCTGCGGCTGGCGGTGCCGGAGACGGACCTGGAGAACACGACGGTGAAGCGGCAGCGGCTGCGCAACCGCGTGGCACACCACTGCTTCGGGACGACGGACACCCAGGCGGTGCCCTTTCGCGACTACCCCTTCTCCGTGCCCGCCGCGGGGTACGGGCTCATCGACAAGCTGCGCCCGCAGTTCCTCACCGACTGCGACGTCCCGCTGGCCGTCATCCACTGGCGCGACGGCGAGGGCATCCGCTTCGTGGACGTGTGGTCCGCGCGCCGCCGCCCCACCCGCTCGGCCCAGCCCGGGCGCTGGGCCCTGGGCATCGGCGACC
>JBKGHK010001391.1:0-1340 GCA_046520375.1 Pyxidicoccus sp. 3LFB2
GTCGCGTCCGCCGCCGCGCACCGAGGGTGGGCGCGTGCGCACCGCGCGCACCTCGGCCGTCACGCCGCCGAGCCCGGAGGAGCAGAAGAAGAAGATGCGCATCAAGCTGGCCGCGGCCGGCGTGGTGGTGCTGCTGTTCGCCGGCCTGGGCGTGGTGCGGATGAACATCAGCCGCGGGCAGGACGAGGCGCTGCAGCTGGCCCGGCAGGACAAGGCCCGCCGCGACGCGCTCGGCTCGCTGTTCCAGGAGGCGAAGAACCTGGTGCGCGAGGGCAAGTGGATTGAAGCGCAGGAGAAGCTGGTGGAGCTCCAGGCGCAGGCCCCGGACTATCCGGGCGTGACGGACTACCTCGGGCACGCGGAGCGGGAGATTCCCATCCAGCGCAGCCTGACGGACGCGCGCGCCGCGCTGGCGAAGAACGAGCTGGGCAAGGCCGCCGCCGCGATGGCGAAGACGGGCAAGACGCAGTTCCTGGACGACCAGGTCCGCATCACGACGCGCGACCTGGCGACCGCGGGCCAGAAGCGCACCCTGGAGGCGCGCAAGGCGCTGGACGGCAACCAGCTGGACCAGGCCAAGGCCATCACCGACGACGTGCTGGCGGCCTTCCCGGACGACCGCGACGCGAAGCTCATCAACGAGCAGGCGGCGCAGGCCATCACCCAGCGCGACGCGCCCAGGCCCGTCGTCGTGGGGCCCGCGCCCAAGCCGTGGGAGCCGGCCGTGGACCGCTACCGCGACGGTGACATCTCCGGCGCGAGCGCCATCCTCAACGCGTGCTCGGGCAAGACGGCGCAGTGCAAGAAGCTGCTCGCGCAGATCAACGAGTTCAACACCCTGTACAAGCGGCTGGAGGACCTGGACGCCAAGTCGCTCACGAAGCTGCTGGCGCTGGACAAGGACATCACCGACGGGCGGCCCAGCAAGATGGCGCGCAACGCGGGCACGCGGGCGGCCACCATCTTCTACAAGGGCGCCAGCTCCGCGAAGGCGGCGGGCCAGTGGGGCCGGGCCATGGAGTATGCGCGGCGCGCCCTGCAGGCGGACCCCGGCCATGCCGGTGCCACCAACATCATCAGCGAGATGAAGACCAAGGCGAAGGACCTGTACCTCTCCGCCTACTCCATCAAGGACTCCGCTCCGGACGAGGCGCTGCCCAAGTTCAAGGACGTGGTGGCGATGACGCCGGCGGAGGACGAGTACCACCAGAAGGCGCAGACCTGGGTCGAGAAGCTCTCGCGATGAAGAAGTCCAAGGGCGCGGGCGGCACTCCGCCGCCGGCCATCCCCGGCCAGGGCGACTTGTTCGGCACGCCGGCTCCGAGCCCCGAGGCCACCGC
>JBKGHK010001392.1:0-1336 GCA_046520375.1 Pyxidicoccus sp. 3LFB2
CCCGTCCGCGCGCGCCCGCGCTGCCCCGGCTGTACCCTGGAGCTGCCCCCGGGCCGACGCGGTGAGTCGTGCGTCTGGTGTGGCTTCATCTTCTCCGCCGTGTCCCGGCGCCGCCCGGCGCGAAAGAAGCGATGAGCGCCACCTACAGGCTGACGGGCCGCATCGAAACAGGCGAGCTCGCGGAGCTGTACGAGGGCCTCCAGCTCCCCGCGGGCGAGGTGGTCGTCAAGCTCTTCCACCCCAAGACGTCGGACCCCGCCTACGCGTTGGACCTCGCGGAGACGACGCGGCTGCTCCAGCCCGTCCGTCACCCCGGCATCCTCCACGTGGTGGACATCGGCGTCGTGCGCCAGCGGCTCGCCGTCGTCCGCGAGGACCTGGACGGCTTCACGCTGGGCACCGCGCTGCAGCGGCTGCACAGCAAGGAAGTGGTGCTGCAGCCCACCGTGGCGCTGCACATCGTCATCCAGCTCCTGGAGGCCGTGCAGCAGGCCCATGACGCGGGCGTCCTCCACGGCGCCCTCACGCCGGGCAACGTGGTGCTGTCTCGCGACGGCACGCCCGCCGTGTGTGACTTCGGCGCGCTGCGCGCCCTCATGGCGGTGCCGCAGCTCAAGCGCACCTTCGCCAACCGGGGGCGCGGCACGTACCGCTCGCCCGAGGTGTCCCGGGGCGAGGCCTACACCGAGCAGTCCGACGTGTACTCGCTGGGCGCCATCGCCTACGAGCTGCTCACCCAGCGCGAGCCGGTGATTGCCGGCGGAGGAGGCGTCTCCACCCGCCGCAGCGAGGCGCTGCCCCCGCCCAGCCGGTTGGACCGGCGCATCAACTCGCGGCTGGACTCGCTCATCCTCCGCGCGCTGGAGCCCAGCCCCCAGCGGCGCTTCCGCTCGTGCGGCGAGTTCGCCTCGTCGTTGCGCAACTTCCTCACCGCCAGCGGCGGCATGCCCGGCATCGAAGACGTGCGCCGCTTCGTGATTGAGCTGTTCCCCAACGAGGTGAGCCTCGCCGGCACCGTCGGGCCCGCGCCGTTCAAGGAGGTCTTCAGCCTGGAGCCCATCTCCGGCGCGGAGATGGACCTTCACGCCGAGGAGCCCGAGGCCTCCATCATCCAGCGCGCGCCCTACAGCCGGCCGCTCACCCAGGAGGAGGAGGCCAGCGCCGACACGCAGGACTCCGCCGCGCCCGCCTTCGAGGAGTACCGGCCGGAGGACTACGAGCCCGAGCTGTCCGTGGCCTCCTCGCGCGCCCGCGCCCCCGAAGCCTCGGTGGTGGGGGAAGGGGAGACCACCGGCCCGGGGCAGGCAGGCCCGCTGGAGCGCGGCTGGGACGCTCC
>JBKGHK010001393.1:0-1335 GCA_046520375.1 Pyxidicoccus sp. 3LFB2
CGGGCCGCCGTTCTCCGAGCTGGGATGAGGAAGCGGGCGAAGGCGCGCGCCACGGTGGCGTCGTCCAGGGGCAGGGCGTCCACATGGCGCTCCCACTCCGAGACGAGCTCCGCCAGGGGGCGGCCATAGGCGGCGTCGAAGTCCCCGTTGGCGTAGAGGGCGCGCAGCTTCGGCGCGCCGTACGTCTCCGTGAGGTACAGCAGGAACGAGCCGGCCACGGTGTACGCGCGCGAGGGTGCGGATTGGTAGAAGCCCTCCGGCCCCATCAGCTTGCGCATGTCCGGGGCCAGCTTCTGCCGGCGCATGCCCGCGGCCCACTGGTGCAGCGTGAGGTCGCCCTGCACCGGGCCGTCGGCGGCCACCGCGTAGCCCTCGATGATGCCCATCAGCGGCCACACGCCCAGCCGGGTGGTGACGCGGAAGGGGCCGCTGCCGGCCGGGGCCGCCATGACGTGTGCCAGCTCATGGTGGAGCGTGGTGTGGGGGAAGGGCTTGTCCTGGATGTGGAACGCGAGCTGCCAGGGCTTGGCGTACTGGGTGCGGCCGGCGCCCACCAGCTGCTGCTTCTGCTTCTCGTCCTTGTAGAGCCACACCCGGATGCGCCCGGTGGGGGCCACGCCGAGGAAGCGCTGCGTCTGCATCCAGCGGAACTCCATGTCCCGCGCCAGCCGGTCCACGTCCTCGCGCGGCTTGCCCCGCGGGTAGTGGAGGATGAAGTGCTCCGTCTCCCGGACGCCGCCCAGCGTCTCGGCGAGGTACTCATCCGTCATCCGCAGCCCCAGCTCCGGGCCCCGCGTCTCCATCAGGACGATGCCCGTCAGCGGCAGCGCCAGCAGCGCCAGCCACCCGGGGCGCAGGCCGGAGCGCCCCAGCCGCCCGGAGCCCGGGTCCAGCAGCGCGGCGGCCAGCCCCGCCAGCACCCAGGCCCACAGCAGCGTCTCCAGGCGGAACCAGCCCAACGTCGGGGTGATGACCAGCGCCTCGTCGTACAGCGGCCCCGGCAGGTGCCCCAGGAAGTGGTTGAAGGCATACACCTGGGGGCCCAGGACGATGGGCCACACGGTGGGCACGAGCGACACCAGGACCCCCAGCGCATAGAGGCCCACGGCCCGGGCCGGGCGCTTCGCCTTGAAGCCGCAGAGCACGCCCGCCGCCGCCGACAGCACGGCCGAGGGGAGGGTGAGCAGGGGGTAGAAGCCCACCAGCTCGAACGGGTCACACTCGGTGCGCACCAGGGCGAAGAGGGTGGCCGCCAGGAAGGGCGGCACCAGGACACCCACATTGAGCACCACGGCGGCGCCCAGGGCCCGGCCCACGGCGGCGCCCGGGGCCTGC
>JBKGHK010001394.1:0-1329 GCA_046520375.1 Pyxidicoccus sp. 3LFB2
CCACCAGTCGCCGGGCGGCGCGGTTCGTCCACGCCTCCAGCGTCGCGTACGTCCAGCGCACGCCCCCGGCCGCGGCCAGCGCCACGGCCTCCGGAGTGCGCGCGGCCTGGTCGGAGAAGTGCTCGTGGAACGGCACGTCCAGCGGGAAGGGCCGGCGCGCGGGCTGGAGTCCGCCCAGCACGCCCGCGCGCTCCGCGTCGGGCAGCAGCGCCAGTGAGTCGACGCGCGTGCGCGGTGCCCGCAGCGCATGGCTCAGCAGGTGGAGGTAGTGGCCCAGCAGCCGCCGGACGGTGGGGCCCTCGAAGAGGTCGGTGCTGTAGCGGGCGAAGAGGTCGAAGCCGGACTCGCTCTCGAAGAGCGTCAGGTGCAGGTCGAACTCACATGCCCCCGTGTCGAGCGGCACGTCGCGAGCGTCCGTGCCCGCGAAGGCGCCCGCCAGCGAGTGCTCCACGCGATACAGGTCGAACATCACCTGGAACAGGGGCGTCTGGCCGGCGTCACGCTCCACGCCCAGCGCCTGGACGAGCCGCTCGAAGGGCAGGTCCTGGTGGGCCAGCGCCTCCAGCGTGGTGCTCCGCGCCTGGGCCAGCAGCGCGGTGAAGGCATCCCCCGGCGCCACGCGCGAGCGCAGCACCACGGTGTTCACGAACAGGCCGACGACGCCCTCGGTGGACGGATGGGTGCGGCCGGAGACGGGCGTGCCGACGCAGAAGTCGTCCTGGCGCGAGTAGCGGTACAGCAGCGCGGAGAACGCGGCGTACAGCACCATGAACGGGGTGACTTGATGCTCGCGGCAGAATGCGCGCAGCGCCCCCACCAGCGTGGGCGACAGCGCGAGCCGCTCCGTCAGCGCGCCCCGGTCGGAGCGCAGCGCGGGCCGGGGCAAATCCGTGGGCAGCTCCAGCCCTCGGGGCGCGCCGTCGAGCTGCCGCTTCCAGTACGCGAGCAGCTCCGGCTCCCGAGCCGACGCGGCCGGGGTGTGCTGCCATGCCGCGACGTCCGCGTACTCCAGCGGCAGCGGCGCCAGGGCCGGCGCCTCACTCCGGGCGAGCGCGGTGTGCAGCACGCCCAGCTCGCGCATCAGCACGTTGATGGACGCGCCATCCGTGACGAGGTGGTGGAACACCAGCACCAGCACCTGCCGGTGCGGCGAGGCGCTCAGCAGCCGGAAGCGGTACAGCGGCCCGTGCTCCAGGTCGAAGGGACGCGAGGCCTCCTCGCGCAGCCGCTGCTCCAGCCGGGCCGCGTCGCCCGCCTCCTCCAGCTCCAGCACCCGCGAAGGCACCGCGTGGAAGACGACCTGGGGCCCGTCCGTCCACCGAGGGGAAC
>JBKGHK010001395.1:0-1327 GCA_046520375.1 Pyxidicoccus sp. 3LFB2
CCTGCCGCGCGGCATCTCGCAGGGCGGGCGTGCCGAGCGCCTTCTCCAGGCCGGACTCCAGATGGGCCGCGTCGCCCGCGCGGAAGAGGAGCCCGCCGTGGCCCTCCTCGATGAGCTCGGCGAGCCGCCCGCGTCGCTGGCCACCACGAGGCAGCCGGCGGCCATGGCCTCCAGGCCTTCGTAGGGGAGGTTGTCCCAGGGCGAGGGGATGCAGCACACCGCCGCTTCGGCGAGGACGCGCTCGGTCCGCGCTCCGAAGTGGAACCGGTCCTTCCACACGGGGGCGATGCGCCGCTGCAGCCACTGCAGATAGGAGCGGCCCGCCGGGCCCGTCGGCGTGTCGTCGCCGATGAGCCGGACCTCCGCGCGGAGGCCGCGCTCGAAGAGGGCCTGCATGGCGTCGACGAGGAGGTGGACGCCCTTCCGGTACTCCAGCGGGCCGAGGTACAGCACGCACGGAGGCGCTTCGGAAGCGGAGTGGGGCTCGGTGGGGGCGGAGAGCGGGGCGAAGGGGTAGGGCACCACCACGCCGGTGGCGCCAGGGCCGAGCTGCTGCGTCACCCGGTCCAGCAGGGACTGGGAGGGGGAGAGGAGCAGGTCCGCCTCGCGGATGGAGCTGGCTTCGAGGAACTCCTGCTGCGCGGTGTCCAGCGTCAGCGCGGCGACGCGGTTGAGCTTCTGGATTTCGGCGGTGGGCGTATGCAGGCGCACCGCGAGCACTGCGGAGGCGAAGTGGCCCAGGGTGCGCTTCGCCCGGAGCGCGAAGGCGCCCTCGCACTCGCGCTCGGGGAACTCGATGAAGTCGAAGGGGTGCTGTGCGTGGAGCCTCCGCAGCGTCGTGTAGACCTGCATCGCATGGCGGATGGGCACGTGCGAGAAGGCCCCCGAGACGCCGGGGGACAGCTCCTCCACGAGGTGCACGCGCACGCCGGGCAGCGCTGTGTCGACCGTCGCGACGAGGCCCGGCTGGGGCGCGGTGAGGACGTGGACCTCATGGCCCGCCTCGGCGAAGGCGCGGGACATGCGCGAGGCATACGCGGCGAGGTCTCCCGCGGAGAACGGTGCGAGCGCCTTGGAGACGAGACAGATTCGCAAGGAGGGTCACCTCGAAGGGGATGCGGGTCGCGCGAGCTGCGCCAGGTAGGGAACCAGGGTTTCCAGACGAATTCCGAGCGACGGAGGCCCGAGGGGCACGCCCACGATGTCTGCGCGCTCCTCCGGGAGGCCAGCCCCCCCTCACTGTTCGAATATGTCGGGGGTTTGGCGGCGTGAAAAGTCCCGACATTTCCGAACAGTTTCTCACCGGGCTGACGCCCGACCCACGAGG
>JBKGHK010001396.1:0-1325 GCA_046520375.1 Pyxidicoccus sp. 3LFB2
CCGCGGCCTCCGCGGCCCCCCCAGCCGGGCGCGGCTCCGGCCCAGGCGGCGGCGGACGCTCCGCGCGACGATGTGGAGCGCAAGCTCGCGGAGCTGTGGCAGCAGCTGCTCGGCGTCCCCAGGGTGGGGCTCAAGGACAGCTTCTTCGACCTCGGTGGGCACTCGCTCATCGCGGTGCGCCTGTTCGCGCGCATCAAGAAGACGCTCGGCGCGGACCTGACGCTGGCCACGCTCTTCGAGGCGCCCACGCTGGAGCAGTGCGCCGCGCTGGTGCGCGAGGCCGCTGGCATTCCCTTCACACCGGACGCCGCTCCGGGTGGGGCGACGCCGGCCGCCGAGGCAGCTCCGGCGGGCAGGGCACAGCCCCGGGAGTGGACGCCGCTGGTGGCCATCCAGAAGGGGGGCACGGGCGTGCCCTTCTTCTGCGTGCACGGCGCGGGTGGCAACGTCCTCAACTTCCGTGAGCTGGCGGGGACGCTCGGCAAGGACCAGCCCTTCTACGGCCTGCAGGCGCGGGGCGTGGACGGCAAGCTGCCGCCCGCGGAGAGCATCGAGGAGATGGCGAGCATCTACCTGGAGAGCATCCGCCAGGTGCGGCCGAAGGGGCCCTACATGCTCGGCGGCTACTCCGGCGGCGGCGTGGTCGCCTACGAGATGGCGCAGCGGCTCAAGGCCATGGGCGAGGAGGTGTCGCTCGTCGCCTTCCTGGACACCTTCCACCCGCGCACCCAGGAGCGGCGGCTGTCGCTCACCGAGCGGCTGCAGGCGATTCGCGAGGAGGGCCCGGCCTACGTCACCAACCGCCTGCGCCGGAAGGTGGAGCGCGACGGCAACCGCCTCGTGAGCCAGCTGAAGCTGCGCTGGTACGAGCAGCGCGGCGAATCGCTCCCCATCGAGCTGAGGGACCTCCAGCTCACCGAGCGCTTCCAGTACCTCGCGAGCCGCTACAACCCGCGCCCGTACACCGGGCCGGTGACGCTGTTCCGCGCGCAGGAAATCAGCCCCATCTACTCGCACATGGGGGCGACGCTGGGCTGGGAGCCGCTGGTGCCGACGCTGCGCATCCGCGAGGTGCCCGGGGACCATGACAGCCTGGTGCGCGAGCCCAACGTCCATGTCCTGGGGCGCATGCTGCGCGCGGCCCTGGACGAGGCCCAGCAGGTGGGCAAGAAGTGACGCGGAAGAGTCTGGTCGCCGTGGCGCTCGCGGGCGTCCTGGGGGGAGCGGTGCTGAAGTTCGGCTGGCTGGACAGGAAGGGCGACGCCCCGGGGCCCTTCCCCTATGACGGCGCGCCCCTCGCCTCCGACGCGGCGGCGCGCTGGCCG
>JBKGHK010001397.1:0-1323 GCA_046520375.1 Pyxidicoccus sp. 3LFB2
CCACCGCGCGTGAAGCATGAGCGCGGCGCGCCCCCGGACACACCGGGGCGGGCAGGCGCGGCGCGGGACGTGGCATGAGTCCCGGAGCCGTGGGGGTGCACACTGCCCCGAAGACGGACAGACTGGCGCTCCGTCAGACCGAGGGGTGTCCCCCGTCCCCTGGGAACCCCGGCACTTCGGCCGGCGGGAAGGAGGGCCCATGGAGAGAAAGCTCGTTTCCATTCAGCGCATCGACCACCTGGAGCCCATTCCCGGAGCCGACAACATCCTGAAGGCGCGGGTGATGGGCTGGGACGTGGTGGTGAAGAAGGGGGAGTTCACCCCGGGGGACGCGTGCGTCTTCTTCGAAATCGACAGCCTGCTGCCCGAGGGCCAGCCGTGGGCGGAGTTCCTGCGGCCGAGGGGCTTCCGGGTGAAGACGGCGCGCCTGAGGGGCGTGCTGTCGCAGGGGCTCGCCCTGCCGACGTCCATCCTCCCCGGCGAGGTGCCGGGCCCGGGGACGGACGTGCACGCCGCGCTCGGCGTCGTGAAGTTCGAGCCGGCGCTGCCCGACACGCGCGAGGTCGCCGGGCCCTTCCCGGGCCAGGTGCCGAGGACGGATGAAATCCGCCTCCAGTCGGCGCTCGGCGTGCTGGACGAACTGCGGGGCCACGACTTCTTCGTGACGACGAAGCTGGACGGGACGTCGGCGACCTTCTTCCGGACGCTCGAGGGCGAGCTGGTGGCGTGCTCGCGCAACTGGGCGCTGCGGCGGGGGGAGAACCCGGTGTGGAACATGGCCGACAGGTACTCGCTCGACACCGTGCTGCCCCCGGGCTTCGCGGTGCAGGGCGAGCTGTGCGGCCCCGGCATCCAGAAGAACCGCCTGGGCCTCACGGAGAAGGACCTGTTCATCTTCAGCGTCCACGACACGCGGACCGGCCGCTTCCTGCCCCACGCCGAGTTCATCACCTTCTGCGCGGAGCACGGGCTGCGCACCGTGCCGGTGGAGCACGTCGTCACCGGCGAGGCGGCGCGGACGTTCGACCACTCCCTGGAGCACTACCTGGAGCTCGCCCGGGGCCTCTACCCGGGCACGAAGAACCGCAAGGAGGGCATCGTGGTGAGGTCGCTCGTCGAGCGCCTCTCGCCCACGCTGGCCGGCGGCAGGCTGTCGTTCAAGGTCATCAACAACGACTTCCTGCTCAAGGACGAGGACTGAAGCGGCCACGAGGCCGGGGGCTCCCGCTCACGGAGCGCCCGGCCCCGGGGTCACCTGGGGACGGGGCGGTCCGGACGCCTCCAGCACGGCCCGCAGCGACACCTCCGCGGCACGCAGCCGTG
>JBKGHK010001398.1:0-1320 GCA_046520375.1 Pyxidicoccus sp. 3LFB2
CGAAGTCCGACGCGTCCGAGCCGTGGAGCTCCGGCAGCCCCTGGCGCGCGCGCAGCACGTCCAGCTCCAGCTCGGCGCTGGCCACGCGCAGCTGCCGCAGCGTGGTGCGGTACTGGTCATGCTCCGACACGGCCCAGGGGCGGCCCACCACGAACAGGCCACACAGCAGCAGCAGCGCGCCCGCCGCCAGCACCACCGACCGCTTGGACAGGCGCGGGCCCTTCACGCCGGGACCAGCTTTCGAATCTCCGCCGGCAGCGTCATGGGGTCGAACGGCTTGCCGATGACGCCCAGGGCGCCCAGCTCCAGGTAGCGGGCCACCTCCTGCTTCTGGATTTTCGCCGTCATGAAGATGATGGGCGTGTGGGCGGTGGCCTCCTGCGCGCGCAGCCGGCCGAACGTCGTCGGCCCGTCCATGCCCGGCATCATCACGTCCAGGAGGATGAGGTCCGGCTTCTCCGCCGCCCCCTTCTCCAGCGCCTCAGCGCCGGAGGAGGCCAGCACCGTCTGCCAGCCGCCCACCCGGCTCAGGCTCAGGTTGCCGATGGTGCGGATGTCGTCCTCGTCGTCGACGAGCATCACCTTGCGCAGTGAAGTCATGATTGCAGGCCTCGGTCCGGGGTGCGGGGCGGGGTACGGATGCGGCGATTTTCCGGATTCATGCGGGCTCCGAAGGGCACTCGGGCAGGTCGAACCAGAAGGTGGTGCCGGCCCCCGGGGAGCTGACGTAGTCCAGGGTGCCGCCCAGCCGCTCCACCAGCGCCCGGGCGATGCTCAGCCCCAGGCCGGTGCCGCCGCGCCCCCGGCTGTCCGAGCCGTCCGCCTGGGCGAACTTCTGGAAGATGCGGCCCCGGAAGCCCTCGGGCACGCCGGGCCCCCGGTCTTCCACGGCGATGCGCAGCCCACCCGCGTGACGGACCAGGCGCAGCGTGACGCGCTCGCCCCGAGGGGAGAACTTGATGGCGTTGGACAGGAGGTTGGCCAGCACCTGCTCCAGCCTGTCTTTGTCCACCCGGGCCCGGGCGCCGGGCGCGTCCAGCATCAGCTCCACCTGGACGCCGTACTCGCAGGCGTAGCCCTGGTGCGCGTCCACCGCGTGCGCGAGCAGCGGCGCCAATTCCGCCGACTCCAGGTGGACGTCCAGCTTGCCGGACTCCAGCTTGTCCAAATCCAGGATGTCGTTGATGAGGCGGATGAGGCGCTCGCTGTTCCTGCGGGCAATGCCAATCATCTCCGCCGCCGCGGCCGGCAGCGGCCCGGCCACCCCGCCCTCCAGCAGGCCCAGCGAGCCGCGGATGGAGGTGAGCGGCGTGCGCAGCT
>JBKGHK010001399.1:0-1318 GCA_046520375.1 Pyxidicoccus sp. 3LFB2
GGCGGAGCTGGACGCGCTGATGCGCCCGGGCTCCGGGGCCGGCTCCGGCTACGTGGAGTTCGACGCGCCCAAGCGCTCCGGCGGCGTGCGCCGCATCTGCGCCCCGCGCGCGAGGCTCAAGGCCGTCCAGCGTGCCATCCTCGACGGCATCCTCGCGCACCTGCCCACGCACCCCGCCGTGCACGGCTTCGTCCCCGGGCGCTCCACGGTGACGAACGCGAAGCCCCACGTGGGCTCCACCGTCGTCGTGCGCGTGGACCTGGAGGACTTCTTCCCCACCGTGCACTACCGGCGCGTGAAGGGCCTCTTCGAGGCGCATGGCTACGGGGACGAGGTGTCCTCCGCGCTCGCGGGCCTCACCACGTGGCGGCCCCGGCTGCCGGACGGCACCGTGGTGTGGCCCGGCGTGCTGCCGCAGGGCGCGCCCACCTCGCCCGCCATCGCCAACCTCGTCTGCCGCCGCATGGACGCGCGCCTCGCCGCGCTGGCGAAGAAGGCGGGGGCCACGTACACGCGCTACGCGGATGACCTGTCCTTCTCCTTCCGCGAGCCGCCCGAGCGCCTGGGCCGCTTCCTCTGGTGGGTGAATGCCATCCTCCAGCAGGAGGGCTTCTCGGAGAACGGCGCCAAGCGCCGCGTCATGCGCCAGGGCGGCCGCCAGCGGGTGACGGGACTCACTGTCAACGAGCAGGTCTCCATTCCCCGCGAGGAGCGCCGTCGCTTCAAGGCCATCCTCGCCAACTGCCGGCAGCACGGCGTGGAGTCCCAGGCGCGCGGGCGTCCGGACTTCGCCCACTGGCTGGAAGGCTACGCCGCCTACGTGCGCATGGTGCACCCGGAGCTGGGGGAGCGCTGGCAGCGCGAGGTGAAGGAGCTGCTCGCCCGATGAGCACGTACCAGAAGCTGGTGGCGCGAATCGCCGCGGAGCCCGACAACGACGAGCCCCGGCTGGTCTGCGCCGACGTGCTGCGCGGCACCGATGACGCACGCGCCGACCTCATCCAGGCGCAGGTGGCGCTGCGGGGGCGGCTGGACCCGGCCCGCCGCCGCGCCCTCCAGTTGCAGGAGGCCGGCCTGCTCACCGCGCATGCGGGCCGGTGGAAGAAGCCGCTGGAGGCCCTGCGCGCGCCCGACGTCCGCTTCAGCCGGGGCTTCATGAGGAGCCTGTCCCTGTCCGAGGAGCAGCTCGCGACGCACGGCGGGCAGGTGCTCGCGCTGGAGCCCGTGCACCGGCTGACGGTGACGACGCGGGACGGCCAGGGGGCTGGCGCGGGCCGCCGGGCAGCCGTGGTTCTCCCAGGTGCGCTGGCTGCGCCTC
>JBKGHK010000139.1:0-18366 GCA_046520375.1 Pyxidicoccus sp. 3LFB2
GGCTGCTCCAGCGCCCGGACTCGCGCCACGTCGCCCGCGAGCTTCCAGGGCTCGTGCAGCCAGGGGGCCTCCGCGGAGGCCTGGTCCGCGGCCCGCGCCGCCTCGTCGTAGTGCCGGCGGTAGAAGGCGATGAGCCCTTCCAGGTAGCGGGGCGACTCCAGCTGGACGCCCCGGCTGCGCTCGAGCGACTGGAGCGCGGGCTCCAGATACCGCAGCTCCAGCTCCAGCTGCCGCGCGGCCAGCCAGTCCTTCCCGCCGCTGCGCCGCGCGTCCTCCAGGGACTGGTGGTACAGCTCGCCCAACACCCGCCCCAGCGCGTAGTGCAGCTCCGGTGAGTCGAGGCCCCGCTGCCGGGCGCGCAGCAGCTCCTCGTGGGCCTTGTCGAGCTCGTGCAGCGCCAGATGGCCGCGCCCCAGCGCGTAATGGACGAGCCCCTCGCCCGAGGCGTCCGGTCCAGGCTGCCGGGCGGCGATTCGCGCCATGCGCTCGCGCACCACCTGCTGCTCACGGCGGGTGTCATGCAGCGGCAGCGCGTAGGCCAGGCGCAGGAACCATTCGAGCTCCTTGACCTCCTGGCCGAGCTGCCCGGCCAGCAGGGCCCGGGCCTCGGACTGCTGTCGGATGAGCCGCGCCTCCAGCCAGGACCTCACGCCCAGGGTGGCGAGGACCAGCATGGCCGCCACGGACACCGCGGACAGGGCCACCAGAGCGCGGTGCCTGCGCGCGAGCCAGCGCAAGCGGTACAGCAGGCTCGGCCGCCGCGCGAGGATGGGCTCACCGTCGAGGAAGCGCGCCAGGTCCTCGGACAGCGCGCGTGCGGACGGGTAGCGCTGGTGCGGCTCCTTGCTCAGGCACTTGAGGACGATGAGCTCCAGGTCTCGCTCGATGTGGGGCACGCGCGAGTGCAGCGGCGGCGGCTCCGCATGGAGCACCTTGTCCAGCGTGCGTAAGACGGTGGCGTCCGTGAAGGGCGCCTCGCCCGTCAGCAACTCGTAGAGCGTGGCGCCGAGGCTGTAGACATCCGAGCGTCGGTCAATGAGGGCCAGGTCGCCGCGAGCCTGCTCGGGCGCCATGTACTCGGGGGTGCCCAGCAGCGCGCCCGCCAGGGTGAGTCCGTGGCCATGGCTGGCGTCGTACGCGAGGCCAAAGTCCATGACGACCGGGAAGTAGCGCCCGTGCTCCCCGCGCTCGACGACGATGTTGGAGGGCTTCAAGTCGCGGTGGATGACGCCCTGTCTGTGGGCTTCGTGGATGGCCGCGGCCACCTCGTGGATGACCCGCACCTTCTCGCGCGGGGACATGTGGGCGGCGGCACCATCCAGCCGCTGCCCCTCCACGAACTGCATGGCGATGTACGCCTTCCCCTGGACCTCTCCGACCTCGAACACCTTGCAGATGTTGGGATGGTCGATGCTCGCCTGGGCGCGGGCCTCCTGGAGGAACCGGATGACCTGCTCGGGATGGGAGCCGCGGATGAACTTGAGCGCGACCATGCGGCCCAGGCGTCTGTCTCGAGCCTTGTAGACCGCGCCCATTCCACCACGCCCGAGCAGTGCGAGGAACTCGTAGCGCTCCCACGTCTCGACCGGAAAGCCCTCGCTGGAGGGCGCCATGGGGCTCGGGGCTGGCGCCACGCCCGGCAGCGTGGGGACCTCCTCCGGTGGGGAGGCGGGCGACTCCGGGACGAGGGGCAGCCCGTGGCCCGGCGCTTCATCACCCGCATCCGGCATCGTGTCAGGCTATCAGACATTTCGCTGCCCCGAAGGCCGCCCTCTCTTGCCTCAGGTCCTCGCCGGTGGACGGTGACACCGCCAGCGAGCGGAAATCCCTATCAAGCACGGCGGCGTTCCCTGACGGGCGTGGCGGAATGGACAATCACCCGGGACCCGCGTCGCTGTCCGTCAGAACAGCACCCGGGTGAGCGTCTGTTCATCTCTCGGAGCCCCGTCAGACCTCTCTGTCACATTGGGCTCACATCACCCGGACATTCCTGCCCGGCGGAGGTGTGGCATGTCGCTGCGTCCCATCCGACGTCTTTCCCTGACATGGGCCCGCTCGGGCGCGGTGCTGCTGCTCGCCCTCACCGTGGGCTGCGCCAACACGCCCCTGGGCACCGGTGGCTCGGGCCTTGGCGGCCAGGACCCGGAGGTGCCCGCGGCTTCGGACCCGAAGGCCCTCCGCGTCGAGGCCGCGCAGGTCGCCGAGCACGTGTGGGCCGTGGCCAGCGACGTGCGCGACGTGGGCTCGCGCCTGGTCTTCACCTTCTGGTCCGAGCGCGGCGCGCTCACCCTGACGGGCTATCAGCCGCTCAGCGCGGCGGGCGCCGGGGGAAGCCGGCCAACGCGGACAGCACCCAGCGCACCGTGGCCCTGGCCCTCGCCACCGCCATGCAGGGCAGCACCGGCGAGCTGCAGCTGACGCTGCGGCGCGGAGAGGCCTCCTGGGAGGTGGAACCCAACGCCTCCTTCCACACCGTCCGCCCCACCGGGGCGCGGACGTCCGCCGGTCGCCAGGGCGTCTTCGTGCTCGGGCAGTCCACCACCGTGGCGGCGGGCCTGCAGCAGCTCCTCAGGTCCGTGGAGGTGCCGGCGGACGGGACGGTGTGGGTGGACCTCAACGTGCGCCTGCACAACGGCCGCGTGGTGGACTGGAAGCTGGAGCAGTGGCGCCCCATCCGCGCGGGGCGGGGTGGCAAGCCCCGGCCGGTGGCGCCCCAGGTCGCCCGTGAGGCGGCGGACGTCGTCGTCCTCTACGCCCCGGGCATGGGCTCGCGCACCGTCCACCTGGGCCTGCGGCTGTCCCACCGCGACAACGAGCCGGCCGCGAGCGGCTGGGTGGAGGAGACCCGCGTGGACCACCCGGCCCTCGCGACGCCCACGGAGTGAGCCCTGGGCTCCAGACGTGAAGAGCCCCGGGACATGACGGATTCCTCCGTCACGTGCCGGGGCTCTGACTTCACGGCAGCGGTTGCGTCCGCGAGGACGCGTGCGGCCTAGAAGTAACCGCCGAGGGTGGTGGCGACGCTGAACGACACCTCCACAT
Organism: Pyxidicoccus sp. 3LFB2; assembly: GCA_046520375.1. Lineage (GTDB taxonomy): Bacteria > Myxococcota > Myxococcia > Myxococcales > Myxococcaceae > Myxococcus. The sequence goes on from JBKGHK010000139.1 coordinate 3,043, forward strand.
CATCGCCCAGGCCGAAGGCCAGGCGCGGGCCGCCGCCCACGAAGAAGTGGTCCGTCACGTGGAAGAGGAACGGCGCATACCCCTCCAGGATGACCGTGACGTCGGCGGGGAGGACCTCGTTGGCGAAGGGCAGCAGGTTGTCACCCAGCTGCAGCGAGATGATGCCCTTGGGCCACACCGACACGCGGTCGGTCAGCGGGATGTTGTAGCCGATGCGCGCGTTCAGCCCGAAGCCGACCGCGTCATCGCCCTCGCCGAAGAGCGCGCGCAGCTGCAGGCCGCTGCCGACGGACAGGTTCTGCTTGATGAAGTAGTCCGCGCCCGGCTCCAGGAAGATGAAGCCCACGCCGCTGCCCTGGGTGGAATAGCCGAGGCTCGCCGAAGCGTCCGTGCTGATGACCAGCTGCGCGGGCTGACCGAAGTTGCCACCGCCCGAAGCCGACACTTCCTGCGCACCCGCACTCACCGACACCAGGAGCCCAGCCGTCGCGGCCAGGGCCTGCCACTTGTTTGCCTGCATGATGCGTCCCTCCATTGCGTGAGCCCGGCGGACCTACCCGGGCGCTCGGCGGCCCCTTCTAGCGAAAGGGCGCGGAGGAACACCTGTTTTTTCTTCATTCGTGTGTGCAATGCCCCATCAACGGACGGCCCGGGCCAGGCCCCGGGCCCCCAGGGCCGCCCCACCCAACACTCCTCCCGCCAGCGCCGCCAGCCCCGCCACCGCCGAGAAGCGCTTCCACTTCGGCGTCGGCGGCACGCTGCCGTAGGCCCCCACGCCCTCGGCCACCGGCTGGAAGAGGTTGCCCTCCGGACGCTCCACGGGCTCGGACTCCATCTGCATCCGGGCGCCATACCGGCCCATGAGGAGGTTGCCGATGGCGGGCGCCAGCCGGTCCATCCACAGAATCAGCGAGCCCTGGAGGAACGCCGGCACCGCCGTGCGCCCCGGCTTTCGCGCGCACTTCACCACCGCGCGCGCGATGAGGTCCACGTCGTATGTCGGCGGCACCGGCACCGGCTTCTTCCCGAACTGCGTAGGCGCATGGTCGAACATCGGCGTGGACACCGATGGCACCAGCACGTTGGACACCTGGATGCCCGTGCCATGCAGCTCGAGCTGCAGCGCCTTCGCCCAGCCCAGCGTCGCGTGCTTCGCCGCCGAGTACACGGACAGCAGCGGCGCGGCGCCCTCGGACAGCATCGACTGGATGTTGAGCACGTGGCCGCTGCCCTGCTTCCGGAAGTGCGGCAGCACCGCGTGCGCGAAGCGCAGGAAGCCCAGGCACGTGACGTCCATGGTGCGCTGGATGTGCTCCCACGGAAGCTGGTCGAAGTAGCCGTAGGTCTGCACCGCCGCGTCGTTCACCAGGATGTCGATGCGGCCGTAGCGCTCCAGGCACTCACGCACCACCCGGTCCACGTCCTCGCGCACCGTCACGTCGCCGGGCACCAGGAGGCACTCGCCGCCCGCCGCCTCCACCACCTTCTGGAGCGACTCCAGCGCCTCGCGCCGCCGCGCGGTGACACACAGCTTCACGCCCTGCTCCGCCAGCCGCACCGCGGACTGCCACCCCACTCCGCTGGATGCTCCCGTGATGATGGCGACCTTCCCCTGCAACTGTTCGCGGCGAGCCATGTGCGCACGTCCCCTCTTCATCGACTGATGCCTGGGACGATGCGGCGCGACGGCTCCCCCGGTAACCGGGCCGACGCCTTTGCCTGCCTGACTGCCTGTCCTGCGCGGCGAGGACAGCGCATCACGGGCCGCGTGCGCGACGGTTGGAACCCACCGGGCAGCAGGCGTCCACGGCCACCCGCGCTACCGACCATGTTCCGCTCGGGACCGAGGACACTGGCACCGAAGGACGTGCCCACCCCGGACACGGACACGGGGGACGGCCGGTGGAGGAGTAGAAACCCGGCCGGCCCCCTGCCCGCTTGCCCCGCGCTCCCGGTGGGCGCTGCCCCTCCGGGGAGGAGTGCGCGGGGCGATTGCCTACTCGGAGCGCAGTGCCTCCGAAGGAAGGAGAGACGGTTCGTCCCGCGTGGAGCGCCACGTGGCCACCAGGGAGACGGAGGAGAGACACAGCGTCGCGCCCAGGAACGCGGGCGCGTCCAGGACGCGCACCTCGAAGAGCAGCCGGCTCAGCCACCCCGCCGGCCGCCCCCATGGCATGACCAGCGATTGGCTCCAGAGGCCAGACAGCAGCGCGTCCCCCCAGGGGAAGAGGCCCGTGGTGGCGGCAAGGCCTGACGCCAGCGTGAGCAGCGCCGTGAGGACGAGGTGCCACCCACGCAGCGAAGGCGGAGGGCGACAGGGGCTGGGGAGGAAGGTGTCCATGGGGTGGCCCCTCGTGACAAAGCAAGCAGCGAGCCATGCCCTCCCTCCGGTGGAAGGGGCAAGCCCGCGGGCCTCGGCCGCCCGGCCCCGGGACTCGCGCGTCCCATGAGCGGACAGTGCGGTGAGGGCCTCCCACACGCGCGGCGTGCCGTGTTACGGGTGGGAGCCATGGAACGGGAGCAACTTCCGGACGGCTCGCTGCGGTTGAAGACGAGCGGTGTCTCCTTCACCTACACCCGGCTGCGCCCGGGTGCGCTGCGGGTCCACCTCCACGGTTATAACCGGGGCGACCTGGGCCCCGCCGGCTTCGAGCCCCTCGCCGCCGAGCTCGAGCGGCACGCGCCCCTGGACCTGCTGGTGGACACGCGCACGACGGAGGGCGCCACCTCCGCGGTGAGCACCGCCTTCGAGGCCGCCGCCATGCGCCTCGTCCCCGGACTGCGCCGGCTTCCCTCTCCAGCCTGAGGCGTCAGACGCCCGCGCCCGCGAGCGTCCGCGACGCGCCCCCATGCGCGCATCCGACTCCAGCCCTCCCACTGACTGCCCCACCGAAGCGGCCAATGACGCCGACCGGGTGCCGGTGCCCGCGCCCTTCGCGCGCCTGCGCCGCTTCCCGCTGGATGGCGCGCTGCTGCTGTTCGACCGGGACAGCGGGACGAACGTGCGCTGCGAGGGCGAGGAGACGGCGCACCTGCGCCAGCGCGCGCCCAGGGCCGTGCAGTTCGGCATCACCAACCGCTGCAACCTCGCGTGCACCTTCTGCTCCCGGGATGTGGAGGCCCGCAGCGACTGGACGGCGGACAGCGCCTTCGACGTGCTCTCCGGGCTGGCCTCCGCCGGCGTGCTGGAGGTGGCCTTCGGAGGCGGTGAGCCCTGGGCCTTTCCCCGCTTCGAGGAGCTCGTGTGCCGGCTGCATGCCGAGACGCCGCTGGCGGTGAGCTTCACCACCAACGGGCTGGCGCTCACGCCCCGCCGCCTGCAGGCCGTGCGCGGCCGCTATGGCCAGTGCCGCGTGTCCCTCTATGACGACAATGACTGGCGCCGCACGGTGGCGCGGCTGGCGGACGCGGGCGCGCGCTTCGGCGTCAACTACCTGGTGACGCCCGAGCGGCTGCCCTCGCTGGAGACGGTGGTACTGGAGCTGGTGTCGCTGGGCTGCCGGGACGTGCTGCTGCTCAGCTACAACGGCGCGGACCGCGCGCTGCACCTGAGCGCGCAAGCATCGCGAGACCTGGCCCGGCGCGTGGCGCTGCTGGGCCGGGCCCTGGTGGGCCGGTGCCACCTGAAGCTCGACGTGTGCTGGGGCGAGCGCATGGAGGGCGTGCCGCGCCTCTTCGACCGCGCGGACTGTGGCGCGGGGCGCGAGTTCCTCGTCCTCACGAGTGACAGGAAGGTGATGCCGTGCAGCTTCCACCACGTCGCCTTCCCGGCGGCGTCGGCGGAAGAAGTCATGGCGGTATGGCGCGGCCAGCGAGAGGCGCTGGCGTCCGCGTCGCGACTGCCGGGGTGCGCGCGCACGCCCGGCTACGGACTGGAGTCACCGGCCCCCGGAGGTACGGCGTGAAAATCCAGGTCTGGAACGCATTCGCGAGCAACAACAGCGGCAGCTACACGCTGGTGGGCCGCTTCCCCTCCGAGACGCTCGCCGCCGACGTCGCCGCCGAGCTGACCCGGGTGGCCGCCGAGCACAATGTCTGGATGGAGGAGCGCTACACGAAGGGCTGGGATGACGACGCCCCGCCCTCGCCGATGGAGACCTTCATGCAGCACCACGGGCTCCACCCGGTGCGCTTCACGCAACTGGAGGATGTCTGGCCCGAGCACAGCGACAGCAACATCCCCGTGGTGTGGGCCCAGGGCCACCAGGTGTTCGTGCACCACGGCTGCACCGTGACGCTGCCGCCCACCTTCGGCGAGTTCATCTACAAGCGCGGCGGCCGGGTGGAGACGGAGCTGAACCACACGCACCACCCGCTCGTCGGCGTCTTCGAGTTCCGGTTTCCCTACGAGGCCCGCGCCGGTCGGGACATCCCGGCCCTGGCGCTGCAACTGCTGGACGCGCTGTACGCGGAGGACGGGCCGCTGGTGCGGCTCACCCCTCCGGAGCCGCTGCCCGCCTGGCGCCTGGGCGAGCGCTTCCTCGATGGGGACCTCACCGTGGGCGCCGTGTTCAACGACCTGGTCGAGGGCTTCACCACGGTGGCCCGCATCGCCCGGGAACATGCCTTCACCGTCGAGGTGAAGGTGTTCGAGGCGTGGGAGAGACACGGCGATGCGCTCGCCGCCCTCCGGCCCTGCCGCCCGCCCCTGCCGACGCGCGAGCTGTTCGACGTCGTCCTCACGGGCGCCGCGCCGGGTGCGACCCTCGCCGTCCTCGGAATGATTGAGGAGCTGCGAGACGTGGAGCCGCCCAGGGCCCGCGCGCTGCTCGACGCGGCGCCCGTGCCGGTGCGTCAGCGGCTGCCACGCGGCGTGGCCGAGGCGATGGCGAACCGGCTCCAGGGCGTCGGGGCACGCGTGGAGGTGCGGCCCTCCGAGCCCTAATCCTTGCTCCGCCAGACACTTGCAACTGCTTGCAGTTCAATTCCAATCAACCCCCTGCCCGGCCGGTGGTGTCCCGGTTGGGAAGGCGCGGTCCCCGCATGTCATCCTTGGCAACACGCTGCAAAGGAATGACAGGTTGGAGACCATGGCTCGTGTGCGACTTCCCGCCGCGGCGGGCTCGTTCTATCCCGCCAGCCCCTCCGCTCTGACCACCGAGGTCGACGGGTGGCTGGAGCAGGCCCGCGTGGCTGAAAAGGACAGGCCCGCGGCGCTCGTCGTGCCCCATGCCGGCTACGTCTACTCCGGCCCGGTGGCCGCCGCCGCCTATGCCACGCTGCGCGCCTTCAAGGGCCGCACGCCGCGCGTGTTGCTGGTGGGGCCCTGCCATTTCCTGCCACTGCGCGGCCTGGCGTATCCAGACGTGGACGTGCTGTGCACGCCGCTGGGCGAGGTGCCGCTGGATGAGGACCTGCGGGAGCGTGCGGCGAAGTTCCGACAGGTGAGCGCCTCCACGGAGGCCCATGAGGCGGAGCACTCGCTGGAGGTGCAGCTCCCCTTCCTGCAGCGCGTGCTGGGCGCCTTCCGCGTGCTTCCCCTGGTGGTGGGCAGCGCCAGCGGTGAAGAGGTGGAGCAGGTGCTCGACGCGCTCTGGGCTCCGGACGTGTTGCCCATCATCAGCTCGGACCTGTCGCACTACCTTCCCTACGAGGACGCACGGGAAGCGGACCGCGAGACGGCCGAGCGGGTCCTCTCGCTCGACGGCCCGCTGGACGGCGGAAGCGCGTGCGGCGCGGCCGGCATCAGCGGGTTGATGCTGGCCGCCCGGAAGCGGGGCCTGCGCCCGCGGCTGCTCGACTTGCGCAGCTCGGGAGACACAGCGGGCGGACACGACGAGGTGGTGGGCTACGGCGCGTTCGCCTTCTACCCGCCCGGCACCGGGTCCTGAGGGGCGCGTCAGCGCTCAGTCGCCCCAGGCCAGGGTGTACTCACTGTCGAGCGGCGCGGTCTGCCACCCGTGCACCTGGATGTCCTGCGCGCCCACCGCCTGCAGGGCGCTTTCGAGCATGCCTTCGTTGTAGGCGACGGGCGTGTAGCTGCGCCGCATGTGGATGCGGCCCGAGCGCGGGCCCGTCCACTGCACCTGCAGCTCGCCGAAGTTGAGCGCCATGCGGTAGGCCTCGGGGAGCGCCTCCACCATCCGCTTCGGCTCCCTGCCGGCCTGCTGGCGCACCTCGGCGCCGAACATGGAGTTCATGAAGGCCAGCGTGCCCTGCACGCCCAGCTGCCGCATGGCCTCCTCGATGCCGCCCAGCTGCGGCGCCAGCAACCGCGCCGCCGCGAAGAACAGGTGCATGTACGGCGGCACGGGATAGAACTCCGTGAGGTTCAGCCCCGTCGGACAGTCACCGCTCTCGAGGAGGCCCGCCACGGCCTGCTCGCCGCAGAGGAAGCGCACCGTGTCGAGTATCGACGCGAAGTGCATGCCGCGAATGCCCTCCGTCGGCTCCACGAGCGCCAGCCTCGACGACAGCTCGCGCTCCACGCCCTCTGGGGTGTCCCACCTTCCGCGGTCCATGGTCATCGACTCCCGGTGCAGTCTCCCGGGAGCGAATGTCTCACGGCTTCATGCACGCGTCCGCACTTCTGACGCACGGACCCGCTGCGGGGCGATACATGTCGCACCTCGGGTGAAACATTCAGCGAGCAAGCTCGACGGACGCCTGCTCCTCGCGCCGCAGCCGCGCTTCGAGCACGAAGTTGCCGAAGGGGACCAGCGAGGCACCGAAGGCCCCCACCACCCGCACGAAGGACCAGCGGCAGGCGATGGCCACCTCCATCAGGGCGAAGAGGTACAGGACGAACAGCAGCCCGTGCACCATGCCCACCACGCGCACCCCCAGCGGCATGCCCGCGAGGTACTTCAGCGGCATCGCGATGAAGAGGAGGGCGATGAAGGACAGGCCCTCGGCCAGGGCCACCGCGCGGAAACGTCCAAGAGGGGTCTTCAGCATGGGGATTCTCCAGCCCCTGTTTCCCATTTCCCCACGGCCCGGGTCCATGCGTCAGGGTGACGCACCCGGGCCGCTCGCCTGTCCTCCGACGGAGCGGAGACCGGCACGGGCTCGCCGGGCGCGGGCACCGGGGAGCCCGGCTTCCCCGGCGTCCTGCTCCGCGGCTCGGGCTCCGCTGAGGCCTTCGGGCAGCGACGGTGCGTGGCGCCTCTCCCGGAAGGCAGCCGGGCCGCTGGGGACGGCGGCAGGAGGGGGCGCCCGCCGTTAGCGATTGTCCTTTCGGGGCCTGCCGCGCGGCCGGAGTGCCAGCGCCGGGCCAGGAGAGGACTTCGCCATGAGCACCGCGTTTCCCGCCCGCTGGTGGCACAGGCTGGACGACGGCCGCGTGCAGTGTGATTTGTGCCCCCGCGACTGCAAGCTGCACGACGGGCAGCGCGGCTTCTGCTTCGTGCGCCAGCGCGTGGGCGAGGGCATGGTGCTGGACACGTACGGGCGCTCGTCGGGCTTCTGCGTGGACCCGATTGAGAAGAAGCCGCTCAACCACTTCCACCCGGGCAGCAGCGTGCTGTCCTTCGGAACGGCCGGCTGCAACCTGGGCTGCCGCTTCTGCCAGAACTGGGACATCTCCAAGTCGCGCGAGCAGGACACGCTGGCGGATGAGGCCTCGCCCGAGGCCATTGCCCGGTATGCGGCGCAGCTGGGCTGCAAGAGCGTGGCCTTCACGTACAACGACCCCGTCATCTTCGCCGAGTACGCCATGGACGTGGCGGATGCGTGCCATGCGCTCGGGGTGGAGACGGTGGCCGTCACGGCGGGCTACATCCACGCGCAGCCCCGCCGGGAGCTGTACGCGAAGATGGACGCGGCCAACGTGGACCTGAAGGCCTTCACCGAGGACTTCTACAAGCGCGTCACCTTCGCGCACCTGCAGCCGGTGCTGGAGACGCTGGAGTACCTGCGGCACGAGACACGCGTCTGGTTCGAGGTGACGACGCTGCTCATCCCCGGGCACAACGACTCGGAGGCCGAGGTGACGCGCCTGTCGGAGTGGATGCTGGAGCGGCTGGGGCCCGACGTGCCGCTGCACTTCACGGCGTTCCATCCGGACTTCAAGATGCTCGACGTGCCGGCCACGCCACCTGCGACGCTGAGCCGGGCGCGCGCGATTGCACGGCGCACCGGGCTTCGCCACGTCTACACGGGGAATGTCCATGACACCGAGGGCGACACCACGCTGTGCGGTGGGTGTGGCACGGCGCTCATCGTCCGTGACTGGTACCGGCTGCTGTCGTACCGCGTGACGCCCGAGGGCCGGTGTCCGGACTGTGGCGAGGCGGTGCCGGGACGGTTCGACGCGGCGCCCGGCGCATTCGGAGCCCGGCGTGTCCCTGTGCGGATTGGCTCGGGCGTGGCGAAGTAGCCCCTCACCTCCGAGGCAGCGTGACACCGTGCCGCGCGAGGTCCTCTGGCGTGTTCACATTCACCAGGGAGCGCAGCGTCGGGTCCACCGCGCGCAGGGCGGACTCGGGCAACAGCTTCGTGCGGTAGCGTGACAGGAGCTGGCGCAGGGACGGGTCTTCCTTCAACGCCCCGCCCCACTCGGCCGCGAGCGCCGTCCGGTACACCGCGAGCAATGGCTCCAGCCGCCCCGCAACCTCGAAGCACACCGCGTCCACCGCTTCATCGCGGGCCTCCATGAGGACGCGCACGGCTTCCGGCGTGACGAAGGGCATGTCGCAGGCCACCGCCAGCACCCAGGGCGTGCGCGCCGCAGACAGTGCCGCGTGCACGCCTCCCGGCGCTCCCTTGCCTGGTACCTCGTCCGCCACCGTGCGGAGCGCCAGCCTCGCGTAGGGCCCGGGCTCGTTCGCCACCAGGAGCACGTCCCCGAAGCGCGGCGCGAGGGCCAGCAGCCGCTCCACCACCGTGCGGCCCTCCACCTCCAGCAGCCCCTTGGGCACGCCGGACAGCCTCCGGCCCTGGCCTCCCGCGATGATGGCCAGCGTCACCTCCGGGTACTGCCTGCCTTGAAGCTCCATGGCTCGTACTCCCTCGCACCACCCATGACGTCACTCTCCGCGCCTTGAGCCCGTGTGACCTGAGGCGGTGTACGGGGAACTCCTCGGGCCGCCCCCGCCCGCCTCCGAGGCTTCCCGGCCCGAGACTGTACCTGACGCTCCGAGCCCCGCCCGTGGAGCGAGGAGGCATGCGGAACCTGACGCACTCCCGTGGACAACGGACATGGCCCACGGCGTAGGCTGCGCGCCCCCGATGCCGCTCACCCCGCTCTCCACCGCCAGGCTGGCCGCGCTCGACGCGATTGTCCCCGCGGCTCCCGAGCAGGTGCCGCTCCTCGACGCGCAGGGGCGCTTCCTCGCGGCCACTGTCACCGCGCCACGCTCGGTGCCCGGCTGTGACAACTCCGCCATGGACGGCTGGGCCGTGCGCGCCGAGGAGACCCGGGGCGCCAACCGCGACCACCCCGCGCGCCTGCGCATCGTCGACACCGTCTATGCCGGCAGCCTCCCGACCCGAGGCCTCCAGCCCGGCGAGGCCGCGCGCATCTTCACCGGCGCCCCACTGCCCTCCGGCGCCGATGCCGTCGTCCGCCAGGAGGCCGCGCGCGCCGGTGACGATGGCGTGCACGTCGACATCTTCATCACCGTGCCTCCCGGCAATGATCTTCGCCTCACGGGTGAAGAGGTCACCTCCGGCACGCGCCTCTTCGCGCCCGGCCAGCGCCTCAACGCCGCGGTGCTCGGAGTGCTCGCCTCCCTGGGTGAGACCCACGCCTGGGTGCGCTCCGCGCCTCGCGTGGCGGTGCTCGCCACCGGTGACGAGCTCGTGGCGCCTGGGACTCCCGCGCTTCCCCACCAGGTCTACGAGAGCAACCTCATCCTCGTGGCCGCGCTTGCTCGCGAGGCCGGCGCCGACGTGCGCCACCTGGAGCGCGCCCGGGATGACGAGGGCGCGCTGCGGGACACGGTGTCGCGGCTCGCGCCCCAGGTGGACGTGCTCATCACCACTGGCGGCGCCTCCGTGGGCGACAAGGACCACGTCAAGCGCGTGCTGGCTTCGCTCGGGGCGCGCTTCTTCGTGGACGGTGTCGCGCTCAAGCCCGGCAAGCCCGTGGCCGTGGCGCGGCTTGGAGCCACCACCGTCGTGGTGCTGCCGGGCAACCCTGGCGCGGCCACCGTGGCCTTCGACCAGCTCGCGCGGCCGCTGCTCCTCAAACACCAGGGCGTGCTCGAGACGCGCCGCCGCGTGCGCGCCCGCCTCTCCGAGGCTCGCCACAAGCAGGCCGGGCTCACCTATCTCATCACCGCCACGCTGGAGCACGGGGGCGAAGGCGAGCCCCTCGCGCGCCTCCGTCCGCAGGGCGCCGGGCAGATTCTGCAGAACGTCCATGGCGAGGGCTGGGCCCTGCTGCCTCCCGGCCGCGCCGACTTCGCCGAGGGAGACTCCGTCGACGTGGAGCTGCTCCATGGCGCCAGCTACACCGCGGTGGACGCCGCATGAGCACCGTGCCCGCCCTCAGCATCGTCGGCTGGTCCGGCGCCGGGAAGACGACGCTGCTCACGAAGCTCGTCCCGGAGCTGGCCGCGCGGGGCCTGCGCGTCGCCGTGGTGAAGCACTCCTCGGACGGGCACGCGCTGCATCGCCCCGGCAGCGACACCGCCCGCTTCCAGGAGGCCGGCGCCGTGCTCACCGGCTTCGCCACCCCCTCCGGTGTGCAGCTCACCACCGGCGACGCCCCCTCGGCGGCCCTGCCTTCGCTGCTCGCGCGCTACGCCAGCACCGTGGACCTGGTGCTGGTGGAAGGCTGGAAGGACGGCCCGCTGCCCAAGCTGGAGGTGTGGCGCGAGGGCCTTGGCCCACCGCTCGCCACAAACCATCCCGAGGTCCTCGCCGTGCTGACGGCGCCGTCCTCGCCGCCCCCGGGCCTGTCCACCGACGTGCGCGTGCTCGGCCGTGACGACGTGCGCGACGTGGCGGACCTGCTCCTCCTGCACCTGCGGCCCGGCCGGCGCGGTCCCCTGGCTCCGGCGGATGCGCGCGGGGTGGCGCGGCGCCCCGTGCGGCGGTGGGACGGTGCCCGGTTCACGCCCATCGAAGAGGACGACCTCGCCGTGGAGGAGCCGCTGGAGATTCGCGTCAGCGGAGACTCCGTCGCCATCACCATGCGCACCCCCGGCCATGACCGCGAGTTGGCCACGGGCTTCCTCTTCGCCGAGGGCATCCTCCAGAGCGTGGACGACCTCGGCAGCCTCGCGCACTGCGGCCGGCCCGGTGAGGAAGGCTGGGGCAATGTGCTGGAGGTCACGCCCGCGTCTGGCGCCGTGCTGGACGTGGAGCGCGTGCGCGCGGCCCGCCGTGGCACCCTCACCACCTCCGCCTGTGGCGTCTGCGGCCGCCGCAGCGTGGAGGACCTGCTCGCCGTGTGCCCGCCCATGCCGCCCGGTCCCGTGCTCGCGCCGGAGGCCGTGGCCCGCGCCACCGAGCGCCTGCGGGACGTGCAGCGCAACTTCGCCCACACCGGAGGCGTCCACGCCGCCGCCGCGCTTGACGCACAGGGTCATGTCCTCGCCTCATATGAGGACGTGGGCCGCCATAATGCGGTGGACAAGGTGGTGGGCGCCCTCGTCCTCGCCGGTTCCGTACGCGGCGGGCGGGTCAATCACACCCCGCTGACGCGTCAGCCCGTCGTCCTCGCCGTCAGCGGACGCGTCAGCTTCGAGATCATCCAGAAGGCCGCCATGGCCCGCATCCCTGTAGTGACTGGAGTTTCTGCTGCCAGCTCCCTGGCGGTGGATCTGTCGCTGCGTTCCGGAATGACGCTCGCGACGTTCGCTCGGAACGGCCGCTTCAACCTCTACACGGGCCCCGAACGCCTCGTGGTTTCGTAACCCCGCGAAACCCTGTCATTCCCTTCCATGGAGCCTTCGCCTTCCATCGCCATGAGAGATCTGAAGTCAGACCGGCATCGTAGATGCAGTCATCCGGCGCGAAGTCGTCAACCCCCAGGGGATGCATTCGGACCGGGCAGTGTGTTCGTGGGGCTCAATCGACCCGGTATGTCACTTCGGACGATCCCAAGAATTCACCTCCTGTCACGTCTTACTCGCGGGGCGGCGGTTGCAACGCATCGCAGTATCCGGCAATTAGTGGTTCTTTCCGACTTGAAGATTTTTAGCCTCAACGGCATCCTCTGCCTGAACTGAGCAAAAGCATGCATTCGGCGCAGAGGGGGGTGGAGACGATGAGCAGCGCAACGGCAAGTGCGGCGGTCGGGGCTCCTGGGACGGAATCCTCTCAGGGCGATGGGATGACGGACATTCAGGGGCCGAAGCTGGCGCCGGGTTTCGCGGCGAAGCTGAACCTCACGGTGGATCTGGTGTTGATGTCGGCGGTGCTCGTCGGCGCCGCGTGGCTGGGCAACCAGCTCACGCCGGGGTCCGGCTGGGTCGTCCCCGGCATGGTCCTGACGGCGCTGGTGACGTGGATCATCACCGGCACCGCGCTGTGTCTGTATGACTCGCGCTTCGCGGAGCGCAGCAAGCTGGACCACGTGGCGCTCGTGTCGGTGACGACGCTGGCGGTCGTCACGGTGCTGGCGCTGGTGGGGCTGGCGCTGCCGGACCGCGAGGCGGTGACGGGCGTGGCGCCGCTGCTGGTCATCTTCTGGCCGGTGGCGCTGCTGCTGCGCCTGTTCGTCTTCCGGCCGGTGGCGGCGCAGGAGCGCCCCATGGACTCGGTCATCATCATCGGCACCGGCGCCATGGGCCGCTACACGGGCGAGGACCTGGTGAGCCGCGGCCGCCGCCAGGTGCTGGGCTACGTGCGCTTCAACGAGGAGTCCGGCTCGGGCGAGCTGCCGGCGCGGGTCATGGGCTCCGTGGAGGACCTGGAGCGCATCCTGCGCAACACGGCGGTGGACGAGGTCTACATCGCGGGCAACACGCTGAAGCAGGGCGAGTCCATGCAGGCGGCCATCAAGCTGGCCGAGCGCTTCGGCGTGCCCTTCGCGCTGCCGGCGCACAGCTTCCGCCTGGACCGCGCCCGCCCGGTGGATGCCCGCGCGGTGTCCGACGGCTTCCTGCACTTCGCGGCGGTGACGCCCAAGCCGCACCAGATGGCGATGAAGCGCCTGTTCGACATCTGCGTGTCCGCGGTGGCGCTGTGGGTGCTGCTGCCCCTGCTGGCCGGCGTCGCGCTGGCGGTGAAGCTCACCTCCAAGGGCCCCATCTTCTTCAAGCAGCTGCGCACCGGGCAGAACGGCAAGCCGTTCTACATGCTGAAGTTCCGCTCCATGGTGGTGAACGCCGAGGAGCTGAAGGCGAAGCTGGCGGCGCAGAACGAGCAGACGGGCCCGGTCTTCAAGATGAAGAACGACCCGCGCATCACCGGCATCGGCCGGTTCATCCGCAAGTTCTCCATCGACGAGCTGCCCCAGTTCATCAACGTGCTGCGCGGTGAGATGAGCATCGTCGGGCCGCGCCCGCCGGTGCCCAGCGAGGTGGCGAAGTACGAGACGTGGCAGCGCCGCCGGCTGTCCGTGCGGCCGGGCCTCACCTGCATCTGGCAGGTGTCCGGGCGCAACCAGATTTCGTTCGAGGAGTGGATGTACCTGGACATGCAGTACATCGACCACTGGAGCCTCACCAGCGACCTGACGCTGCTGCTCCAGACGGTGCCCGTGGTGCTCACCGGGCGCGGGGCCAGCTAGGGCCACCGAGCGCGGGGCCCGCCAGGGTCCCTGGCCTTCCAGGCAACCAGTCTCACGCGGGGGCGGCATTGACGTGCCGCCCCCGCTCGTCTTCTATGCACCCGGGCATGACCGGCCAGGGCCGGGGGCCCGCCTCCACTGTGAACAGTCCCAGCCCTTCCATTCCGCAGAACGCCGAGCAGCGCGCGGACACCGCGCACGAAACGATGGGCGCGGTCCGTAACGGGCTGCAGCTCGGCGGCTCGCTGCTGGTGACGTACGCCATCGCCATGGGCGTGCGCTTCCTCCTCCCCGCCCACCTGGGCCCGGAGGACTTTGGCCGCTTCAACTGGGCGGACAGCTTCTCCGCGGTGTTCTTCCTCGCCACGCAGTTCGGCCTGGAGATGTACATCCGCAAGGAGGTGACGCGCCGGCCCGCTCACGCCAGCGACTTCTTCGGCGCCACCATGCTGATGCGGCTGGGGCTCACGGCGGTGCTGCTGGGCGTGCTCGCGCTCGTCATGCACCAGCGCGGAGACCCGGCCGAGGTGCGCTACCTCGTCTACATCTTCGCGGTGGCGCAGGGGCTCATCATCATCAACGCCTCCGTGGCCGCGCTGCTGCACGCCAAGGGCAAGGTCGCGGGGCTGTCGGTCTCCAACATCGTCACCAAGGTGGTGTGGGGCGGCGGGCTGCTCGCGGTCGCCCTGGCGGGCCTGCCGCTGCCGTGGCTGGCGGTGCCGCTGGTGGTGTCCGAGGCGGTGAAGCTGGCGGTGGGCTGGCGCCTGGCGCACCAGCACATGGGGCTCACCTTCAAGGTGGACATGCCGGCCACGTGGAGGGTGCTCAAGGCGAGCCTGCCCTTCTTCATCACCGGCGTGGCCCTGGGGGCCAACGGGCGCCTGGACGTGATGATTCTGGGCATGAAGGCCACCCATGAAGAGGTGGGCTTCTACGGCGCCGCGTGGAACATCGCGGGCCTCACCTTCTTCCTGAACCCGGTCTACACCTGGGTGCTGATGCCGCTGGCGTCGCGCGCCTCGCAGCGCTCCGAGGAGGAGCTCACCCGGCTCACCCGCCGCGCGCTGGAGGGCACGCTGGTCATCACCGTGCCGCTGATGATGCTCATCGTCCTGGGCGCGCCCTTGTGGGTGGGGCTGATGGGCGGGAAGTTCGGCCCGTCCGCGCTGCCGCTGCGGCTGATGTCGCCGCTGTTCGTCCTGGCCTTCGTCACCATGACGGCGGGCATGTGGCTGACGATGACGAACCGCGAGTGGTATGTGACCATCACCAACGTCGTCGGCAGCCTGCTGGTGGTGCCGGTGCTCAACCTGGTGCTGGTGCCGCTGATGTACTCGGCCATTGGCGATGGCGGCGGCGCCGCGGGCACCGCGCTGTCCATCCTGCTGATGGAGGTGGGCGTCACCGTCAGCCTGTTCAGCCGCATGGGCCGCGCGGCGTTCGACTCACGCCTGGTGGCCCTGGTGGGCAAGACGGCCGCGGTGTGCCTTGCCATCGTCGCGCTGGACGTGACGGTGTTCGCCCCGCTCAACCCGTGGGTGCGGCTGGGCGTCGAGGCGGTGCTGTACGTGGTGGGCGTGCTGGCCACCGGTGCGGTGCGCCCGGGCGAGGTGCTCCAGGTGGTGCGCCTGGCCCGCCGCCGTGGCCACCACCTGGCCCTGGAGCCCGCGGCCCCGGCTCATCCGCACCACCCCCACGTC
>JBKGHK010000013.1:0-39554 GCA_046520375.1 Pyxidicoccus sp. 3LFB2
CGCGAAGGCCCGAGGCCAGGCCCCGCACCAGCCCGCGTCCGGCGCGCTCCAGCAGCCCCGCCAGCACGTCGGAGTCCTCGCGCAGCTTCGACTCGATGCCTTCGACGAGGCCCCGCCCCACCTTCGCGGCGACCTCCGCGCCCAGGGGGGCGAAGCACCGCGCATCCTCGGCGAGCTTCGGTACGGCCTCGTGCAGCTCCTCCGCGGCGCCCCGCACCACGCCCCGCGCCATGGCCCCGGCCCTGTCTCCGGGCGCGCGAATCTCGTCGGTGCGGCTGTGGGCGAACTCCACCGCCTCGTCGAAGAGGTGATTGAGGCGCGTCATGAAGCCGTGCAGGGGCATGCCGCCGTCCTGCCACTCGCGCTCCAGCACCTCCAGCGCGCCCTTCATCGCGGCGGCGGCCAGCGTGTGGGCCGCGCCCCCGGGGACCGGGTGCTCACGCTCGGCTGCCTCGTGCACCAGGCGCGCCAGCACCGTGAGCCCATCCTCGACGATGGTGCGCAGCTGGCCATCGAGCTCCGGCATCTCGTGGCGCAGTCCATCCGCGGCGCCACTCACCGCGCCGCTCACGACTTCACGGGCGGCCAGCCGGTTGAGCGCCAGGGCCAGGTTTCGAAGTGCCTCGATCGGGCCCGCGCGCCGCTCGTTCCCCATCCCCTCAGGGTGCGAATGGGATGCCGCCAGGGCAACACGACGGATGGAGGACAGCGCCTCCAGCGCTCCCCTGCCTGTTTCCCCTCGAATTGCCTGGTGCGAACACGCTGTCGCTGGAATTAGTTGACGCTCAAAGTATCTATCTCCATAGGTAGGAACGTGACTGACGCCGCCCTGACAGAGCGGGTCCAGGGCTTCCTCATGGCGCACATCGACTCCATCGAGAAGCTGGAGGTTCTCCTCCTGCTTCGGGCTCGAACGGAGCGGGAGTGGACCGCGGCAGAGGTGGCCCTGGAGCTGCGCATCAACGAAGACTCCGCGACCGCGCGGCTGAACGACCTCACCGCCAGCGGGCTGCTCATTGGCGACGCAGGGAGACCCGAGCGCTTCCGCTACAGCCCGGTCAGCTCCGAAGACGTGCGCGCCATCGCCGAGCTGGCGACGGTGTACGCGGCGCGGCGGGTGAGCGTCATCACGTTCATCTTCTCGAAGCCGCAGACCCGCGTGCAGGGCTTCGCGGATGCCTTCCTCCTCAAGCGGCGGAGGGACTGAGCGCGTCGGAGTGAGCGGCTGAGGAGGGCACCTTGTCGCAGCCCTCCTCCGACACGGGCGCACCGAGGTAGCCACGTCAGGCTGACACGGACTCCTGGCGGTGCCCTCCTTCGGCACAGTCGCACCGAGGGAGCCACGTCAGGCTGATGCGGACTCCTGGCGGTGCGCGGTGCCGGCCGGGAGTCACTCCGGAGGACGCCCGGCGAGGACATTGCCCTCGGGACGGAGGGTGGAGAGCAGCGGCGCTCCGTGAGCCAGGGCCGGTTGGCTGGCGAGCTCGAGGTTCGCCTCGGTGCGCAGCAGCGGCAACCCGTGAGGCTGGCTGCGCAGCCAGGTGATGAGCCGCTCGCGCACGAGGCAGCGCAGGTCCCACGCCTTTCCCGAGTCCGGGGCGCTCACCAGCGCGCGCAGCTTCATGGTGCGCTCGGTGCAGTCCGTCACCTGGAGGCCGTGCACCTTGCCGTCCCAGAGTCCCTGGGACTCGTGCTCCAGCACGCGCTTGAGCTCCGCGCGTGCGGCCACCACGTCGGTGCGGAAGTCGGCGTACAGCTCCACGGTGCCCAGGATGTCGGGCGACACCTTGCTCCAGTTCTGGAAGGGCTTGTCGAGGAAGTGCGTCATCGGCACCACGAGCCGCCGCAAGTCCCAGACCTTCACCACCACGTAGGTGAGAGTGATTTCTTCCACCCAGCCCCACTCGTTCTCCACGATGACGGTGTCACCGATGCGGATGGGCTGCGTCATGGAGAGCTGGATGCCGGCCAGCAGCGTGGAGATGGACTTCTGCGCGGCCAGACCGATGACGAGGCCCGCCAGGCCCGCGGATGCGAGCAGCGACACGCCCACGTTGCGCACGGCCTCGAACTGGAGCAGCAGCAGGGAGGCGGCCACGAGTGCGACGACGACCTCCGTCACGCGCCGGAGCACGGCGAGCTGGGTGCGCAGTCCGCGGGCGCGGCCCACGTCCGCGCCGTTCGCCTCCTGCGCGACGGTCTGCTCCACGAAGCGCGAGGCCACCTTCACGAAGCGCAGGAGGAACCACGCCACGGTGGCGATGACCACCGAATGCGCGCCCACCTGGATGACATGTCCGGCGGGCGAGGGAATCCGCAGCGCCAGCGTGCCCGACGTCACCACCACGGCGAACAGCAGGTAGCGAAGCGGCCCCCGCCCCGACGCCACGAGCTGGTCATCCCAGCCGGACTTCGTCAGCCCGGTGGCGCGCACCGCCATGCGGAGCATCACGCCCTCCAGGGCGCGTCCCGCCAGCCAGCCGCCGGCCATGACCAGCGCCAGCCCCAGCCACTGCCACAGCTCCACCACTCCGAACGGCCGCACGAAGAGGACCGTGGGCAGCGACTCCCGCAGCGCCAGTCCCTGCGCGGCGGAGAGCACGTCGATGGCTGGCGCGGCGCCAGTCGCCGGGCCCTCCACTTCGGGCCGCGCCACCTCCGGAGACGCTTCGAGCGCAAGCGCCGGCAGAGAGGACAGCAGCAGCACGAGGAGGAGGAAGGCGCGGCGCATGGGTTCCGTTTCCAGAGACAGGCCCTCTACAGCCGGTTAGTTTGTGTTCAAACTATATGACACCTTTGAGCACCCGCGTCCAGCCACGCCCTCGCCCTCCGGTTGCCGGACGAGGACAAGGCCTCCAGCTTTGTTCGACCCGAAATCAAGCGCTGGAGCCAGAGGGGAGGCAGCAAGGGGGCAGGCGCTCCGTCAGGTGAGCTTGCAGGGGAGTCCATGCACCCGATGCTCCGCATCCGACTGCGCGCCAAATTGATGCTGGGCGTCTTACGTGGACGATGCGCGCTGGCTCGGGAAGATACGGGCTCATCAACGACGCGCACAACGAGACGGGAGCGGCCCAGAAGGCGGGCATGGACGAGCTCGCCTTCGCCATCTACGGCGTGCTGAGCGAGGACGGGCTTCCCCAGGCCGGCGAGCCGGACATCGTCTACAACGAGGCCCACAAGGACTTGGCATCCCTCATCCAGGAAGCCCTCGAGCCGGGCACTGCCATCATCGACTGGTCCAGCAAGGAAGACGTGCAGCGGGAGATGCGCCAGCGCATCAAGAAGCACCTGCGAGCCGCGCGCTTCGGCGACGCCGACGCAGTGGAGGCAGCAACCGCGAGAATCATGGACCTCGCGCGGGCCCGGAGGAAGCGGTGAGCGTCGGGCTGGAGCGCTCCGAGGTCCGGTGGGGGAGCACTCGCATTGCCTATGACATCCGCAGGAGCAGCCGGCGCAGGACGGTGTCCGTGTCGGTTTCTCCTCCGGGACAGGTTCTGCTCACGGCGCCTCGTGATACCCCGCGCGAGCGGCTCGATGCGGTGGTGCACGCCAAGGCAAAGTGGATTGCCTCGCGCCTTCGCCTCGTCCGGCCTCCCGACCCCATTCCGGGCCCTCGTGAGTTCGTGGGAGGAGAGTCCTTCCTCTACCTGGGCAGGCAATGCCGGCTGGAGGTGCGAGCCGACGCAGAGTCCCCGAAGGTGCGGCTCGAACGCGGGAGACTCCACGTTCACGTGCCCAGGGGTTGCACGGGGCCTGCGCGGAGCGAGGCGGTCCGGGAGGCCGTCGTGGCCTGGTACCGGGAGCATGCCCGGGTCCGGCTGGGCGAGCGAACCGCGTGGTGGGCGCGCCGGGCCCGCGTGCCGGAGCCCCGGGTGCTCATGCGCGAGCAGGAGAAGCGCTGGGGCAGCTGCAGCCGGGGCGTGGTGCGATTCAACTGGCGCATCATCCAGGCGCCGATGCGGCTGGTGGACTACGTGGTGGCCCACGAAGTCGTCCACCTACTCCATGATGCCCACGGACGAGAGTTCTGGGCGGCGTTGGGACGATTGCTCCCGGACTACGAGGCCCGGCGGACGCGGCTTCTCACGGAGGGGCCCCGGTTCATCTGGTAGTCCGGCCCTTCCCGAACCAGGGCACAGATGCGGGCGGTGGGCCTGCGGCGGCCCGAGACGCGTTCCTTCCAGGCGCCGCCGTCCCGAGGGGCCCGGGGGGGGACGCGCGGGGGCATCGCTGGTGGAATGAACGTTCCGTCCGGACGTCTTCGCTTCGGTGGGCGTAGGGTGCGGACGATGCGCTCTGCTCTCTTGCGGCTGACTGTGGCACTGCTGCTCACAGGTTGTGCATCACTGCCTCCGCCCGGCCAGGGGATGAAGCTGAGCTACACGCCGCGCGCTGCCGTGGCCGAGGGCGGCACGGGCGAGGCGCATCTGAACACGCTCGCCTCCCCGCACGAGCCCGAGGCGCCGGAACGACGGTACCGCCGACGAAACGCCCAAGCAGACTCCCGGGGCGAAACCGAGTCCGCCCGGCGGAGCGCCACAGCGACCCGGCATGCGGTCCTCGGGGTGATTGGTGAAATGGAGAGCTCCTTAGGCGCCCTCGCCGGCTCGCTCCCGAGCTTCACTGCCCGCGGGCAGACCCACGACGTGTTCAGCCGCTACGCGATGTATGGCGACACCCAGCTGAAATGGATTCACCGTGCGCTCGCTGGCGCCACCTCGCTGACGGACGTTGCCGTGCAGGTTTCCGAGCCGGAAATGGAGCAGGGCGTCCTCCGGATGACGGGTCCACGGCTCCAGGCCGCCATGTTCGGCACCATCCTGCTCACCGCATGGGCCGACTTCCTGAAACTCACCGATGCCGTGCTCCGACGGTGCCCCTTCTACAGCGTCGAGAGGCTGTTCATGGACATGGCTCGCGTGAAGAAGCTGATCGAACCCTCTCTGGCAGCGCTCGCGTCGCTGGAACCAGGGCAGGTCGAGTCAGCGGCGACCGCGATGCCCGCCCTCATGGGCCAGCTCACCCGCGAATTCCATTCCATCCGCGAGGGCGCGCGCGCGGCAACCGAGCGTGGCGGCCAGCTCATGGCGGCAGCGCAGTTCGTCGAGATGCTCACGCTGGCCTCGGCGCTGAAGCTGTCGCTGCCACGACTGCCACCGGCCGCACCCGCCACACTCGGCGTGGGCCTGATGATGGGGTCCAACGGCGTGATGATGGGGACGCGAATGGTCGTCTCCGCCGAGTGGGTGGAGCGAGTGCGGCAGCTCGTGCAGGCGGGAGTCTTCTCCGCGCCAGTCGTCAGCGCGGCCGTCCGGATTCACGCAGGTCAGGTGATGATGGCCCAATCGAACCAGGAGCTGCCGCGGGGCGTGCGTGACGCGCTCGGCGACGGGCCCGAGGTTCGCGCCATGCACGAGACCGGCAGAGCGGGAGCCGGCATGGCCGAGCCACCGCGGCACCACGTTCTGCCGCGTGAGCACCGCGAGTGGTTCGAGAAGCGCGGCTTCACCGGCGACATGAACATCGACCAGTTCTGCGTCAAGATGGAGGGAGCGCACCACCAGGCAATTCATGGGGGCGGTGACTGGCGGAAGGGCCGCATGTGGCCCGGAGAATGGAATCAGGCACTCATGCGCGATCTGCTCAAGGCGGAGGCCACGCTCGGACGGATGTTGACGCGGAATGAAGTCCTGAGTCTCGTCGCCAAGAAGATGAAGGACTATAAGATCCCCATGAGCTTCACCCGCTGGGAAGGCCGATGAGTGCCATACATCCATGGCAGGGGAGCTGGAAGGTTCGCATTCATGAGCGGCTCCGCGAACGCGGTTACGATTCGCTCACCGCCTTTGCCGAAGCACGTCCTGCCGTCCCGCTGCATGCGTTGGCGGATGAGCTTGGCAGGGATGACGTCGCCGCCGTGCAGATATTGAGCGGGTTGCTGGCAGAAGCGGAGCAGCGAAGGCAGGTCACCCGCTTCGTGCGCGATGTGCTCGTGCGCGAGCTGGCCGACGGTCTCCCTGCCGGCTGGCCGGCGGTGATGGACGACGCACGCCGTTTCGAGGTCGCACAGGCGCTCGCACGCTGGAGTGGCTACACCCCAGAGAGCCATACAAGCCGGGCCGATCAAGTCATTGCAGCTCTCCTCGCAACGCCACCGCCCCCCGGCTGGCTCCCGCGCGGCCCGGACGACGAGCTGCTTCGCACCCTCCTGCCCGATGAGGAAACCTGACCGGCAATGGCGGCTCCGCGAGCCGACGAACGACGCCTCCCGTCATGACACCATTGCGAACCGCAAACCCACGAAGCGCCAGGCCCCCAAGGCACGCAAGCCCGCCCCGCCCACGCTGAACCGGGAGCTGCGCGGCCAGCTGCTACGTCTCGGCCGTCTCGACCAGTGCGTGCCGCGGCTTCGCTTCCTCCAGGGCGGTGCCGTGGTCTACATGCCCCGGCCCGCAGGAGGAGAAGCCCTCTTCCTGGCCGAGGGCCGCAAGGGCACTCCGGGCTCGCTCTTCGAGCTGCTCAACGGGCTGCCCACCGCGTCGGGCCCCGTGCACCTGCCCACGATGCGCATCCTGCAGGGGCGCGGCGCGACGCGAGGCGGCGTGCTCCAGCCCCAGCCTGTCGTCACGGGCGCACGCCGGGGTGTGCACATCGCGCTGCACGGCGCTGAGCGTGGCACGGTGTCCTTCGAATGGAAACAGGTCGGCAAGCGCCTCACGTACACATGGAACCGGCGGGAGATCCACGTGAGCATGGACGCGCTCTAGCGCTTGCGGCGCAGCACGGGCCACACCAGCGCCAACACCGACGCCGCGCAGACGAGCGCCAGTACTCCGGCGGCGAGCTGGAAGAAGAAGGCGGAGCGCTTCGCGGAAGCCACCAGCTCCTCCTGGGTGCCACCGAAGACGCGCGTCGCATTCACCTCCGGCGCTGTCCCGCCCTGGGCCAGCGTGCCCAGCACGACGACCTCCTGGCCCGCCTCGAAGCCGGTGAACCACTGCGAGCCGGTGGAGGGCGTCGACGGGTCCCACGCCCCCTCGTCCTTCTCGTCCTTCCAGGAGGTCGGCCCGCGCTCGTCCAGCTCCCCCGGCTCCTTCGTGGCCGCGCCCAGTTGGTAGTCCTCATTGCGGATGCGCACCTGGCCGGAGCCGTCTTCCAACAGCAGGGCCGGCGTGAAGCGCTCCTTCACCCGCCACCGCGTTCGCGCGCTGCTCCCCGAGGTGTCCCGGTACGGCTCGTAGTGGAGGTACGCCACGTAGCGGCGGAACAGCACGGGGTTGCCGCCCGCGAGCCGCCCCGTCACCAGCACGGCCTCTCCCGGCTGCCTTCGGCCCAGGGTGGCGGCGGTCTCCACGGACAGGGCTTCCGCCTGCCCCGCTTCTTGTCGGGAAAGGTGCGAGGCGTACGCCATGCCCACGGCGAGCGCGCCGGAGACCAGCGCGGCGAACCCCAGTGCCAGCCACAACCCCTTGGAACGCCGTCGTTGGAGGCTCATCGCCCTCGACGATGCCACGAACCTCGGGGGCATCGACTGGAATCATCTGGGATCACGCAACTCGCGCCGCGCCGCGCGGATAATGGGACGACGATTCAATCCAGGCCCCCTTCGCGGGCCTGCCGGAGAACGTGTCATGCCTCCCATCCGCCGCTCAGACTCGAACGTCTACAGCAACGCTCGCAGCACCGGCGTCGAGGTGACGAAGCAGCGGGCGACGCCGGGCAAGAGCTCCAAGAACGCGGTGAAGGAGAACCGCGTCACGACGACGACCACGCGCTCCAACGAGCAGAAGTCGACGACGACCAAGTCCAAGACGTCCGACAACAAGAAGACGGGGACGCGGGACAGCTACGACTACAAGGGCAAGGACACCAAGGCCGTCGAGCAGAAGAAGATTGCTCCCGAGGGCAAGGTCACCCTGCTCTCCACGAAGGGCCCGGACTCGAAGCCCCTCGTCGAGAAGAAGGGCGCGCCCCTGGCCGAGGGCAAGGCGACCCTGCCCGGCGGCGTCGACGTCAAGGGCAGCGTGGAAGGGCCGAGCTTCAAGCTGGACGGAGAGGCCAACGCCGAGCTCAAGGGGCTCAAGGGCGTCGACCTGAACGTGAAGCTGGAGATCGAGGCCAACCTCCTCAAGGCCGAGGGCTCGGCCGAGAAGGAGTTCAAGTTCAAGGTCAACGGAGAGGATGTCTCCGTCAAGGTGAAGCTGGGCGCCGACGCGAAGGTCGGCATCGACGGCTCCATCAACCTCAAGGTGCACCTGGGCCGCGACGGCGTGTCCATCACCGCCGGAGCCGAGGGCTTCGTCGGCGCCAAGGGCAGCCTCAACGGCGAAATCACCACCTCCGTCAACGGCCGCCAGGTGGCCTCGGGCAAGCTGGGCGTCACCGCCGCCGCCGGTGCCATGGCGGGCGCGGAGTTCGAAGCCGGCTTCACCCACTTCAAGGCCAAGGCCTATGCGGCCGTGGGCGTGGGCGTGGGCTTCGACATCTCCGGCGACGTGAACGCGGGCAACCTCGCCAAGGAAATCCCGGGGCTGCTCACCACCTGGGACGACTGAGCCCCTTTCGCTCAGCGCCACCAGCCCCACCACACCCCGGCCAGCGCCGAGAGGGCGCACAGGCCCGCCACGGCCCAGCGCAACAGGCGCACGTCCACGGGGACCTCCGCGAGGTAGCGGGACAGGGGCGCCGCGTAGAGCCACTCGGTGCGGGCCTGGGGCGTCACCCCGGGCTCCACCAGCGTCACCAGGGCGCAGGCGGTGTCTCCCTCCCGCAGCGCCCTGTCCTCCACCGCCTCTCCAGCCCGTGGGAAGCGGAGCGGATAGTCGCCGTTGATGAGTCGCACGCTGCCCTCCTCCGTCACCAGCACCAGGGGCGGAGTCGAGGGCTTCTCCCGCCACGCCTCGAAGGTGCGCGCGCCGCTTCGGCGCTGCCGGCGCCGGAGGGCAAGCCCTGGCAGCCCGCTCCCGGGTGAGGCGGGAACCACCCGTCCTTCCACCACGGCGCGAGCGCCCGGCCGCAGCCGCCCCAGCTCCACGGCGGTGCAGCGAGGCAGCCCCCGCACCCGGGCCCCGGGCGTGGGGCCGGACAGCCTCAGGAAGCGCCAGGCCTGGAGCGCAATCAGGGCGGGGACGAGTACGAAGGCCGCCCCGAGGAGATGCCGCCACATGGAGGAAGTATGGGCCCAATCCCAGGATGGCGGCAGCCCGAACGGACTACACTGTCCGGCACCATGACCCCCTCCGAGCACGCGCAGCCCGGCCTGCGACTCCTGGCCCGAGGCGAGTACGCCGCGGCGGCCTCGTCCTTCGAGACCGCCCTCCGCTCTCATCCCCAGGATGTGGACAGCTGGTTTGGCCTGGCCCGCGCCCAGCTCGCCCTGGGACAGCCTGATGCCGCGAGCAAGTCCCTCGCACGCACGGTGGCGCTCGCACCGGAGCACTCCGCGGCCCGGGCGCTGACGGTGTCCCTGAAGGATGATGGAGCAAGCCCCGACGTGCTGAAGCAATTGGCCGAGCTGGCCGGGGCCGCGGGAGCGGGCTTCGTGGAGCACTACGCCCACGCGCAGGCCCTGCTGCGCCGGGGCATGGACCCGGAGGCCTCCAAGGCCCTGCGTGCGGCGCTGGCCATTCAACCCGAGAGCCCCCAGGCGCTGGTGGACCTGGGACAGATTGCCATGCGCCAGGGCCGGCCGGACCGGGCCAAGGATGTGTTCCGCGTGGCCAGCGGGCTGATGCCCGGCGAGTGGGTGCCCCGGCTGCTCCATGCGCGTGCGCTCATGGCCCTGCGTGACTTCCCCGCGGCGATGACGGTGCTGACCGAGGCGCTGGCCACGCATCCGCGTGAAGCGCCGCTGCACGAGGCCCGCTACGAGTGCGCCCTCATGCTGGGCGAGCCCCAGAAGGCAGTGGAAGCGGCGCGGGTGCTGGAAGGGCTGAAGCCGGAAGATGCCAATCCGGTGTACCGGCGAGGGCTGGCGCTGCTCACGCTGGGGAACCTGCCCGAGGCGGCGCAGGCGTTCCAGGAGTCCATCCGGCGGCAGCCCGGGGCCATCGACCCCAAGCACGCGCTCGCCCAGGTGCGCACGCTGCAGGGGCAGCACGGCGAGGCGCTCGCGTTGCTGGAGGAAGTCCACCGCGCCGAGCCGCGGGCCCTGGAGCCCATGCTCGACCTGTCCCGCCTGTACCTGGCTGAGGAGCGGGTGGCCGAGGCGGAGGGCGTGCTCCGGGGACTGAGCGACGCGCACCCGGAGGAGCCCCGGGTGAGCCTCAACCTCGCACTGGCCCTCTTCAAGCAGGGCCGCAAGCCGGATGCGCTGTCGTGCCTTGAGCGCGTCAAGGCCAGCGGCGACGCGGGCATGGTGGAGCAGGCCCGGAAGCTGGAGGCGCAGATTCACGGCGCCCCGCTGCGTCCGCCCATCATCCGGGGCTGAGCCTCGGAGAAGAGGAAGGGGCCGGATGCGCTCGCTCCCGGCCCCGGGACTCTGGCTTCGAGCCGGAGCGCGCTCCTTCGCGCCGCCCTCTTCGCCCAGCGCCTCGGTGAGCAGGGCGGAGCAGGCCCGCAGGGGGCGCACCCCCACGGCGCCTGCCCCTCAGCCAGGGCTGAGCCTCGGTGAGCAGGGCGGAGCCGGCCCGGAAGCTGGAGGCGCAGCTTCACGGCGCCCGCCCATCATCGAGGGCTGAGCCATGCTTTCGCACCCGGCCTCTGGACTTGCATGGCGTCTCCCCGACTTTGAGCCGGAGCGCTGCGAGCGCTACTTCGCGCCGCCCTCTTCGCCCAGGGCCAGCGTGGTCATCGGCGGCGGCTTGAAGCTGCCGTCTTCGCCCAGCGCCTTGGTGGTGATGTCCGGCGGCTTGCTGCCGCCTTCTTCGCCCAGCGCCAGCGTGGTCATCGGCGGCGGCTTGGTGCCCCCGGTCGGAGGCTTGAAGCCACCCTCCTCGCCCACGGCCAGCGTGGTCATCGGCGGAGGCTTCGTGCCGCCACCAGGAGGCTTGATGCCGCCCTCCTCGCCCACGGCCAGCGTGGTCATCGGAGGCGGCTTGGTTCCACCACCGGGAGGCTTGAGGCCACCCTCCTCGCCCATCGCCATGGTGGTCATCGGCGGCGGCTTGAGGCCACCTTCCTCACCCATCGCCATGGTGGTCATCGGAGGCGGCTTGACGCCACCCTCCTCACCGAGCGCCTTGGTGGTCATCGGAGGCGGCTTGATACCGCCCTCTTCGCCCATGGCCATGGTCGTCATCGGAGGCGGCTTGACGCCACCTTCTTCACCCAGCGCCTTGGTGGTCATCGGGGGCGGCTTCATGCCGCCCTCTTCGCCGGTGGCCAGCGTCGTCCCGGTACCCGGAGGCTTGGGCTTGGAGCCCCCCTCTTCACCGAGCGCCTTGGTGGTGATGACACCGCCCGGCTTCGCCGGCGGACGGGGCGTCTCGTACTTGATGAACGACGGCCCCTTCGGAATCTTGGTCACGACACTCCCCCTGCGTGGATACCTGGATTGTCGGACGCCGGCCTTTGTAGTTGCCTGAGAAAATAGCGAAGCCTCCGGAAACTCCGGGCGACAGGGGCGGTCCTTGAGAATCGGCATCTTCGGTGATGGCAATGACCCGCAGTGCGCGGCGGTGGCGCACGAGGCGGGAGTCCTGGGCGCGGAATCCGTCATCATCGACAGCGAGGCCCTGGAGCACGGCTGGCCGCTGTCCATGAAGGACGACGAGACGTACTACCTGGGTCAGCGCGTGGACGACCTGCGCGGCTTCTACCTGCGCTTCGTCCCTGCCCCCTTCGTCCCGGCCCTGGAGCAGGACGGAGAGCTGGTGCTCTACGAGGACTGGCATCACCACTTCATGCAGACGCGCGAGCGGGCCTCGTATTTCGTGGCGTGGCTGCTGAAGCTGGCGCACCAGGGCGCCACGCTGGTCAACGGGCCGCATGCCGCCAGCGTCATGCAGTACAAGCCCTTCCAGCTCCACGCGCTGCGAAGCCTGGGCGCACGCGTGCCGCGCACGCTCATCTCCAATGACCCGGCTGCCATCCGCGCCTTCCACGCGGAGGTGAAGGACGTCATCTACAAGCCCATCATGGGCGGCGCCGTCACGCGCGGCCTCGACGCCGAGGCACTGGAGCGGCTGGAGGACGTCACCGCCTCCCCCGTCATCTTCCAGGAACGCGTGCGCGGAGACGATCTGCGCATCATGCTCGTGGGGGACGAGGTGGTCTCCTGCGTGGCAATCGAGACCCCCGAGCAGCACCTCGACTTCCGCGCGGACCCTGTCTACAGCGGCGGCGAGGCAAGCTATCGCGAGGTGCCGCTGCCCGAGCCGGTGAAGCAGTTCTGCCGTCAGGCGGCGCGCGCGTGCGGCCTCACCTTCGCCGGCATCGACATCAAGCACCACGGAGACGACTACGTCTTCCTGGAGCTCAACAGCTCGCCCATCTACCTGGACGTCGAGGTGAAGCTGGGCCACCGCATCAGCCACGCCCTCGCGAAGGCCGTGGTGGAAGGCGCGCGCAAGGCGAAGTAGGCAAAACAGGTGTATCAAAAACGTCGCCTCGCGCTGGATGCAGCAGGCCTCGGCGCGCGGCGCATCCGTGCCCGCGAAGCCTCGCCCCCGAGGTGAACTACGCAACACGTCACTGAGTTGCGCAATGTGTCATCTCGCCCGGATGTTCCGCCCTGCAAAACACAGCCAATAAAAGCCTGACTGCATTTCGCTCTGCGAAACACAGTCAAGACATTTGTTGCTGATGTCTTTCCATGCCCTCCGGTCTGTGGCAAAGGTGCCGCGAACAACTCAACGGGGAGGATGCGATGCGACGGCTCGTACTCGGGCTCATGGCGGCAGCTCTCGGTCTGACGGCCTGCAAGAAGGAAGATTCCGCGGCACCGAAGTCCGAAGCCTCGCAATCCAAGTCCCAGCCTGTCTCGGACATCAAGACAGACAAGGGCGTGGACGTGGAGAAGAAGGTCGTCTACGTCGGCGCGCTCAACGATGAGAGCGGTCCCGGGGCAGCCATTGGCAAGCCTTTCGCCGCCGGCAAGCGGCTGCTGGTGCGGCAGGTGAACGCGGGCAACAGCGGCCTGCTCCCTGACGGCTGGAAGCTGGAGCTCGTCGAGAGAGACCACGCCTACAACCCGCAGAACGCGGTGCAGGCGTACAGCGACATCCACGACCAGGTGCTCTTCCTGGGCACCAGCTTCGGCACGCCCAACACCCTGCCCCTGCGCGACAAGCTGGCGGCGGACGGCATGGTGGCCTTCCCGGCCTCGCAGTCCTCGGAGATGGCGCGCAACCAGCACACGCCGCCCATTGGCGCCTCCTACAAGCTGGAGGCCATGCGGGCCATGGACTGGGCCGTCGAGCACGCGGGCGGCGCGGACAAGGTGAAGGCCGCCATCGTCTACCAGGGCGATGACTTCGGGAAGGACGGCATCGAGGGCTGGACGGAGGCCGCGAAGCACCACGGTGTCACCGTCGTCGCGCAGCAGACCGTCGCGCCGGGCCAGAAGGACTTCGCCGCCGTCGTGACGGCGCTCCGTCAGTCGGGCGCCAACTACGTGCTCCTCACGGTGCTGCCCAGCGCATCGGGCCCCATCCTGGGCACGGCCGCGCAGCTCAAGTACATGCCCAACTGGGTGGGGCAGACGCCGGCCTGGGTGGACCGCTTCTTCGACCCGAAGGTCATCCCCGCCGCCGTCTTCACCAACTTCTACTGGGCCACGGGGCTCACCTACTGGGGCGACAGCGTCCCGGGCATGAAGGACTTCGTCGCGCTCCACGCCCAGCACGCCGACGTCCCCAAGGACTTCTACACGCTGTCGTCCTACATCCAGGGCCGCATCCAGGTGGAGGCCCTCAAGAAGGCCATCGAAGCGAAGGACGTCACCGCGCGGGCTACCTGAAGGCCCTCAAGGGCATCACCGGCACCACCGCGGGCGGCATGGCGGCCGAGCCGGTGGACCTGTCCCGGTTCCCCTACGAGACGGGGGTCAGCGTCCGCGTGCTCAAGCCCGACCTGGCCCAGGCCAGTTGGACTGTCGTTGGCGAGTCCGCGAAGCCGAAGGCCCTGGGTGCGTCCTCCGCCAAGGCGACCGATGACAGCAAGTAGTCCACTCCTCCAGGTGCAGAACCTCCAGGTCGTCTACCACTCCGTGGTGCGGGCCCTCCGGGGAATCTCCCTGGAGGTGCCCCGGCAGGGAGTGGTGGCGCTCCTCGGTCCCAACGGCGCCGGCAAGTCCACCGCGCTGCGCGCCATCAGCGGGCTGTTGGACCTGCATGACGGCACCATCACCAAGGGGAAGATTGAGCTCGCCGGTGAGAGCCTCCTGCGCCTTCCCGCCGATGGCCGGGTGCGCGCGGGCGTCGTCCAGATTCTGGAGGGCCGCCGCATCCTCAACGAGCTGTCCGTGGAGGAGAACCTCATCGCCGGCGGCTTTGGCATGGGCGCCCAGGCGCGCGCGGAGCTCGTCGAGTCCGCCTTCACGCGCTTCCCGGTGCTCCGCGAGCGGCGCCGCCAGAAGGCCGGCTACCTCTCCGGCGGCGAGCAGCAGCTATTGGCCATCTGCCGCGGGCTGATGCGGCGCCCGAAGGTGTTGCTGCTCGACGAGCCCTTCCTGGGGCTGTCCCCGAAGGCCGTGGGCGAAGTCTCGGAGCTGATTCAGCGCATCAGCGCCGAGGGCGTCTCCGTGCTCCTCGTGGAGCAGAACGCCATGGTGGCGCTGAAGCTGGCCACCTATGGCTACGTGCTGGAGACGGGCAAGGTCGTGCTGGACGGCCCCGCGGACAAGCTCCGGGACGACCCGGACGTCCAGGAGTTCTACCTGGGCTTCGGACGCGAGGGGCAGCGGGGCTACCACGAGCTGAAGCGCTACCGCCGCAAGCGGCGCTGGCTGTCGTGAAGGGTGACGCATGGCACTGCTCGAGCTCGACAACGTAGGCCTCTCCTTCTCCGGAGTGCGGGCGCTGGATGGTGTCTCCTTCACCATCGAAGCGGGCGCGCTGCACGCCGTGATTGGCCCCAACGGGGCCGGGAAGAGCAGCCTCTTCAACTGCATCAGCGGCATCCACCGGCACATGGAGGGCCGGGTGCGGCTGGAGGGCAAGGACCTGGGGGGCATCGAACCCACGGAGATTGCCCGCCTCGGCGTCTCGCGCATGTTCCAGAACCTGGCGCTCTTCGAGCACCTCACCGTGCTGGAGAACCTCCTGCTCGGGCGCCACCAGCGCTACCAGTCGGGGCTCCTGGCCAACCTCTTCTGGACCCGCAAGGCGCGCTCCGAGGAGATCCGCCACCGCGAGAAGGCCGAGGAGGTCATCGACTTCCTCAACCTGGAGCACTTCCGGTGGATGCCCGTCGCGGTGCTGCCCTACGGCATCCGCAAGCGGGTGGAGCTGGGCCGCGCGCTGTGCATGGAACCGAAGCTGCTGCTGCTGGACGAGCCCACCGCCGGCCTCAACCAGGAGGAGACCGAGGACATGGCCAACTACCTGCTCGACCTCCGGCACGAGTTGGGGGTGACGCAGGTCCTCATCGGTCACGAGCTCCGGTTCGTGATGGACCTGGCCACGCAGGTGACGGTGCTGGACCGCGGCCGCGTCATCGCGAACGGCCCGCCCTCCACGCTGCGCAATGACACCCGCGTGCTGAGCGCCTACGTGGGCGGGACGGTGGCGGCATGAGCGGGGCCCTGCCCATGAGCCTGCCGGGCCAGCTCTGGAAGCACGCGGAGGAGCGCCCCACCGCCGTGGCCATCCGCGAGAAGCGGCTGGGCATCTGGCGGGAGCTGTCCTTCCGCGAGTACCTGGAGCGCGTCGGCCACGTGGCGCGGATGCTGTGGGAGCTGGGCGTGCGCGCCGGGGACTCGGTCGCCATCATCAGCGACAACCGGCCGGAGTGGCTGTTCGGGGACCTGGGCACCCAGGTGCTGGGCGCGCGCACCGTCGGCATCTACCAGACGAACCCGCCCGCGGACGTCGCGTACATCCTCAACGACGCCCGCTGCAAGGTCGTCATCTGCGAGGACCAGGAGCAGTACGACAAGGTGGCCACCGTCGCCGCCGAGACGCCCTCCGTCCAGCACGTCATCGTCATCGAGCCGCGTGGCCTGCGCGGCGTCCAGGACGCCCGGCTCCGCACGTGGGAGCAATTCATGGAGAAGGGGCGCGCGCTGTCGGAGCGCGAGCCGTCCTGGCTCCGAGAGCAGCTCGCCCAGCGCGACCCGGATGACGCGGCGATGGTCATCTACACCTCGGGCACCACCGGCTCGCCCAAGGGCGCGCTGGTGTCCAGCCGCAACATGCTCCAGGGCTCGGCCACCTTCGTGCAGCAGCTCGGCCTGAGCCCCGAGGACAGCGTCGTCTCGTACCTGCCGCTGTGCCACGTGGCGGAGAAGCTGTTCAGCCTGCTGCTGCCGCTCGTGGTGGGCGGGAAGGTGCATTTCGGCGAGGCCCTGGAGACGGTGCAGACGGACGTCGCCGAGGTCTCCCCCACCGTGTTCCTGGGGGTGCCGCGCATCTGGGAGAAGATGCACGCGAGCGTCACGGTGAAGATGCGCGACGCCTCGTGGCTCAAGCGCACCCTCTTCAACACCTTCACCAAACTTGGCGGGCAGATTCGCGAGCGCGAGCGCACCGGCCAGCGCCGCTGGTGGGACGGGCTGGCGTGGTTCGTCGGCGACCTGCTCATCTACCGGCCCCTCCAGGAGCGGCTGGGGCTGCGCCGCTGCCGCTTCCCCATCTCCGGCGCGGCGCCCATCTCCCCGGAGCTGCTCGCCTGGTTCGACAGCGTGGGCGTGCGCATCTACGAGGGCTACGGCCAGACGGAGAGCGCGGGCACCAGCCACCTCAACATCCCCGGGGCCACCCGGCTGGGCACCGTCGGGCGCCCCGTACCGGGCGTGGAGTGCCGCCTGGAGGAGGACGGCGAAGTGCTGGTGCGCGGCTCCAACGTCTTCCTGGGCTACCTGAACCGGCCGGACGCCACCGCCGAGGTGCGCCGCGACGACGGCTGGCTGCACACCGGCGACATCGGTGAAATCGACGCCGACGGCTACCTGCGCATCACCGGGCGCAAGCGCGAAATCCTCATCACCTCCGGCGGGAAGAACCTGTCCCCCGAGCGCATCCAGAACGCGCTGAAGAACAGCCCGTACATCAAGGAAGCGGTGGCCATTGGCGACCGGCGCGCCTTCGTCACTGCGCTCATCCAGATTGACCCGGACACCGTGGCGGACTGGGCGCTGCGCCGCAAGATTGCCTTCACCTCGTACACGGACCTCACCACGCAGCCCGAGGTGAAGAAGCTCATCGAGGAAGAAGTGGCCCGCGCCAACGAGGGGCTCGCCCGCGTGGAGCAGGTGCGCGCCTTCCGGCTCCTCGCTCGGGAGATGACGCAGGACGCGGGCGAAGTCACGGCGTCCCTGAAGGTCCGTCGCAAGGCGGTACTCGAGCTGCATTCCCACCTGGTGGAAGAGATGTACGCGAGGACACGCGAATGACGCAGCTGCTCCAGCTGAGCATCTCCGGACTGGCGCTGGGGGCGAGCTACGCGCTCATCGCCCTGGGCTTCTCCGTGGTGTACCGGGCCTCGCGGCTCTTCAACTTCGCGCATGGCGAATTGCTGAGCCTGGGCGCGTTCCTGATGACGGCGCTGGTGGACGTGCTGCCCTGGTGGCTCGCGCTCCTGGCCTCCGCCTGTCTCACCGGCGGGCTGGCCGCCCTGCTGGAGCGCACGGTGCTGCGGCGGATGGTGGGCCGCCCCGTCTTCACCACCATCATCCTGACGCTGTTCCTCGGGCTGCTCCTGCGTGCCGCAATCGTCATCGCCTTCGGCACGGACACGCGCGGCATGCCCACGCCCTGGGAGTCCATGGCGGAGGTGCAGGTGGGCGGCGCCTCGGTGCTCATGTCCTCGCTGGTGTCGCTGGGCGCGACGACGGCGGTGCTCGTCCTGCTGCATGCGCTGGTGCAGCGCACGCCGCTGGGCATGGCGATGCGCGCGGCGAGCGAGAGCCAGGAAGTTTCCCTGGCGCTGGGCATCCCCGTGGGCCGGGTGCTGGCCTTCACCTGGTTCCTGGCCGGCGCCACCGCCGCGGTGGCTGGCATCTTCCTGGGGATGTTCCCCCGCTCGGTGGACTCCAACCTGGGCTACGTGGCGCTGCGGGCCTTCCCGGCCATCATCGTCGGCGGGCTCGAGTCGGTGGTGGGCGCCGTCGTCGCCGCCTTCATGCTGGGCCTGCTGGAGGTGCTGTCGCAGGCGTACGTCAACCCGCACCTGGGCGCGTTCGGTCACAACTTCCACGCCGTCTTTCCCTACGCGGCGATGATCCTCTTCCTCGTGCTGCGGCCGCGCGGCCTCTGGGGCGAGCACGAGGTTCGCCGGGTCTGACGCCCGCGAGACGACATCATGCCAACCCGCCCATTGGTGATTCGGTACGAGGACGACCTGAAGGTGCTGCCCGGCCTGTGGCACAAGGCCGGCGCGGTGCTGGCGCTGGCCGTCGCCCTGAGCTACCCCTGGCTTGCCAGCACGCGGTGGCTCAGCGTCGGCAACCTGGGGCTGGTGGCCATCGTCGGCGCCGCCGCGCTGATGGTGCTCACCGGCTTCGCGGGCCAGGTGAGCCTGGGCCACGCGGCCTTCCTCGCGCTGGGCGCATACACCGTCGCGGTGCTGGGCACGAAGCTGGGGTGGCCCTTCTGGCTGGCGCTCCCCCTGGCCGGCGGGCTCTCCGCCTTCGTGGGCGTCGTCATCGGCGCCTTCGCGCTGCGGCTCAAGGGGCTGTACCTGGCCATCGTCACGCTGGGGCTGGTGTTCCTGACGCAGCACGTGCTGCTCGCGTACCCCGAGGTGACGAACGGGCTGAGCGGCACCTCCGTCCCCATGTACTGGTGGTTCCGGGGTGAGACGGGCCCCCCGGCCTCGGTGGGCGACACGTGGATGCTCGGGCCGGTGGTGCTGGGCTTCGAGCGGAAGCTGTACTTCATCTTCCTGCTGCTGGCGGCCGGCACGGTGTGGCTGACCAAGAACGTGCAGCGCTCCAACAGCGGCCGGGCGATGATGGCGGTGAGAGACCAGGACCTCGCGGCGGAGGTGCTCGGTGTCGCCACGACGCAGGCCAAGCTGCAGGCCTTTGGAGTGTCCTCGTTCCTGGCCGGCATCGCCGGGGCGATGTTCGCGTTCCAGCAGCAATACATCACCGTCGAGCCGCCGTTTGATTTGAACCTGTCCATCCAGTTCATCGCCATGATTGTGCTGGGCGGGGTGGGCAGCGTCTTCGGCGCCGTCAGCGGCGCGCTCGCCTTCACCTTCCTGAGTCCCCTCGCCGAGTCGGTGGGGCACTCCGTTCCACTCATCAACCAGCTCACGTCCGCGCAGCAGTCGACGGTGCTCCTGTCCGTCATCGTGGTGCTCGTGCTCGTGCTCGAGCCCATGGGGCTGTTCGGCGTGTGGCTGCGAGTCAGGCGGTATTTCCAGGCGTGGCCGTTCCGTTACTGAGGCACGCCCGACAGACGACGTACACCCCGCAGAGGAGACTCACCATGAATCGCGCGTTGCTCGCAGTCTTGTTCGTGTCGCTCGTGTCGGCTACCAATGCCCGGGCCCAGCAGGCGGACGCCCGGGACTACGAGGCGGGTTTCTTCGTTCCGCACCGGGGCATCATCGCGAATACGTACCTGCGCCACGTCTCCGCCTCGGGCGAGCGGGACTTCTCCCAGCTCCAGGCGGCCTTCCGCGCCACGTACGTCCTGAAGTTCGGCGACCTCGTCGTCGTCCCCTTCGACGTGAGCCTGCCGGTGGTGGACGTCACGGTGTTCCAGGCCAACCCGCTCTCCCCTGCCGCGCCCAAGACGGCGCTCCGGGCCTCGGGCGTGGGTGACATCACCTACATCCCGACGCTGGGCTATGGCCTGGTCCAGAACGCCGAGACGCACACGCACACGTGGTTTGCCTTCACGCCGTACGTCACGCTGCCCACGGGCAAGTACGACAGCAACCGCTTCCTGAACATCGGCAGCAACCGGTGGACGGTGCGGCCGCAGCTCGTGGTGGGCCAGCGCTTCCTGAAGGCCTTCACGCTGGAGGCGATGGCGAACGTGGCCATCCACGGGGACAACGACGAGTTCGCGGTGCCCGTCGGGACGGAAGTCGCGAAGCTGGCGCTGAGCCAGGACCCCTCCTTCGGCGGCATCCTCACCGGCGCCATGGACCTGTCCCCCACCTTCTTCACCAGCGTGGGCTACTACATCGACGCGGCCGGCAAGCGCACCCTCGCGACGCCCGCGGGCGACCAGGAGATTTCACCCCGTCAGACGGTGCAGGCGCTGCGCCTGTCGATGGGCATCCGCCTGGAGAAGGCCTCGACGCTGATGCTCCAGTTCCAGCCCGACATCGACGTGTCGGAGGGCATGACGAAGAGCCAGTTCGTCGGGGCCCGCTTCACGCACGTGTTCTTCTAGGCCGCGTAGGGACGTCTCCTCCCGAGGACAGGTGGAAGGCCGGCTGCCTCAGGGCGGCCGGCCTTCTTGTTTTCGCGGGCTGGCGCTGCGCTCGAACACGTCCAGGGCCGAGGGACTCATGCCGCCGCATCCTCCCGAGGAGCGGTAGCGGACGACCCGGCCATCCGCGAGCGCGAAGCAGAACACATGCTCCGTCATGTCCCCGTGGCCCATCGGGAAGTGCCTGTCCCCCAGCGTCCAGGTCACGAGGCCCCGTGCATCGGGTGCGTAGTGACACGTCACCTCCTGGTCTGGATGGTAGAGGCCAACCATGGCGTACTCAGCCGCCTGGGGGCTGGGGGTCGGAGGCTGCGCTGTGACGATGAACTCCGTGTCTCCATTCACGTAGGTGCCCGCCAGCTTCGACGGGTCGGCGCGGACGGGAAGCAACCCCACGGGCCCGAGGTCCACCGTCCATGGTGTCACCACGACCTCGCCTCGTCGCGCGTAGGTGTCGGCTGTTGTCTCGAAGAGGCGAAGAATCGTCTCGGCCGGGCGCCTGGGGCCCGCGTCGCCTTGCCGCAAGCGGACCTGCTCGCCGTCCCAGACCAGAGGTGCCTCGGGGGCGGCCTCCAAGCCGAACTGGGACCGCCTGCCCAGCTCATGCCCGAGCACCTGTTGAGACTCCGCGAGCATCCTGGCGGGGTCATCCCTTCCCCCACGTTGCGCCGGGCCGCGGAAGACGGGGACGAACAAGCGGCCCCCATGCTCCGGGTGTTCGAAGCGCGCCACCCCGCCCAGTAACACCTGGCGAGCACCGGAGGTGAAGCGCCACTCCCCTCCACGCATGTCCCAGTCGATGCGGAAGGCCTCCACCGAGGCTCGTACCCTCCGGTCCCGGCCCAGGAACTCCGAGGGGAGCGCGGCCGAGGTCCAACGGTGCCGCTCGCCGCCCACCTGCCGCAACACCCCCAGGAGCAGGCGGCCGTCCACCACCGCGTAGGTGGTCTCGAGCGCCGCTCCGCCGCCGACAGGCTTCAGTCTCAAGAGGCCATCGCGCGCTTCGAAGGTGCCGCGCAGTGATAGCTCCGTGCCCTGGAGCAGCTCGAAGAGCCCCTGCTCCAGCAGCAGCAGCTTCGTCGTGTGCTCCGCAGCGTAGTAACCAGGGTCCGCGAAATACAGGCCATCCAGACGCTCGGGGACCTTGCCCGGTTGCTGGCAACCACCGAGGAGCACGGCAAGGACCAGGACCATTCCAAAGGGGCGCATCATTCCAGCGGAGCTTGCCACGCCCCTGGTCCAGATGCTCCCTGCCCCCGCCGTGCTGCTCGCCTACCAGGTGTCGATGTACCTGCGCCGTCCCTCACGGGCGGGCTTGGGAACGGACCGCAGGCCCCGCAGAATCCAGGCGCGCGTCTCCGCGGGGTCGATGACCGCGTCGAGCTCCAGCAGCGACGCCATGTTGATGGCGGTGCCGCGCTGGTGCGCCTCGGCAATCATCGCCTTCGCCATCTCCTCCCGGGCCGCCGGGTCCTCGATGGCCTCCAGCTGCTTGCGCATCCCGATGCGCACGGCGCCCTCCAGGTTCATTCCGCCGAACTCGCCCGTGGGCCACGACACGTTGAACACGGGCGCGTGGAAGTGCCCGCCCGCCATCGCCTGCGCGCCGAGCCCGTAGCCCCGCCGCAGCACGACGCAGAAGTACGGGACGGAGAGGCTCGCCGCCCCCACGAACATGCGTGACACGTGGCGCACCAGCGCCGTCTGCTCGGCTGGCGGACCCACCATGAACCCGGGCGTGTCGCACAGCGAGACGAGCGGCAGCGCGAAGGCATCGCAGAGCTGGAAGAAGCGCGCGGCCTTGTCGGCGGCATTCGCGTCGATGGCACCGCCCAGGTGGAAGGTGTCGTTCGCGATGAGCCCGAAGGGTTGCCCCTCGATTCGTACCAGCGCCGTTATCAGGCTGCGCCCGAAGTCCTTGCGCAATTCCAGCACGGACCCGGTGTCCGCCAGCGTCTCGATGATGGGCCGGACCTTGTAGGCACGGCGACGGTTCGCAGGCAGCGCGTCACGCAGCGCTTCCTGCGGGGCACAGGCCCCGGGAGCGGTGGGGCCCTGGAAGTAGGACAGGTACTTCTTCGCGACGGCCACGGCCTCTGCTTCGTCCCGCACGCGCACGTCGATGACGCCATTGCGTGTCTGCACGTCCGCGGGACCAATCTCCTCCGGGGCGAATTTGCCCAGCCCGCCGCCTTCAATCATCGCCGGGCCGCCCATGCCGATGTTGCTGTCGTCCGTCGCGATGATGACGTCGCAGCTCCCCAGCAGCGCCGCATTCCCGGCGAAGCACCGCCCGGAGACGATGCCGACGCGCGGGACGAGCCCTGACAGCGAGGCGAAGGCGAGGAAGCTGGGCGTGTCCAACCCCGAGACGGTGTGCGTGTCCGTGTCATTGGGGCGCCCGCCGCCCCCTTCGGCGAAGAGGACCACCGGCACGCGCCACTGCCCCGCGAGCGCGAGCATGCGGTCGAGCTTCCGGTGGCCCACGAGCCCCTGGGTGCCGGCGAACACGGTGTAGTCGTAGGCCAGCACCATGGTGCGAGCACGCTCGTCGTCGAAGAGCGCGCGATTGACGGTGCCCAGCCCGCAGACGATGCCATCGGCGGGGCTCACCCGGACGAGGTCCTCGATGGAGCGCGTGGAGCGCTGCGCCGCGAGCGCCAGCCCGCCGTACTCCGCGAAGCTGCCCGGGTCGACGAGGTCCGCGATGTTCTCTCGCGTCGTGCGCTGCTGCGTCTTCCGCCGCCGGGCCACCGCGTCCGGACGGCCTGCGTCCGTCGTGGCCTCGAGGCGTTGGCGGAGCTCCGCGAGCTCGGGGCGAACCTCGCCGGAAGAGGACTTCGAGCCGTCGTCGATGCTGTCGCTCATGTCCTGATTTCTTACGTCAAGTCGCCACGCTCCGGCGACACAAGACCTCCCAGCGCACGCCCTCCCGCCGCGCACCGGGCGGGCCCTCCATCTGCCACACATTCAACACCCCCCGGCCCGCCGCTGTTCTTTCTTCACGGGATGACGCAGCCGGGGCCTGAACGGGCTCGAAAGATGTCGAGCAACATGGTTTGAGTCGGGCCCCTCCTTCCCCTGGAACCATGCCGCTCCTCGCCCTGCTGGTCATTCCCTGGGTTGCTGGTGTCATCGCGGCACTGCTGCCCACGAATGCCCGGAACCGCGCGGCGGTGCTCTCCGGCGCAGCCGCCCTGGTGGGGCTCGTCGGAGTCGCACTGCACTTCCCGAAGGTCCGCGGGGGAGGTCTGCTCGTCGAGCGCATCGCCTGGGTGCCCTCGCTGGGGCTCGACCTCGTGCTGCGGCTCGACGGCCTCTCGTGGACGCTGTGCGTGCTCGTGCTGGGCATCGGCGCGCTGGTGATGCTGTATGCGCGGTACTACCTCTCGCCGTCGGACCCCGTGGCGAGGTTCTTCGCGTTCCTGCTGGCCTTCATGGGCGCGATGCTGGGCGTGGTCCTCTCGGGCAACCTGCTGCAGCTGGCCTTCTTCTGGGAGCTGACCTCCCTCTTCTCGTTCCTGCTCATCGGCTACTGGAACCACCGCAAGGACGCTCAGCGCGGGGCGCGGATGGCGCTCACCGTCACCGGCATGGGCGGTCTGTGTCTCATCGCAGGGCTGCTCGTGCTCGGGCAGATGGCGGGCAGCTACGAGCTGGAAGTCGTCCTCGGCCGAGCCCAGGAGGTCCGGGCCCACGCGCTCTACCCGGTGGCCCTGGTCCTCATCCTCATCGGCGCCTTCACCAAGAGCGCCCAGGTCCCCTTCCACTTCTGGCTCCCCAACGCGATGGCGGCACCGACGCCGGTGTCGGCGTACCTGCACTCGGCGACCATGGTGAAGCTGGGGGTGTTCCTGCTGGCGCGCCTGTGGCCGGTGCTGTCGGGCACGGAGCTGTGGTTCTGGCTCGTCGGGTCCGCCGGGCTCCTCACGCTGCTGTTCGGCGCGTGGGCGGCGCTGTTCCAGCGAGACCTGAAGGGGCTGCTCGCCTACTCCACCATCTCCCACCTGGGGCTGGTGGTGCTGCTGCTCGGGCTCAACAGCCCGCTGGCCGCGGTGGCGGCGGTGTTCCATCTCATGAACCATGCGACGTTCAAGGCGTCGCTGTTCATGGCGGTGGGCATCATCGACCACGAGACGGGCACGCGGGACATCCGCCGCCTGTCCGGGCTCTTCCGCCTGATGCCCATCACCGGGACGCTCGCCGTCGTCGCCACGGCGGCCATGGCGGGAGTCCCGCTGCTCAATGGCTTCCTGTCGAAGGAGATGTTCTTCGCGGAGACCGTCTTCGTCGACGCCATCCCCGCCATCCAGTGGGGTCTGCCCATCGCCGCCACGCTGGCGGGCATGGGGAGCGTCGCCTACTCGCTCCGGTTCGCGGCGAAGGTGTTCTTCGGGCCCGAGAGCGCCCGGGACACGCCGCGCGTCCCGGAGGAGCCCCCCAAGTGGATGCGCGTCCCCGTCGAGGTGCTGGTCCTCCTCTGCCTCGTCGTGGGCATCGTGCCCGCCGCGTCGATTGGCCCCCTCCTGGAGGCCGCCTCCCTGCAGGTCGTCCAGGGACCGCTCCCTGAGTACAGCCTGAAGATCTGGCATGGCTTCAACGCTCCGCTCCTCATGAGCGCGCTGGCGCTCTGCGGAGGCGGCCTGCTGTACCTGGCCGTCCGGAAGCGGGAGCTGGGGCGGGCCCCCTCCAGTCCCCCCCGCGTGAAGCGCGTCGAGGGAGCGCGAATCTTCACGGCCCTGCTGACGCGGCTCACCGTGCTGGGCCGGTGGACGCGCCGGGGGCTGCTCACCGCGGGGCTCCAGCGGCAGCTCCTGTGCATGGTGGGCGTCACCCTGCTCGTCGGTGGCCTGACGCTGTGGGGCAACATCGGCACGGGGGAGCGTCCGCTGGTGCCGCTCTCGCCGACCTTCGTCGCGCTCTGGTGCGTTGGCGGCATCGCGGCGGTGGGAGCGGCCTGGCAGGCCAAGTTCCACCGGCTCGCCGCGCTCATGCTCTCGGGGACGGCGGGCGCGGTGAGCTGTGTCACGTTCATCTGGTTCTCCGCGCCGGACCTGGCGCTCACCCAGCTCATCGTCGAAGTGGTGACGACGTTGCTCATCCTGCTGGGGCTCCGGTGGCTTCCGCCGCGAGAGCCGGCCCGGGGGGTCTACGATTCGCACACCCTGAGGACGGCCAGGGTGCGGCGAATCCGTGACTTCGTCGTCGCGGTGGCCGCCGGTAGCGGCATGGCCATCCTGGCCTATGCGGTGATGACGCGGGACTTCCCCGAGCGCACCTCGTTCTTCCTGGAGCACGCGCTGAGCGGCGGCGGCGGGCGGAACGTGGTGAACGTGATGCTGGTGGACTTCCGCGGGTTCGACACCTTCGGCGAGGGCGTGGTGCTGGCGCTCGTCGCGCTCACCGTCTACGCGCTCCTGCGCCGCTTCCGGCCGGCGACGGAGGTCATGGCCCTTCCCCCGCAGCAGCAGGTGCTGCCGAAGGACCTGCAGACGGACCTGGTGAACCCCCGCCTGGCGCGAGACACCGCCGTGGGGTACCTGATGGTGCCCGCGGTGCTCATCCGGCTCGTTTTGCCCGTGTCGGGCGTGGTGGCCGCGTTCTTCTTCCTGCGCGGCCACAACGCGCCCGGCGGCGGCTTCGTGGCCGGGCTGGTGATGTCGGTGGGCTTCCTGCTGCAATACCTCGTGTCCGGCACCGAGTGGGTCGAGGAACGACTGCGGCTCGCACCGCGCACGCAGATTGCCCTGGGCCTGCTGCTGGTGCTCGGCACGGCCGCGGGCTCCTTCGTGGTCGGCTACCCGCTGCTCACCTCGCACACCTTCCATCTGGAGGTGCCGGTGGTGGGAGAGGTCCACCTCGGCAGCGCGACGTTCTTCGACCTGGGCGTGTTCAGTCTCGTGCTGGGCTCCACGCTGCTCATCCTGGTGGCGCTCGCGCACCAGGCGATTCGTGCCCACCGGGCCACGGGAGGTGAGTGATGGAGCTCGTGCTGGCGCTCGCCATCGGCGTCCTGACGGGCTCTGGCGTGTGGCTCCTGCTGCGGCCCCGCACGTTCCAGCTGGTCATCGGCCTGTCGCTGGTCGCCTACGCGGTGAACCTCTTCATCTTCAGCATTGGCGGGCTCGCCATCGACAAGGAGCCCATCCTCGTCGACGGCGTCCCGAAGGACCTCGCGAACTACACCGACCCGGTGCCGCAGGCGCTGGTGCTGACGGCCATCGTCATCAGCTTCGCGATGACGGCGCTCCTGCTGGTCATCATCCTGGCCTCGCGCGGAATGACGGGGACCGACCACGTGGATGGGACGGAGCCATGAAGGCGCTCATCCAGGGCCTGATGCCCCACCTGCTGGTGGCGCCCATCCTCCTGCCGATGCTGACGGCGGCGGCGCAGCTGCTCCTGGGCGAAGGCAAGCGGCCCCTCAAGCTGGTGATGGGGATGACCTCCATCCTCCTGGGGCTGGCCGTCTCGGGCATGCTGCTGGTGTGGGTGGAGGAGGCCAGCGTCGTGGCCTACCTGCCGGGCAACTGGCCCGCGCCCTTCGGCATCTCCCTGGCGGTGGACCGGCTCTCGGCGGCGATGCTGGTGGTGACGTGGACGCTGGGGGGCTGTGCCCTCTCCTTCGCGTCCGCGCGCTGGCACCGCGCGGGCGTGCACTTCCACCCCATGTTCCAGCTGCAGCTCATGGGGCTGTCCGGCGCGTTCCTCACGGCGGACATCTTCAACCTCTTCGTCTTCTTCGAAATCCTGCTGGCCGCCTCGTACGGGCTGTTGCTGCATGGCTCGGGAAGGCCGAGGGTCCGCGCGGGTGTGCACTACGTGGCGGTGAACCTCGCCGCCTCGTCGCTGTTCCTCATCGGCGTGTCGATGATCTACGGCGTCACCGGGACGCTGAACATGGCGGAGCTGTCCGCGCGCCTGTCCGGAGAGGCCGTGCCGAACCGGCACCTCGTCGACGCGGGCGCCGCCATCCTCGCGGTGGCATTCCTGGCCAAGGCGGCGGCGTGGCCGCTCAACTTCTGGCTGGTGCCCGCCTACTCATCGGCCACGCCCCCCGTGGCGGCGATGTTCGCCGTGCTCACGAAGGTCGGCGTCTATGCGCTGGTGCGGCTGTGGACGCTGATGTTCGCCGGGGGGCCGCTGGCGGGCTTCGGTTCGAATGCGCTGCTCACGTTCGGCGGAGTCACCGCGCTGCTCGCGGCCCTGGGGATGCTCGCCACGCCCCGGCTGGCGCACCAGGCCGCGTTGGCGGTGGTGGTCTCCGCCGGGACGCTCCTGGCGGCGCTGGGCCTGGCCGAGCCGACAGTCCTCGGTGGGGCGGTGTTCTACCTGGTGGGCTCCACGCTCACGGCCAGCGCGTTCTTCCTGCTCGTCGACCTCGTCGAGCGCTGGCGCGCGGGGGCGACCCTCGTGGACGAGGCGCCCTTCCTCAGCGCGTCGCTCGAAGCGCAGGAGGTCAACCTCGACGACGAGGAGGAGCCGCTCATCGCGCTGCCCTTCCCCGCCTCCACCGCGCTGTTGGGCCTGGCGTTCATCGCGTGCGCGCTGCTCGTCTCCGGCCTGCCGCCCCTGCCGACCTTCCTCGGCAAGCTCGGCATGTTGTCGGCGGCGCTGTCGCTGCGTGAGGGGGGCGGCGCGGTGCCCACGCGGGTCTGGCTGTTCGTCTGCGTGCTGCTGGGCTCGGGCCTGCTCACGCTCATTGCCCTCACGCGCACGGGAATCCGGACCTTCTGGTCCGGAGGGCAGCGCGCGTCGCCCCGGGTCCGGGCGCCAGAGGGACTGCCGGTGGTGGCGCT
This sequence comes from Pyxidicoccus sp. 3LFB2, assembly GCA_046520375.1. Classification (GTDB taxonomy): domain Bacteria; phylum Myxococcota; class Myxococcia; order Myxococcales; family Myxococcaceae; genus Myxococcus. The sequence goes on from JBKGHK010000013.1 coordinate 28,292, forward strand.
GCTCGCCGCGTGTCTGGCGCTGACGCTCGCGGCCGGGCCGGTGATGCAGTTCGCGCTCGAGACGGCGCAGTCCCTCCATGACCGCCGTGGGTACATCGACGCGGTCCTCGGCGTCGAGGTGCGGGGACCGGCCCCGGCTCCGGAGGCCTCGCGATGAAGCGGCTCCTGCCCTCCCCCCTGCTCTCGGTGGCGCTGCTCCTGCTGTGGATATTGCTCATGCAGTCGGTGAGCGCGGGGACGCTGGTGCTCGGCGTCATCCTGGCGGTGTTCTGGCCCTGGGTGACCGTCAAGCTCCGCCCCGCGTCGGTGCGGGTGCGCAAGCCGTGGGTCATCGTGCGGCTGTTCTGCCGGGTCATCCTGGAGATGTTGCGCTCGAACGCGGAGGTGGCGTGGGCCATCCTCACGCAGCGCTCTTCGGACATCCGCTCCGGCTTCGTCCTGGTTCCGCTCGAGCTGAGAGATGCGAACGGCCTGGCCGTGCTGGCGATGATTGTCACCTTCACGCCGGGCACGGCCTGGGCGCAGCTGTCCGCGGACAACCGCACCCTGCTGTTGCATGTGCTCGCCATCCAGAGCGAGGCGGACCTGGTGAAGCTCATCCAGCAGCGCTACGAGCGTCCGCTCAAGGAGATCTTCGAATGAGTTCCGTGCTCTCCTGGGCGCTGGCCTTCGCGCTGGGCTGTCTGGCCCTGGCCATGGTGCTGGCCCTGGCCCGGATGATTCTCGGGCCCAGGGCGGAGGACCGCGTCGTCGCGTTCGACTGCCTGTACATGAACACGATGCTGGTCGTCCTCACGCTGGGGCTCGTCTACCGGAGCAGCTCCTACTTCGAGGCGGCGCTCCTGATTGCGCTGTTCGGGTTCGTGGGCTCCACGGCGATGTCCAAGTTCCTGCTGCGCGGGGAGGTCATCGAATGAACGCGTCGACGCCACCGTGGGTGGATGCGCTGACGGCGGGGCTCGTGGTCCTCGGGGCGCTGGCGGCACTCATCGGTTCCTTCGGAGTGCTGCGCTTGAGCACCTTCTTCCAGCGCGTCCATGCGCCCACGCTGGGCTCAACGCTGGGCGCCTGGAGCCTGACGCTCGCGACGGTGGTGCAGATCTCCTTCGAGCGCGGGCAGCCCTATCTCCATTCGCTGCTCATCGGGATGTTCATTGTCCTGACAGCCCCCATCACCACCATCTTCCTGATGCGCGCGGCGGTGTTCCGGGCACGCCTGCGAGGCACGGAGATTCCGGTGCCCCCGGAGGCGCCTCCGGCGGAGGTCTCCATGGGAGGACCGTCCGGAGCCGGCCCCGGACGCTGAAGCCGCGCCTGCTCCAACGCTGAGTGGGCCCACGCAGGCGACGCGCGGCTAGCCTGGCAGGGAGATGACGAACTCGGCGAACTCGCCCTCCTGGCTCTCGAGGGTAAACGAGCCGCTGTGCTGTTTCACCACGATATCGAAGCTCAACGAGAGCCCCAACCCCACGCCCATGCCTGCTGCCTTCGTGGTGAAGAAGGGCTCGAAGAGCCGATCACGCAGCGCCGCCGGCACTCCTTTGCCGTTGTCCCGGATGCGGATCTCCACGCCCTGAGCAAGCCGCCGCGTCTCCAGGCGCAGCTGCTGGGTGAAGCCATGCCCACACTCGCGCTGCTTCTCCTGCATCGAGTCGCAGGCATTGTTCAGGATGTTCAAGAACACCTGGCACATCGTCTGAGGAACCACCTCCACGGCATCCAGGCTCCCGTCATACTTCCGCACCACTTCAATCTTGGTGGGTGGATCCTTCAGGCCCGTGCCGTACTGCATCAACTCCAACGCCTGGTCCAGCAGGGCGTGGATATCGGCTTTCGCGTGTGACCCTCGCGAGCGGCTGGAGTGGGCCAGCATGTTCTTGATGATGCGGTCGGCGCGGCTCCCATGCTCATGGATGCGGTGGATGTTCTGCGCCAGGGTCTTCAGCCCTGACTGCACCGTTTCCGGTGTTGGGTCGGGCTCCGCTTGCAACTCCGTGACGAGCTCCTCCGACAGCGCGGCGAAGTTGATCACGAAGTTGAGCGGGTTGCGGAGCTCGTGGGCGATGCCCGCGGTCAAGGCCCCGAGAGACGCCATCTTCCCCTGGACGATCATCTGCTGCTGTGCGGCCTCGAGCTTGAGCAGGGCCTCGTGGAGCGCCTGGTTCTTCTCGCTCAGAGAGTGGGTCCGCTCCTCGACGATGCCCTCGAGGTTCCGGTTGTAGTCGGCGAGCGCCGCGTAGAGCCGCGCGAGCTCCACGTGGCTCTTGATTCGCGCCTGCAGCTCCTGCCGGGAGAAGGGCTTGGGGATGTAGTCGTTGGCACCGGCGGCGAAGCCCAGCCCCAGGTCCGACACGCGGTTCTTCGCGGTGAGCATGATGATCGGCAGCTCCGTCGCGCTTCGCGTGCGCCGGATCTCCCGGCAGGTGTCGTAGCCATCGAGGCCCGGCATCATGACGTCGAGCACGACGACGTCCGGACGGAGCCCCGCCTCCAGCAGCTCCAGCGCCTTGGCGCCGCTGTCGGCACTGGTCGTCCGGTAGCCGTACGCCTTCGTGTAGCGCTCCATCACCCGCCGGTTGACGGATTCGTCGTCCACGATGAGAACGTGGCAGCTGGACGAGCTCGGCGCCGACGCATTCATGCTCTCGGAGCCCGGTGCATCGAGGGCCTCTTCGTCGGGGACGATGTGCGCCAATGCCAGGGACTCGACGGATTCCGGCTCACGCGAGGACAGAGGCAGCTCGAAGGAAAACTCCGAACCCTGCCCCAGCTCCGACCGGACCTGCAGCGCCCCCCCGTGGAGCTCCACCAGCCGCTTGGCCAGCGGCAGCCCCAGCCCCGTGCCACCGGCGCTGCGGCTCGAGGATGCGTCCACCTGCTCGAAGGCCTCGAAGATTGATTGCTGGTCCTCGGCGGGGATGCCGATTCCCGTGTCCGTGACGAAGACCTTGACGCGGTCGCCGCCGGCCACCGCGCCGATGCGGACGTGCCCGCCCGCGTCGGTGAACTTGATCGCGTTGCCCACGAGGTTGAACAGGATCTGCTGCAGCCGGTCCTCATCGGCCTCTACCGCCGGGATTCCCGGTTGGAGCTCGACGCGGAGCTCGACGCCCCGGCGCCGGGCTTCCTGGCTCAAGACCCGGCAGACCAGGGACGCAATCGCTCCGAGATTCACGGGCTTGGTGTGGAGCTCCAGCTCCCGCTTGCGCAGCCGCGAGAAGTCCAGGACGTCGTTGACGAGGGTGGCGAGCCGCCGCCCGCTCCTGATGATGAGGCCGATGTCGTGCTTCGTCTCGTCCGTCAGCGCGTCGCCGTGGCTGGCGAGAATGGCGTCGGCCATGCCGATGATACCGGTCAGGGGCGTGCGGAGCTCGTGGGAGGTGTTGGCCAGGAACTCGTCCTTGAGGTCGTTGAGCCGGGCGAGCCGCTCCCGGGCGCTCCGCTCGAGCTGAAGCGCCGCCTCTTGCTGGGCGTAGAGGCGAGAGTTGGCGATGGAGATGGCCGCCATGGAGAGCAGGGCCTGCAAGACCCGGACTCGCTCGCGCGTGAATGCCCCCCGGGTCAGGTCGTTCTCCACGTAGAGGGCAGCCGGTCGCCGGTCGCGATCGACGATGGGCAGGCACAGCAACGAGCGCGGCCGGCGCTCCCGCACGTAGGGGCTGCCGCCGAAGCGTGGGTCGACGGTGGCGTCCTCGAGCACGAGGGGAGCTCCGTCCGCGACGACCGCGGTGAGAACGTCCACGGGGTAGCGTGTGGCGGGCACCCGGGTGATGGGCGGGTAGCCGTCGACGAGGGACACCGCTATCCGGCCGTCGTCGATGGTGGCCTCGGCGGCGACGCACAGCTCCTGCCCCTCGACGCTCACGAAGACGCAGGCGCCCGTCGCGCCCGCGGCTTCCATCGCCGCGGTGATCAGTCGCACGAGCAAGGTGCTCAGCTCCACGTGCTCGAACAAGGAGGTGGCGGCCCTCGTGAGCGCATCGGCATCGACCGATTGCAGCGGGGTCTCGGCGGGCGAGCGCCACCCGGGGGCCAGCTCGTCGAGGCGCGCGGCGAGGGTTCGCGCTCTCCGCGTGGCCCCGTACTCGGCAAAGTGCTGCCGGGCGCGCCGGGTGTACTCGTGGCTCTGCCGAGCGCTGCCCTCCGCCGCGTAGTACGTGGCGGCACGCTGACAGACGATCCCCGCCAGGTGGACGAAGCCACGCTGGATGCACTCGTCGCTGGCCCGGTCGAAGAGCAGGCATGCGTCGCGGAAGCGCCCGCGCGCCATCGCCAGCTCCATGTCGACAATCGAGAGCCGGTGCCCGTGGGCATGCGGGCCCGCGGCGGCGAGCTTTGCCAGCTCCTTGCGAGCTTGCTTCAGCGCCCCGAGCTTCTTGCGGCCGACTGGCATGGAGCTGCCACGCTGGAGTGCCCCATACGTGAGGAACTCCGCCCGATGGAAGCCCGAGGAGACGAACTCACCGAGCTGCTCCAGCCGCTCGAGGCACCGGTCCCCCAGCGCGAGGTCCTGATCGATCAACGCCAGGAGCAGATAGTCGATGTAGAAGAAGCCCTGCTCGAGGACGTCTTCGACCCGCTCCTCCAGCTCGGCGTCACGCGAGCCCCACTCGACGCCATCGGCACCACCCCGCCCCCCGGCCTCGCCACACAGGTGGAACAGCATGTTGTTCGCGATGCGCAGCGTGAGCTCCAGCTCACGAAAGCGCAGCTCCGCGGACAAGGGGGCGTACGCCTCGCACCGTTGACGCAGCTCATCGACCGAGCGCCCCATGTAGAGCGAGATCTGCAGCAGGATGTCCGCGTAGTAGCCGATGTAGATGACGTCGGCCGCCTGCTTGCTGCTCGTGAAGCCCTCGTCGAGCAGGGGCAGCAGCTCGTGGTAGGGACGCCTGGGCCACAGCAGGACCGTGGGAAAGCCCAGGAGGAAGTGTCCCTGGAAGTATGGGTTGCTCGGATAGGTGTTGCGCAGGCGGAGCAGGTCTTCCGCGATGGCGGTCCCCTTCTCGTAGTCCTTGAAGACCACCGAGTGCACAAGCGCCACGTACGACGCCGCATAGACGCCGTAGGCGTCGACGCCGTGCTCGACCATCAGCCGAAACATGCGCAGCCCGAACACGGCCGACAGGATCTTGTCCTGGAGGAACGCGGCGGGGGCGACGACGAAGAGGACCTCCATGGCCGCCTTCGCCGTCTCGTTCTCGAGGGGCAGGTGCGAGGCGAGGTCGTGGATGTTGATGCTGCGCGCGGCCCACATGGCACGCGCCAGCTCCACCGGGAACCCGATCTTCGAGTGCTTCGGGAAGGTCACCCCGAGATCCGCGAGGCCGAGCACCGCCACGCGGATCGCCTCGGGGTAGTCCATCGTGAAGTTGTGGAGCTTGATCCGCAGCTGGTACGCGCGCGAGCGGGCGATGGGGCTCTTCGCGCTCGCGGTCACCTGAGCGAAGGTGGCCTCGGCCTCGCGGAGCTGGCGATTGAGGTACTGCGCCTCCATCAGCTCGAGGTGGTAGTCGAGCGCCCCGGCGTCCCCCCTCGCGATGGCCTCGGGCTCGAAGCGCTCCCGCAGGGCCTCGAGGTACGAGAGCGCGAGGTCGTAGCCCGCGCGTCCCTTGGCCAGGTGCGCGGCGGCTCTGGCGGTGGCGATGAAGGCCTCCACCTCGGCGGCCGGGATGCGGTCGCGCACGGGCAGCAGCTGCGCCATGGCGGCGAACAGCAGGTCCGAGCCGCGCGTGGCGGCGGCACGCATGTAGTGGCGGCCCAGGCGCAGGTGGGCCTCCGCACGCGCTTCCGTACTCAGCGACTGGTGGGCCGTGCGCGCGACCTGGTCGTGGACGAACCACCAGGAGGCAGAGGAACCCGAAGGCGCGTGGAGGAACCCTCCAGCGGAGAGCTCCCGGAGCTGCCCGAGCACCTCGTCATGGTCCGAGCCCGCCGCCACCTGGAGCGATTCCACATCGAGCTCGTGCCCGATACAGGCCGCGAGCCCCAGCACGTGCAGGGCTCGCGAGGGCAGGCGGCCGAGCTTCTCGCGCAGGAGCTCCTGCACGCCGCCCGCGACCGGCCGGTTCCTGATCGTCCGCGAGTCCCAGCGCCACTGCCCCTCGTACTCGTCGAAGTGCAACACGCGCTCGGCCCACAAGGCCGTCAGCAGCTCCTCGACGTGCAGCGGGATGCCCTGGGTCTTCTCACGCAGCAGCCGCGCGAGCTCGGCCAGCTCGACGTCGCGCTCCCTTCGTGAGTCGTCGATGGAGAGCGCGCGCCGCAGGAATCGCTCGAGCCCCTCGCCGTCGAGGCCTTCCAGCGTCACCCGCTCCACCGGCCGCGACCAGGAGGACGCTCGCGCGAGGAGCTCGCCGACGATGGGCGCGGCGTCCCCTTCCCCGGTCCGGTGGGTGACGACGAGCATGATGTGGGGCAGGCCCCCCGCCGACATCAGGGCATCGAGCAGCTCGAGCGTCGCCCGGTCGGCCCACTGGAGGTCTTCCAGCAGCACCATCCATGGGTGCTCGGGGCTGCTCAGGGCGCCGAACAGGGCGCGGATGGCCTGCTTGAACCGCGCCTCGCGCTCGGCGGGTTGCAGGGGCGCGAGCTCCTGCTGTTCCCCGAGCAGGGGTTTGAGCTCGGGGACGAGCTCGATGACCAGGCGGCCTCGCCCCTCCATCGCCGATGCGATGCGAGCGCCCCAGCCCGGCTCGCCAGCGGCGGTGCCGAGACCTCGCACGCGCTGGCGAAGGGCCTCCACGAGCCCCTTGAGAGGCAGCCGGCCGCGGGCTTCGTACCTCCCCGGGGTGAACGTCGAGCCCGGCTGCCGCGACCACCAAAGCCCGATGGCCCGACCCAGCGTGCTCTTCCCGCTCCCCAGGGGACCCTCGAGCACCACGACGCTGGCGTGGCCGTGGCGGGCGGCATCGAGCACCTCCTCCAGCCGCGCGAGCACCTCTTCGCGCCCCGTCGCATCGTCCGGGAATCGCAGGCGGGCCCGTGCGTCGTCGGCCCCGAGGACGAAGCCCTCCATGTGCCCGAGGCCGCCCGCCCGCTGCAGCTCGCTCCGCAGGCGGGTGAGATCACGGATCAACCCATGGGCGGACTGGTAGCGGTCTTCGGGTGCCTTCGCGAGCAGCTTGAGGACGAGCCTCGACACCACGACGGGCACGTCCTCCCGCACCTTGGACGGCGAGGTCGGTGGCACGGCCAGGTGCGCATGGAGCTGGCCGAGCACGTCGGCCGCCGCGAACGGTGGGCGCCCGGTCAGCCACGCGTAGAGCAACGCCCCCAGCGAGTACAGATCGGACCGCCCGTCGACCGGATGGGCGGTTCGGCCGGTGCTCTCGGGGGACACGAAGGGGAGGTGCGAGGAGTCCTGGCCATGCTCGGCATCATGCGTGGGGGCTCCGCCCGCGGCAGACAGACGCTCGAACCGGAAGAGCTTCACCCGGCCGTCGGGAGGCATGAGGATGGCGCTGGGGCCAACCAGTCCGTGGGTGAGTCCTCGGGAGTGGAGGGCCGCCAGCCCCCGGGCCACACGCAGGGCGAGGTCGAGCGCCGCTTCCGGGCTTCGCGGTGCGACACCGGTCGCCCGTGGGTCGGTCGACACGTACTCGAAGGAAAGCCCCGATTCGGCGGCTCCTTGCTGGCCACCGAGCGGCAGCAGCAGCTCCTCGCACTCCAGGCCCGCCAACGCGGCCCGCATCCGTTCCGCCAGCAACCGGCCGGCTTCGCCCGTCGGCTGGTACACGATCGCCGGGCCTTGCTCGCTCGCCGGTGGCCTGCGCAGCCACCGACCTCGCGCATCCTCGTGGATGAGCTCCGGCTTGCTCATGGCTTCCCTCCCCTCGTCATGGCCTGGAACGCTCGACGCAGCTCGTCCAGGGTGTCGGCCTTCGGGCCCGACCACACGCCCCAGTACCCCTTGGCTTCCACCTCGAGCGACCGTCCCGGGGCCCGCGGCACCGCGTCCCTCATGCTCAGCTTGAGATGATAGAGCTTCTGCCAGAAGGTGAGCGGCTCCATGTCCGGCCAGTCGCGGGTCCTCCAGCTCAGCCACGGGACGAGGGCGTCGTGCTTCTCCTGCGTGCACCAGCCTTCCTCGCGCAACCATGCGAGCAGCCCCCGCCCCTCGTCCCGCGGGCCCGACGCGCCTATCAGCAGGAACTCGACTCCGAGCTTTGGCCCCACGCTCCCGGTGAAGTCGATGTCGACCAGGTGCGGGAACACGCCCGAGCGCCGCGCGGCCCGGCCAACAAGGTCGCAGCACACCTCGACGTCCCCGGGCCACCCGATGCCGCGCAGCAGCGGGGGCAGGCTCGCCTCGGTCAAGCCCTCCAGCACCAGACGCAGCAGGGTGGGGTCTCGTCCGGGCATGGCCCCGATGTGTCGAATGCGAGCGCCATGGGGGAGCCGCTCGAGCACCCCCTCGAGCTGCCGACGCCTGGCCCGGGCGCCCTCGTCGTCGAAGAGCGTGCGGAGGGCCGCGGCGAGCACGTGTTGCTCGGCGTCGCTCCGCAGATCTCCCGCCGGCGCGATGAAGATGCCCGGCTGGCTCGGCGCGCCCTCCTCCGGGCGGTCGTACTCCAACCACAGCACCGGAAACCGCTCCCGCAGGCGGCTGCCAGTGGCCACCCACGCCTCCATGAAGGGGCGGTAGGGGAGCCGCGAAGCCTCACCGCCGGGCTCCTCGGCGAGGGCGCGGATGGAGGCACGCGTCGCCTCCTCATCGCTCAGGCAGATCAGATAGTCGACCTGCCGCGACTCGCCGGCGAGCCGCAGTTCGAGGCCATGCGCCTGCGCGGCGAAGGGGAGCGCGCAAACGAGCTCCCGAAGCGACTGGCGTCGCTGCCGGTCGAGGAAGGCACCGAGCTCGCCTTCGCCCAGCGCATCGAGGAACGAGCGCGCGACGACCATGCGCTAGCAGCTCACCAGAAGCGCTCGCAGACCACTTCGCCAACGGTTTGAAAGAGCTGGTTGCCGGACTGGCTCGCGAGCTGATTGGCGATATCAGGGGGTACGCCGTTGGTGGCGAGCCAGGTCGAGAAGGTCGTCCCGCCCGCGCTCATTGCGTCCTGGAACTGCGCGTAGAGTTGACTGTCGGTGTTCAGCTTGCACGCAAGCTCGATACAGCTCGCGAACGGATGAGTCTCGGTGTTCGTTGGGTCTTCGGTCATCGTACGTCTCCTTGGCGAGAGCGGATCTCGGGTTGGGCATCCGTGAAGATGAAGAGCTTGTCGCTCTCGTGGCTGGTCGCGACAGGCTGGCCATCCTGGGCGCTGTTCAGCGTCCGGGCTCTGGAGTGACAGGACAAACAGCTCGAGGTGGGCTGGAAGTACGACTCCAACACCGAGTTGGAGAGCGCCGTCGGGACGTTCTGCACGGGATTGCCCACTCGACTCCGCACCCACTGCGTCCCCTTGAGCTTGTAGTTCTTCCAGACCGTGGCGGAGAGCTGCTGGGCGAGTCTCTCGTTCAGGGTGTCCACGGTCACGCAGGGCTCCGGGGTCTCGCAGACGAAGCCGAAGCCGAAGTCCTGCTGCATGACGATTTGAGACCGCTGACGCCTTCCGTCCGGCCCGAAGAGCGTGGGGGGCACGTTGAGCTCGGCGCAGTCGGGTTGCGTGCAGCGAGGATCGAAGAAAAGATAATCCTTGTCCTTGCTTTGGAGTTCCTGTGCATGGCTCAGCTGGGACCAGGTTGGCGCATTGCGGACGTGCTCGAAGGTCGCCCATGCCCACTGGGGACCGACCTCGGTCTTGTAGACGATGTGCATCCCTACCAGCCCCACGGGTACCAGCGCACAGCCTTCGGAGATGCCCGTCTCGGAGAACGTCGGAGTGACGTAGGCCCAGGCTTTGTGGAACTCGTCGGGAGGATCTTCGGCCGCCAATACCTTCCACGCCACCTTGACGAGGTAGGCGCCCCGATTCCCGCCGTACTTCCCCTGGGGAAAGTCGATCTTGGCCCCTGCTTTCTCGAAGAAGCGGGCGATGCCGTCACGGCTATACAAGCCGTTGTCGACGACGTAGCCGAAGGCGGCCTCGTTCATCGCCTTCTCATAGCGGAGAGGCTGGCCGCTCCGGTCGATCAGGGGGTTCTGGTCGGCCTGGACGTACTCCGCCAGCAGGCGGGGCGGCAGGTCGTCGGGGACCTTGTCATGATGAGCGTACTGCTTCTTGGCGGTCTCCACGTCGATGGCCTGGCACGTGGCCGGCAACGGACGCTCTCGGGAGCTCCAGTCGGTGGGGCGTCGGCCGTCCGGAAGGAACACGTCACCCGTGGTCTTCCAGCTCTCCCAGACCGTGGAGTCGTCCATCGGCCGGTTCCCGAGGGTCTTGGCATAGTCGGGGGCGCCGTTGACCTTGGACACGGGCCAATTGAATGCCGACCACGACCACGCGGACATCTGCTCGAAGCCGAGGAAGGTCGCCGTCTGGAACCCACCCGGAACGCAGACGGCGGCGGGCTTGCTCGTCGTGGCCAGTGGGAGCTTCCGATCGGAGCAGTTGCAGGGCAGCTGTGTCCCCGCAGCGCACGGATTCGGCTCCGCCGGAGGGATCGTGCTCGTTGCGGCGAGGGAATGCGCGCAAGAGAGGACGAGCACGATGACCACGAGACTCGGAAGGACGACCATGCGCCTGGTGCGACTACGGAGTTCGTGGTGCACGGGAGCGTCTCCTAGGACCCTCGATCATCGATGAGGTCGCGACCGACATCGGAGGGTAACCCTGGCTCCCCCCATGGGTCGCCTTCGGCATGAGAAAGGGATTCTTTTCCAATCCCATCATCGAATCCGTCGCGGGCAGACGGTAACACTGCGCGCCGCGCGCGGCTAGAGGCACACTTGCGAGGAATTCTGGGTGGACCCCTGCCAACCGCGTCGTGATGGGCGTCTTCATCTTCTTCAAGAACCGGGACGCGTTCGCTCGGGGGGCGGTGAGCCAGCGGCCTCCACGTGAGAGCTGCACCACGGCCTCGGCGAGGCCCTTCTTCTCCTCGGTCATCAGGTGCTCGTAGTGGCTCACCATGAAAAGTTCCCGGAGCGGAGCGCCAGGGTCTAAGCCAGAGGAAGTAAGTCCTGTCAGGGGGGAGCGCGAGGCGCGAGCAGACTGAGCCGCCCGGAGCGCCGCAAGCGGCGCAGCAGACGGACAGCCTCAGGATAGAACGCCTCGCGCTGCTCGGTCAGCATCTGGCTGAAGTAGGTACTCTTGAGTTCGTCCCAGAAGCCCTCAATCCAGCTGAGGGTTTCCGAGGTGTACGAAGGCAGCCGCAA
>JBKGHK010001400.1:0-1316 GCA_046520375.1 Pyxidicoccus sp. 3LFB2
CGCTGGCGGACGTCTTCGCCGAGGTGCTGGGTTTGGAGCGGGTGGGCCTGCACGGCGACTTCTTCGAGCTGGGTGGGCACTCGCTGATGGCCACGCGCGCCGTCTCACGGCTGCGTGCCGCCTTTGGCGTCGAACTGCCCATCCGTGCGCTGTTCGAGGCGCCCACGGTGGCCGCGCTCGCCAGCCGTATCGAGCAACTGAGGAACGCCGGAAGCACCGACCTGGTGGCCCCGCCGCTGAAGCCGCGCGGGGACCGGAATAGCCCTCCGCCCTTGTCCTTCGCCCAGCAACGACTGTGGTTCCTGGACCAGCTCCAGCCGGGCAGCGCCTCGTACAACATGTCGGCGGCGGTGCGGTTGACGGGTCCACTGGACGTGAAGGCGCTGGAGCGAAGCTTCGAGGCGCTGGTGCTTCGGCACGAGTCATTGCGCACCACCTTCCGCACGGAGGGTGGGGTGCCCGTGCAGGTCATGGCCGCGAAGCCGGTGCTCGCCTGGCGTGAGGTGGACCTGAGCACGCTGCCCGTCTCCGAGCGTGAGGCGGAGGCACGGCGGCACGTCTCCCGTGAGGCGCTCCGCCCCTTCGACCTGGAGGCTGGGCCGCTCTTCCGGCCGACGCTGCTGAAGCTGTCCTCCGAAGACCACGTGCTGTCGCTGGTGCTGCACCACATCGTGTCCGACGGCTGGTCCACGGGCGTGCTGGTGCGCGAAGTGGGCGCCCTCTACGACGCCTTCTCCCGGGGCCAGCTGTCGCCGCTGCCGGAGCTGCCGGTGCAGTACGCGGACTACGCCGTCTGGCAGCGCGGCTGGCTTCGGGACGAGGTGCTGGACGCGCAGCTCGGCTGGTGGAAGCAGCAGCTGGCGGGTGCACCACCGCACGTGGAGCTGCCCACGGACTTCCCACGTCCGGCGGTGCTCTCGAACCGAGCAACCAATCTACCGGTGCGACTGCCTCGCGAGCTGAGTGCGGCGCTCAAGGCCCTGGCGCAGCGAGAAGGCGCCACGCCCTTCATGCTGCTGCTGGCTGCCTTCCAACTCCTGCTGTCGCGCTACTCAGGGCAGGAGGACGTCGTCGTCGGCTCGCCCATCGCGGGCCGGCGCCACGCGGAGACGGAAGGGCTCATCGGCTTCTTCGTCAACACGCTCGTGCTGCGAGCGCGGCCGGAAGCGTCGCTTTCCTTCCTGGAGATGCTGCGTCAGGTGAGGGAGACGACGCTCGGCGCCTACGAGCACCAGGATGTACCCTTCGAGAAGCTGGTGGAGGAACTGCGGCCGGTGCGCGACCTGGGCCGCTCGCCGCTGTTCCAGGCGCTCTTC
>JBKGHK010001401.1:0-1315 GCA_046520375.1 Pyxidicoccus sp. 3LFB2
CGCCGCCTGGATGCGAGGCCGGGGACCCGGCCGGGGGCGCGTGGCTGGCGGCGGAGGAGACCCACACGCCCGGCACCGACCTGGAGCTGCTGTGGGCCCTGACGCGGGGCCTGCGCGTGGTGCTGCCGTCCGAGCGGGCCCGCTTCAACCTCTTCACCACGGGCAGCGGGGCCTCGCGCCGGGGCCCCGACTTCAGCCTGTCGTTCTTCGCCAACGACGAGGACTCGCTGGGGGGACGCAAGTACCGGCTGCTGCTGGAGGCGGCGAAGTTCGCGGACGCGCAGGGCTTCTCGGCGGTGTGGACGCCGGAGCGGCGCTTCCACGCCTTTGGCGGGCTGTACCCGAGGCCGGCGGTGGTGGGCGCGGGCGTGGCCACCGTGACGGAGCGCGTGGGCATCCGCGCGGGGAGCGTGGTGCTGCCGCTGCATGACCCCATCCTCGTCGCGGAGGAGTGGGCCGTGCTGGACAACCTGTCCGACGGCCGCGTCGGCGTGTCGTTCGCTTCCGGCTGGAACGCCAACGACTTCGTCTTCGCGCCGGACCGCTATGCGCGCCGCAAGGACGTCATGCTCCGGGGCATCGAGGAGGTGCGCTCCCTGTGGCGGGGCGGCGTGCTGCGGCGCCGCAACGGCGTGGGCGAAGAGGTGGAGGTGTCCCTGCGGCCGCGGCCCGTGCAGAAGGAGCTGCCCGTCTGGCTCACCGCGGCGGGCAGCCCGGAGACCTTCCGCCTGGCGGGCGAGCTGGGCGCGTACGTGCTCACCAACCTCATGGGGCAGCACCTGGGCGAGCTGGCGGGGAAGGTGGCGCTGTACCGCGAGGCGTGGCGGCAGCATGGCCACCCGGGCCGGGGCCACGTGAGCCTCATGCTCCACGCCTACCTGGGCGAGGACCCCGCCGAGGTGCGCCGACGCGTGCGCCAGCCGCTGCTCAACTACTTCCGCAGCTCGGTGGACATCCTCGCGGGCTTCGTCGCCAGCCAGGGCTTGAAGGTGGACCCGCGCTCGCTGACGCCCGCGGACGTGGACGCGCTGCTGGAGCACGGCCTGGAGCGCTACGTGGAAGACGGGGGCCTCTTCGGCACGCCCGAGTCCTGTGGGCCCGTGGTGGAGCGCGTGGTGGGGCTGGACGTGGATGAGATTGCCTGCCTCGTGGACTTCGGCGTGGAGGTGGAGCAGACGCTGGAGGGCCTGCACTCGCTGGACGCCCTGCGCCGCCGGTACTCGCCGGAGCCCGGCGCGGCGGTGCCCGTCATGACGCTCCACGAGGGGCCGGGCGCGGCGGAGGCGCTGCTGGCGCTGGTGCGCGAGGCGGGCGT
>JBKGHK010001402.1:0-1312 GCA_046520375.1 Pyxidicoccus sp. 3LFB2
GCCGCCACCCGCTCCCGGGCCCGCTCCAGCACGGCCAGCGCCCGCGCGCGCTCCTGGTGCCACAGCCGCTTGGCCTCGCAGAGCAGCGCGAAGCCCGCGCTGTTGAGGGCATTGGCCACGCGCTCGCGCAGCGAGGGCTCCGCCGAGTCGGAGTAGCGGCGCACCACCTCGTCGAAGCCCACCAGCGCCTCCTCCACCCGGTGCAGCTGCCCCAGCAGCTCCGCCCGGCAGCCAAGCGCCCGGGCCACCTCCACCTGCAGGTCCAGCTCGTGCGCGTCGCCGAAGCGCCGCACCACCTCCTCGAAGGCGCCCAGCGACTCCTCGTCCCGCTCGAGCCGCCCCAGCAGGGACGCCTTGAACATGAGCGACTTCGCGGCCTGCATGCGCAGCTCCGCCTCGGGCGCGGTGCTGAAGCGCCGCACCAGCTCGTCGTGGACGCGCAGCGCGTCCTCCGCCCGGCCCAGGAAGCGGAGGAAGACGGCCTTGCGCAGGAGCGCCTCGGACAGCAGCTCGCGGTGGCCAGGCTCCGTGGCGCCCTCCAGCCGTTGCAGGGCCTCGTCACAGACGACGACGCCCTCCTCGGAGCGGCCCAGCTGCCCCAGCGCGACGCACTTGTAGAGCAGCACCCGGACCACCCCCTCGCCCAGCAGCGGCTCGGGGGCGCGCCGAAGTGGCGGAGGGCCTCGTCACACGCGGCCAGCGCCTGCCCGGGCCGCTCCAGCTGCACCAGCGCCAGCGCCTTGTTGACGAGCGCGCGGAGGACCTGGACGCGCACGGCCGCGGACAGCGTCCCGCCGAACCACTGGATGACCTCGTCGTAGAGGGAGAGCGCCTCCTCGAACCGCCCCGCCTCGCCCAGCTCGCTGGCCCTGTCGAGCAGCCCCCGCACCACCTGCTCGGGGCTCGCCGTGTCATCCATCGCCATGGGTCCTTCCCTCCCGTCTCCATTGGAGCATAGGCCGGACGGCCCGGGCTCCGCAGGGGCTCACTTGGGCGGGCGGAAGACGTACTGGAAGACGGGTGTGTCGCGGCCCGGGGGGTACTGCGCGTCCAGGAAGGCGAAGTAGGCGTGGCCGGCGATGAGCGCGTCCTTGAGGCTGTCGTACACCACGGCCACCTGGGTGGCGCGCCCGGCCTCGTCCACCTCGATGCGCACCTTGAGGTTGCCCTTCAGCTCCGGCACCTCCTTGAGCCGTTCCATGTAGAGCGCCACCAGCCCCAGGGACACCCGGTTGTAGATCTGCTCCCCCGTCCCCCGGGCCGGGGTGGCGGGGAGGCCGGAAGCGCGCACGAGCGCGGCGTCTCCGCCGTC
>JBKGHK010001403.1:0-1309 GCA_046520375.1 Pyxidicoccus sp. 3LFB2
AGCAGGTGCCCGGTGGTGCTCGAGCCCGAGCCCGACCCCACCCCCTACGAGCGCGCCCTGCACGCGCCCCACGTGCGCCCCACCGGCGAGCCGGCGGAAATCGACCCGGACGAGCTGGACCCGGACGCCCTCAAGGTGGTGCTGCGCCTGCATCAGCACGGCCACCAGGCGTACATGGTGGGCGGCTGCGTGCGCGACTTGCTCCTGGGCCGCAAGCCCAAGGACTTCGACATCGCCACCAGCGCCACCCCCAACGAGGTGCGCGGCATCTTCCGCAACTGCCGGCTCATCGGCAGGCGCTTCCGGCTGGCGCACGTCTACTTCAAGGGTGGGAAGATCATCGAGGTCTCCACCTTCCGCGCCAACCCCACGGAGCTGGAGCCCGCCCCCGCCGGTGACGAGGACGCCGAGGCGTCGAGCGAAGACCTGCTCATCACCCACGACAACGTCTTCGGCACCGCGCAGCAGGACGCGCGCCGACGTGACTTCACCATCAACGGCCTGTTCTACGACGTGGCCGAGGGACGGGTCATCGACTACGTCCGGGGCCGTCGCGACCTGGACGAGCGCTTCATCCGCACGATTGGCGACCCGGAAATCCGCATGCGCGAGGACCCGGTGCGCATCCTCCGCGCCGTGCGCTTCGCCGCGAAGCTGGACCTGGACATCGAGTCGCGCACCTACGCGGCCATGGAAGGCGCGGTGGAGGACCTGCCGCGCTGCGCGCCCGCGCGCCTGCTGGAGGAGACGTTCCGGCTCATCCGTGGAGGCGTGGCCGCTCCGGCGCTCAAGCTGCTGGACGCGCTCGACGCACTGAAGATTCTCCTGCCGCCGGTGAACGCGTACCTCAAGCAGTACGGCAAGGAAGGCGAGAAGACCTTCTACGCCTTCGCCCAGGCGCTGGACCGGCGCGTGGCCGCGGGCGAGCCGCTGGACGACGCCATCCTCCTGGCCATGCTGCTGATGCCCATCAGCCGCTCGCCGGCGCAGGAAGAGTCCCAGGCTCCCGCGCAGGAGGGCGCACGTCCCTCCGTGTCGCAGGTGGTGGAGGATTTGCTCGCCGGCTTCGTGCAGTCGGCGCGCCTGCCCCGCCGCATCGCCGAGCGCTGCCGCATGTTGCTGCTGGCCCAGCGCACGCTGTCCGGTGAGCGCCGCCGCCGCAGCGCCGCCTTCAAGCGTCACCCCCTCTTCAACGAGGCCCTCGCCGTCTTCGAGATGACGGTGGAGGCCACGGGCGAGGGCCGTGAGCAGCTGGACGCGTGGAAGGCCGGCGAGGTGCCGCCGCCGCGCGCGGATGCCACCGACGAGG
>JBKGHK010001404.1:0-1309 GCA_046520375.1 Pyxidicoccus sp. 3LFB2
CCGGCCTGTCCCGCGTGGAGGTGGCCGAAGCGCTGGTCCCGGCGCGCGGAGGCTCACCGTGGACGTGCGGCCCACCTCGCGCGCCGCGCGCTCCGTGGTGGTGGACCTGCCGCCGCCCGACACCTGCGTGCGCTTGCTGAGAGACCCGTTCCAGCACGCCCGAAGCGCACCGCCCGTGGCGACGCCCCAGGTGGGGCCGCCTCCGCTGCGCGCATTCTCCTTCTCCGCGGATGGCCGCCGACTGCTCCTCTACCGCGAGGACGGCAGCGTGGCGGCCATGGCGATACCGCACACCATCCGCGCCACCGTACCCCGGGCCCGGCGCGTGCTGCCGCTCCCCGGGCACAAGGTGCTGGGCGCGGGCTGGCGCCCCAACGGCGGCATCCTCGTCCTGTCGGAGACGGAGACCGACTACGTGCTCCACGGCAATCTCCGAAGCACACGGAACCGGGACACCGACCCCCATCTCTTCCGGATGGAGGCCGAGGCCGCGCGCCCGACGCCCACGCCCGCGGGGCTGCCTCCGGGCCGTCTGTTGAGCTACGAAGACGCCTACGGCAACGAGCGCCTGCTGCTGGCGGGGCTGGACCAGAGCCTCTTCCTCATCGAGCAGGAAGTCCCCTCTCGGCGCATCGCCGTCTCGCGCGTGGCGCGGAACATCACCGCCGTGGCCGAGGTGGACCGCAAGGTGGTCTACGTGGCGCGCCCCATGCTCTCGGGGGAGCAGCAGCCCTCCGGTGCCTGGCAGGGCGTCGTGGAGAAGGACCGCCTGCGCCACGTCCCGCTCGGCATGGACGCGGAGGCCGCGTACTTCGGCTATGCGGGCGTCCCCGGTGATGACGTGGCGGGCCTGCTCGCGGTACAGCGCGAGCCGGGGCTGTGGCACCTGTTCCTCTCAGGGGGCGGCCCGGACATGCGCGTCCCCTCGGGCATGCAGGTGGTGGGCATGGGCACCTGCCGCGAAGCCGCGGGCAGGCCCGGCTTGCTGGCGCTCGATGGGGACCGGCGCACCTTCTGGCTCCTCACCCCGGACCACCGGTACAAGGTGGCGGTGGCCCGGGACGACGTGCTGTACGCGGAGGCCAGCCATGCCTTGCCGGTGCTCGGGTGGGTGGTGAAGGGCGGAGGGCTGGTGCTGAGCAACCTGCTGGAGGGCGGCATCCTGTACCAGTCGCTGCCAGGGGAGGGCGGATGAGCGGCACGCCCCTCCGGCCTCGCCGTCACCTGCACCGGGGCACGGTGCGGGCCGCGGCCTTCTGGTTCGACCCCGCGCTGCTCGGCGAGCGCGAGGCGCGGCGGCGCGTGCTCG
>JBKGHK010001405.1:0-1301 GCA_046520375.1 Pyxidicoccus sp. 3LFB2
TCCATGGACCAACCGTCCGAGACGATGTGGTGCATGTTGAGCAGCAGCACGTGCTCGTGCTCGCCCAACCGCAGCAACGAAGCGCGCAGCAGGGGGCCGCGGTCCAGCGCGAAGGGCTGATTTGCTTCCACATCAGCGAGCCGGCGCACCTCGGCCTCCCGGTCCTCGCGGGAGGAGAGGTCCACTTCCGGCAACACGAAGGGGGCGGGCTTGAGGATGCGCTGCGAGGGCTGGCCGTTGGCGTTGTGGAAGGTCGTCCGCAGCGACTCGTGGCGGCGGACGAGCTCGGTGAGGGCGCGCTGGAGGGAGGAGACGTCCACCGCGCCCGTCAGGTGCAGGGCCGCGGGAATGTTGTAGACGGCGCTACCGGGCTCCAGTTGGTGCAGGAACCACAGGCGCTGCTGGGCGAAGGACAGCGGCAGCGCTTCCGTCCTGGGGGCCCGGGTGAGCGGAGGCAGCGAGACGCCCTGGCCCTCCTGGAGGGAGGACTCCAACCGGGCAGCGAGAGCGGAGAGGGTCGGTGCCTCGAAGAGGGCACGCAGGGGCAACTCCACCTGGAAGGTGGAGCGGATGCGGGAGACGAGGCGGGTGGCCAGCAGCGAGTGGCCTCCCAGCTCGAAGAAGTCGTCGAGAGCGCTGACGGAGGACAGGCCGAGCAGCTCGCACCAGACAGCGGCCAGGCGCACCTCGGCGTCCGAGGAGGGCGGCACGAAGGGGCGGAACTCGGGACGGGCTTCCGGGGCCGGAAGGGCCTTGCGGTCCACCTTGCCATTGGGCGTCAGCGGCAGGGCGTCGAGGAGCACGAGTGCCGAAGGCACCATGTACTCAGGGAGCTTCTGGCGCAGGGCGTCCTTGAGCGCCGAGGCGTCGGCGCCCGGGGCGACGGCATAGGCCACCAGCCGCTTGTCGCCGGGCACGTCCTCGCGCACCACGGCCACCACTTCCTGCACCCGCGACAACTGGCGCAGGGCGCTCTCCACCTCGCCCAGCTCGATACGGAAGCCGCGCACCTTCACCTGGGTGTCGTTACGGCCCAGGAATTCGAGGGTGCCGTCCGGCAGCCAGCGCGCCTTGTCGCCAGTGCGGTAGAGCCGCTCGCCAGTGCCGAAGGGGCTGGGGATGAAGCGCTCGGCGGTGAGGTCCGTCCGGCCCAGGTAGCCCCAGGCCAGACCGTCTCCGCCGGCATACAGCTCTCCGGGCACGCCCACGGGCACTGGCCGCAGGGCCGCGTCCAGCACGTACGCGCGGGTATTGGAGATGGGGCGGCCGATGGGGACGGACGCGCCGAAGGATGCACCCGC
>JBKGHK010001406.1:0-1297 GCA_046520375.1 Pyxidicoccus sp. 3LFB2
CGGCGGCGGGGGCCGGGGTGTTGGCGAACGCGGTGGCGGCGGCGAGGAGGGCGGCGGCGAACACGGTCTTCATGGAAAGCTCCGTTCAGGGGGGACGACGCTGGATTGCGTCGCTGTTGATGGGCAACCCCTTGAGCAGCCGGCGTGCCAGGGCCCGTCTCAGAGGGAAGCAAGGCCTCTGGGGGCTTCTGTCTGGGGAGAAACTCCCCGGTTGGCGTTCCAACGGTGTGGGCCTGCTCCCCAAGCAGGCGCTTGTCGCTTTGACGACACCGGAGCAGTTGAGCAAGCTGCACGCGTCACCCGGTTGCGCCAGGTGGCAGGCCCGGGTCCTTCGCCGCGCATGTCGCGTGGCCGCGGCGCGGGAGAGACGGTGTATGCGGTCCCTGCGGCTCGTGACGGCGGTGGCATGGCTGGGAGTCGGGTGTGGGGGAATTCCTCCCGCGCACCTGGAGGCCCAGGTGCTGGAGACGGAGCGCTGGCGGCGCGAGTACGAGGCGGAGCGCGAGCGCACCGAGGCGCTGGCGGCGCGGCTGGCCGCGCTCGAGTCCACCATGGAGCGGCTGGCGCTGGAGCGCGCCGAGGCGGAGCAGGGGCGCGCGGTGGTGTTGGAGGAGCTGGTGCGCACCGAGGCGGACCGGCACGCGCTGGAGGAGCACAACGCGCAGCTGCTGACGCTGGAGCGCCAGCTGAACGAGCTGAAGGAACTGAAGGAGATGCACGAGGAGCTGTCGGACGTCTGGTACGAGTCCGCGCTGGAGCGCGCGAAGCGGCGCACGCAGCCGCCCCGTGAGCCGGGCCCTCCTCCGCCGGGCGCCGCCAACACGGGCACCCCGTGAGCTCACGGGCGTCCATTCGCGGCTACCGCGCCGGTTTCTTCTTCGTGGTGGTGCTGCTGTCCGCCGTCACCGCCTTCACCCTGTGGACGGAGGTGCGCACGGGGCGGCAGGTGGACGCGCTGGTGCAGGAGGCGCTGGAGCGCGCGAGCCTCATCGGCCGCATCCGCGTGGACGCGCTGTCGCTGGAGTCGGCCATCGAAGCGCACATCCGCGCCACGGACGACGACGAGCGCCGGGCGGCGGACGCGGTGATGGAGGAGATTCTCGGCGACATCCGCGACGCGTCGGAGGCGTACACGCGCAACCTGCCGCCCGGAGAGAAGGCGGTATGGCAGCGCTTCAACGCCGCGTGCCAGGGCCTTGCGGGGCAGGTGCGTGCGGCGGCCGTCTTCTCGGCAGCGGCGCGAGGCGGACCGGGCGCGGCGCCACCTGGCCGAGCGCATCCGCCCGCTGGCCGCGGA
>JBKGHK010001407.1:0-1292 GCA_046520375.1 Pyxidicoccus sp. 3LFB2
GCAGCAGGCGGACCCGGAAGCCCGCGTCCCGCAGGCCCTTCAGCGCCACGCGGCGCACCGCGTCCTCGGAGTGCGCGGTGACGAGCCCCGCGGACGTCTCCACCAGCCGCTCGGCCACCGCCAGCTCCGGAGGCCGGTCCCCCATGACGAGGCAGTTGAGGAGCAGCGCGCTGGAGGCGCCCTCCAGCGGCAGGCGCGTGGCGTAGAGGGCCACCTCCCGGCTGATGCCGCCCGCGCAGGGCACCTGATAGATTTGCGTGCGTGCCTCGGGCGGCACGCCGGACTCCAGCAGGCGGTAGCGCTCGGCCAGGCGGCTGCGCTCCTCGGGCTGGACGAAGTCCAGGAGGGAGCGGCCCTCCACCTGCTCACGCGGAAGCCCGAGCATGGCGAGCCACGCGTCATTCACGGCGGATACACGTCCGTCCACCACCGCCAGCACGGGGTTGCCGTAGGGCTCGATGAGGACGCGCAGGTCGGCCTCGCTGTAACGCTTCGTGCTCATCCGCGACGCAGCACCCGCTTCTCGCCCACCCGTAGCGTCACCTTCTCCCGGTCGAAGTACTCCGACAGCGGGATGACGAACTTGCGGCTCTGGCCGACCATTTCCTTGAAAGCCTGGGTGGTAATCTCCTTCTTCTCACGAAGGTGGGCAACCAGGCGTTCACGCAGGCCCGCGAGTGCCCCCGCGTCGAAGCACAGCTCCTCGCTCACCCGCACCACCGTCCCCGCCGCCACCATCACCTTCACCAGCTCCTGGAGCCGGGGCATGGGCAGCTGGAGCTTCTGCGCCAGCTCCGCGAGGGTGGCCGGGGCCAGCCCCGCCGCGGCCAGCTCCGCCGCCAGCTTCGTCCGAGCCGCCTCGTCCCCCAGCGTCAGCGTGCGGCCCCGCCCCTTGAGACGCACCACCTCCTTGTCCAGCTCCACCTTCCCGCCGTCCACCAGGGCCTGCGTCACCCGCTGGAAGATGCGGGAGTCCAACTCGGCGGACAGCCGCTGGCGCAGCTCCTCGCGGGGCAGGCCCTCGCGCAGGGGCTCGCGCTCATGGAAGGCAGCCAGCAGGGCCAGCGCCCGCCCCTGCAGTCCCTCGAACACCTCGCCCGAGAGGTACAGCCGCCGCTCCCGGTCCACCAGCAGCGCCCCGCCCCGGGTGCCCAAGAGCTCCAGCGCGCGCGTGAGCACCTTGGGCCCCAGCCCCGAGCGGCCGAACAGCTCCTGCTGCGTCAGCCCCCGGTAGCCCGCCTGCCGCAAGAGCCAGGACACCTGCCCCGCCGGGTCCGCCTCCAGCAGCGGCG
>JBKGHK010001408.1:0-1286 GCA_046520375.1 Pyxidicoccus sp. 3LFB2
TGGCGCCGCTGGGCGTGGCTGCCGCCGCTGGAGGCGTGGCGCTGGCCGGCGTGGGGACCGTCTTCTACCTGCAGGCCGGCGACAAGTTCGACGAGCTGAACAAGGGTGGCACCGGAGGGCCGCCTGTCGCGGACCCCGACGGTGTGGTGTCCTCGGGACGTCGGGCGCAGACGCTCAGCCGCGTGGCGTACGGGCTGGGCGCCGCGGGCATCGCCGCGGGTGTGGTGATGTTCCTGCTGCCCGGTGACGAAGAGCCGAAGGTGCAGCCCTCCGCCGCAGTGGTCCCTGGCGGGGGCATGGTGGGCGTGTCCGGGACGTGGCCGTGACTTCGAGGAGACTCATGCGGAAGACCTGGACGCTCGGCGCCACCGGCGCGGCGCTCGCGGCGGTACTTGGCGCGGGCGGGTGCTACGACTTCGACGATGCCAAGCAGCAGTGCATCGAGGATGGACGCTGCGAGCCAGAGGGCGTGAACCCGGATGCGGGGGACGCCGGTGACGGCGGCTTCGACGCGGGCTGCACCGTCACCTCCGACGCGGACACGCCGGATGACACCTTCTCCGACGACAACTGCGACGGCGTGGATGGAGACGCCACCGCGGGCCTCTTCGTCGACCCGAATGACGGAGACGACCAGAACGCGGGCACGCTCACGGCACCGCTGCGCACGCTGAACCGCGCGCTGGAATTGCTGCGCAGGGCGGACGGCGGCCCGGTGCGGCGGCTGTACCTGGCGGGCGGCGCGTACAACGAGAGCGGGCTGGTGCTGGACGTGCCGGCGTCGCTGCATGGCGGCTACATCCGGGGCGCCCAGCAGTGGACGCGCGCGGGGAACAACCCCGCCCGGCTCAACGGCGGCCCGGTGGGGCTGACGGTGCGCGGCGTGAGGGACGCGGGCATCGTGCTGGAGTACGTGCACGTGCGCTCGGCGGACGCGGTGGGAGCCGGTGAGCCCTCCATCGCCCTGCGGGTGCTCAACGCCTCGGACGTGGAATTGCGCAACCTCACGCTGGAGGCCGGCCTGGGCGGAGCGGGTGCGGACGGCGGCACGGGGAGGCCGGGACAGGCGGGCCTGGACGGAGGACCCGGTGGCCCTGCCGAGGGCAATGACCCGGGCATCGGCGGCACCGTGGGCGTGACGACCTGCGGCCAGAGCGACCGCTCGGGAGGCGCTGGCCCCGGAGGCGTGATTCGCACCGCCGGTCTCCCCGGCGCGCCTGGCAAGCCGGACGCGGGCGGAGGCACGGCCGGCGGCGGCGGTACCCTGTCCTGCCCATGGCGACCTC
>JBKGHK010001409.1:0-1283 GCA_046520375.1 Pyxidicoccus sp. 3LFB2
GGGCGGCCCGCCCGAGCGCACCCTCGGCGGACGGGACGGCGCCTGCGCCGGGGCGACCTGGGCCTGGGCGGCTATGTGCGCGCAGGCAGGCTCGGTGGCGAGGGCCTCCGCTGGGACATTGGCGATGACTTCTCCATGCCCACCCTGGAGCTCAATGCCACCGGCTTCCAGCGCACCCAGAACGAGCACGCGCCGAGCGTCGCGCTGCGCTACCACCGGGGCCACGGCCTGGGCACCCTGAAGTCCCTGTCCGCCAGTCTTCAGGGCGGCGCGGCGTGGACGACGGACGGGCGGGCCCTGCACCGTGGCAACTGGGCCAACGCGCGCGTCAGCGCCCAGCTCCCCAGCCTGGACGTGGTGGGGCTGGAGGTCGGCGGGGGTTGGGGAGGCTGGGACGTGCGCGAGCTGGGCCGCACCGGCGTGCCGCTGGAGCGGGATGACAATGCCTTCACCGTCCTCACCTTCGAGTCGGACGCGAGCCGCCCCGTGTCCGCGGGAGGTTTCCTCGCGCCGGGCTACCACTTCGCGTCGGGGCCCGCACAGGGCCGCTGGGGATGGGGAGCGGGCGCCCACCTCGCGCTGCGGCCCCTCCCCGCGCTGGAGACCCTGTTCGAAGTGAGCAACGACCGCGCGCCCTACAAGCCACGCTTCGTCGAGGACCTCGGGGCCCACCGCTTCCTCTTGGGGACGCTGGAGGCCAACCTGCTGTCTTTCTCCCTGCGGCAGAACTGGGTCATCGCCCCGCGGCTGACGTTGCAGGGGCAGGCCCAGCTCTTCACCGCCTATGGCCTCTCCGGTCCGTTCTTCGAGGCCACCTCCAACGCGGAGCGGGCGCCCATCCGCTTCAGCACCCTCGTCCCGGTGGAGCGCGCTCGGGAGGTCGGCTTTCGCAACGTGGCCCTGAACGTCAACGTGGTGCTGCGCTGGGAGTACCGCCTGGGCTCCACCCTGTTCCTGGTCTACTCGCGGGCCCAGGAGGGCGGCCCTCCTCGGGACGGCCTGTCCTCACCCGCCACCGTGTGGCCCCGGGGGCTGGGCGGTGGGCCCGCCAGCGACGCGGTGATGATGAAGTGGACCTACCACTGGAGCCGGTAAAGCAGGAGGGCCGGCCCCCCGCCTTCGCGGAAGCACCGGCCCTCATGACTCACTCACTGCGAAGCGGCGTGCCGCTCCGGCATTACGACTGGCGGAACTCGGCGTCCACCACGTCGTCCTTCTTGCCCGTGGCCTGCGAGCCCGGAGCCGCGGAGGGCCGGCGCCCGGAGCGCCCTCGGCCCCCGGCG
>JBKGHK010000140.1:0-18054 GCA_046520375.1 Pyxidicoccus sp. 3LFB2
CCCCCACCGACGACCTCTACGCCCTGGGCGTCTGCCTCTACCGCGCCGCCACCGGCCACTTCCCCTTCAACCCCGCCTGGCCGCCGGACGTGCTGTGCGCGGCCATTGCCTCGCAGCAACCGCCGGCGCCCTCGGCGGTGAACCCCCGCGTGCCGCCCGCGCTCGACGGCGTCATCCTCCGGCTGCTGGAGAAGGACCCCGAGCGGCGCTTCCAGAACGGCGCCGAGCTGCACGAGGCGCTGGTGACGGCCCAGCAGCACCCGGCGGAGACCTGGGAGCTGCCGGTCTTCGAGTGGCATGAGGCCCCGCGCACCGCGGAAGAAGGCGCCCCTGCCCGGAGCCACCGCACGCGCCGTCCGCTGTGGCCGGCCCATACGCACCGGCCGCCTTCGGTGGTGAGGGCGAAGCTGCTGCGCCTGTGGGCGGAGCTGCTCGGGGTGCTGCGTCCGCCTCCGAAGCCCAGCCCCCATGCCTCGCCCGGAAAGGCCGTGGTGGAGGGCCGTGCGCGCCGCGTGCACCCGCGCCGACGACAGCGGGCGCTGGCGGCGGCGGTGGGCCTCGTCCTCGTGACGGGCCTGGGAGCGCTGGGGGCTCGGGCATCGGGAGCATGGCCGTACACTACCGCCCAGGTGAGGCATGAGGCAACCACCTCAGTCGGTCAGAAAGTGGCCAGCCTCGCGGAGGCCCCCCACACTGGCCCGGCCGCGCTCCCGCCCCAGGCGAGACCTACCCCCGTGGCCGTCACCGCGCTGGTGACGCCTCCCCAGGAAGCCGCTCCCGTGAAGAAGACCGACCTTGCTCCCAGGCTCCAGACTCCGCAGAAGCAGTCTCAGCCACCCCGTGCCCGCTCCGTCGGCAGCCTGGCCCGGACGGCGGCCGTGGTCGCCTGCACGGGACTCGGTTGCGCCAGCACGCCCCCGCTGATGGAGCCTCCCCTACCGCCCGCGGCGGACTGCCCTCCCGGGGCGGATGATGTGATGTTTCAGAAGCTGGGGCTGGGGGAGTGGTCCAGCTTCCGCGCCGAGCTCCTTGAGGATGTCTGGCTCAAACCCATCACCATTCGTGAGGGGCGCGCCATGGCCTTTCCCGTCACTGACTTTCTAGAGATCCGCTCTTCAGCAAAGCTGTCCGGACATCTCTACGTCGGCAACAAGCGCGTCTACGGTCGCTTCACGCTGCTCCGCCAGGATGATGTGGACTACCCGGTCTGCTTCGAGATCCATGACGAGGACATCGACAAGAAGCTCGGCACGCCGAGACATTCAGGAGGCGATGCCCAGCACGCCATCATCCTCTCCCGGATTGACCTCCGAGCGGTCCGCAAGTTCAGCCGGCTCGACTGAGTCACGAGCATCCTGCGTGTCCACCCGGCTCCCCATCTCCCTCCTCCTGCTCGTCATGCTTGGGGGAAGCGCCGCTGCCGGGCAGACCGCGCTCCCCGCGGGCGTGCGACAGCAGGCACGCCGCATCGAGCTGACACCCGGACCGCCGCAAGTCACTCCGGAGATTTCCCTCCAGCCGGGGACTGCCAGCGTGCTGCTGTTCGACGCGCCGCTGGCTCGCGACCGGGTGGAGTTGGAGAAGCCGGAGCGCTTCAGCCGGGTGGTCGTGGGCGAGGACTCCCTGGCCCTCCTGCCCTCGGAGGCACTCCGTGAAGGAGAATGCCTGCGGCTCACCGTGCACTTCGCGGGTGGCGTGACTCCCGCTGAGGCGCGCTTCCTTCTGGTGGTGGTTCCCGGGAAGGTGGATGCCCAGGTGGAGGTCGTGCGCGCCCTGCTTCCCTCCGAGCAGGCTCGCGGGGAATCCAACAGGATGGAGGAGGAGCTCCAGCAGCTTCGGGAGGAGAACGCGAGACTCCGAGCGGAGCGTGGCCCCGGCGGCCTGATTGGAGCGCTTGTCGCGCCATGGAGCGAAGGCAAGGGCATCGGCATCCACTCAAACCAACAGCCTCATGTCACGGGTGCGGAACTCCATCAGCCAGAGGCCACATGTTTCCGAGTGGCAAAGAGGGTCGCGGTGCAGTTGACCGTGACGTTCTCCCGAAGCGAGCCCCCCTGGTCGATAGGGGGCGCGGCCCTCATCGGCCCGGACGGGCGCCGGCTGCGCATCGTGCAGACGTGGCAGTCCGGGCCCACGGCCGGGGGCGCTCGAGGTGTCCGAGTCATCGTGGAAGCAGAGGCAGAAAGGAACATGGCCCTCGACCCCCATACCGTGGAACTGCGAGAGGCGGGTGGAGACCGGACCCTCACGTTCGGCCCGGTGACGTTTCCGGACCTGTGAGTTCGAGCACCCAACGGCCGTAAGCCACTTCGCGCGGCCTACCGCCACCTGCCCGGGCTCCACGCGTCACACCGTGACTGGCCCATGCCTCACCGGCTCGTCGCCCCAAGCGCCGAGCAACCCGGCTACCGCTCCGCCTCCGAGCACGTCATGCAATGACGCGCCTCGGGGATGGCGCGCAGCCGGTGTCGGCCGATGGCGCCTCCACACCGGGCGCACCGGCCGAACTCTCCGCCGTCGATGCGATTGAGCGCCTCCTCGATGGCGCGCAGCTCCTGTCGCTCCGACTCGGTGAGCGTGGCCTCCTTGGCCTCCAGTTCCGCTGCGGACGCCAGGGCGCGAGCCCGCAGACGGTGGCTGCGCTGGCGCAGCGCTTCTTGGGCCTCACGGGCCAGCATGTCCATGTTCGCCTCCACACGACGGCCACCCGGCGACGCTCCCGCCTTGGCCACGCCTGGAGTGCTGGCTCCAGGCAGCCGCGACGCCTTCAGGAACCGTGCCTCCCCGTTCCGGGCGCTCCGGAAGCGAAGGAAGCGCAAGGCTTGCGCGGGCTCCGGAGGCCTTCCGCACCCATTGCGCCGTCCTCCCACTCCGCCCGTGTCCCCGGGCCATGCGCCCGGAACGAACGTTCCTTCCGCGCCTACCGGTCGGGCACCTGAGCCTGGAATGAACGTTCCTTCCACGCCCGCCGCTCAGGCGGCCAGGCGGAACCCGCGCCCGTGCGGGTCACTTCTTCCGCTGCGCCTCCGCGTGCTGCCGGGCGCGCTTCTCCACTGCGCGGAACGTGTCCACCACGCCGTCCTTCTGCCCCATGCTGGCCAGGAAGCCAGGGATGGAGCCCGCGGGGTCCACGGTGAACTTGTAGACGGCGTGGGCCTTCCCCTCACCACGAGGCTCCACGCGCCAGCTGCCCTCGTTGAGGCGCAGCCGCACCGTGTCGCGGCGCTCGGGGATGGCGTCCGGCTGTGCCCACCAGCGCTGGGCGTAGACGCCAGTGCCGTCCTCGGCCAGCTTCGACTCCTGCACCACCTGGCACACGTAGTCGCGCGAGGCCACCACGGGCAGCCCCAGCTTCGTGTACGTCAGGCGCGAGCCATCCGGCAGTTCCTTGATGACGCGCGACTCCTTCACGTACGGCATCCATTGCCGGTACGAGTCCACGTCCATCAGCACCGCCTGCACGTCAGAAGCATTGGCGGCGAGCTCGCCTTCCGCCCAGACGTCCTTGGCCTGGGTGCCCGGCCGGGGCCGCACCTTCACGAGGTACGGCTTCTCCGCCACCGTCTCCCACTTCTCTTCCGCGTGGGACGCGCTGGCGACGAGCACCAGCGCTCCGGCCACGAAGGCCCTCGGGTTCCACAGCATCCGCATGCACCCTTCCCTGGCGACCCGGCCGGCGCGCTTTCTGTATCGCACCTTTCCAACGGACGGGCGAACCCGGACATTCAGGCCCGGGGAAGGCTCGTGCACGGTCCTCAGTGCGCCGGGCTGCCCGCGCCGCCCCCGTTGCCTCCGGCTGCACCACTCCCGCTGGGCGCCTCCGGCCGCACCGTTCGCGCCTCCGGCTGCACCACTCCCGCTGGCGCCTCCGGCCGCACCGCTGGCGCCACCTGCGCTGCCACCACCGGCGCCACCCGCCCCACCCGTGGGACTGCCCACCGTCCTTCCCGCGCGCGCCCGGGCCGGCGTGGGCGTCTCCCGCACCGGGGTGCGGCGCGTCGGGAATCTCAGGCTTGAAGTTGGGGTCTCTCACGAGAATCTGCGCCTGGCGCAGCAGGTTGGTGGCCTGCCCCAGGATGCGGGCGGCCTCCTCCGGCGCATGGAAGCCCATGGAGTTCTCCGCCTCGATGAAGTCGAGCATGAACTGGCCGCGCCGCTGCAGCGCGTACACCCCGGCCAGGTCCTGGTCCGTCTTCCCCGCGGCCTTCGCGGCCTTCAGGTCCGTGACGAGCCCCATCAGCGCATCCAGCCCCTGGTTGCGCAGCTGGAAGGTGCGCTCCTGGAGCGCCTCGGCGCGGGCGCGCAGCTCATCCTCGGAGAAGTGGTGGCACGTCTGGCATGCGCGGTTGATGTTGAGCAGCGGGCTGCGCACGTGGTGGTCGGAAATCTTCTGCGCCCCCACCCGCGTGTAGGGCATGTGGCAGTCCGAGCACGACACGCCCGAGCGCGCGTGCACACCCTGGTTCCACATCTCGAACTCGGGGTGCTGCGCCTTGAGCACCGGCGCGCCCGTGTCCGCGTGCGTCCAGTCCTTGTGCGGGTTCTCGTCGTAGTACGCGAGGATGTTCTCAATCTTCAGGCCCTTGTCCCACGGGAAGGTGAGCGTCTTCTCCGGGCCCTTGAAGTAGTACTCCACGTGGCACTGGCCGCAGACGTAGCTGCGCATCTCCTGGCGCGTGGCGTCGCGGTTGACGTCGTAGTCCAGGACGCCCTGCGCGGCCTTCATGCGCTGCATGCCCAGCATGAAGGCCGGCTTCGTCACCCGCAGCTGCAGCGTCTGGCTGTCGTGGCAGTCGATGCACGCCACCGGGTGCTCCACCTGCTTGCGCGCCTCGAAGTACGGCATGTGGTTGATGGCGTCGAAGCCCTTGAAGATGTCGCCGTTGCCCAGCTTCTTGTAGGCGGTATAGGAGCTCGCGTGGCAGTGCAGGCACGCGCCCGGCTGCTGCGTCACCTGCTGGCGCTCGGTGAAGGTCTGGTCCGTCAGCATGTACGCGTGGCCGCGCTCCTCGCGGAAGTCCTTGCTGAAGGCGTAGCCGGCCCACATCGTCTTCAGGCGCGGGTCCTCCTCCAGCCGGCTCTGGGCCACCACCGAGCGCGGGTCCGACTTCGTGGGCGCGTGCGGCACCGCCTCGCTGCCGCCGTACCGCGTGCGTGTCTGGTCCACGGTGCGCAGGTACATGTCGTACTGGAGCGGGAAGTTCTTGCCCCACACGGCGGGGTCCGCCGTGTCGTCGGTGAGCTCCACCACGCGGAAGAACGGGTGCCGCGCCTCCTGCTTGCGCTCGAAGATGTTGGTGGCCAGCGCCACCGCGGCGGCGGCGGCCAGGGCGGACACCACGCCGACGGCCACCAGCAGCAGCAGTCCACGGCGCTTCACGGGCCCATTCGGGTTCGCCATAAGCGAGGGTTCCTTCAAGAGGGGTTCAGTCCAGCTCCAGGTGGCCCACCGAGCGGTGGCAGCGCACGCAGCTCATCGTCCCGTCCTCCGGCGGCGGGTGCAGGGTGCCATGCCGGTCGGCGTCCTTCCGGGAGCCCCCCGAGCCTTCCGCCGACACCCGCACCAGGAGCCCGGGTTCAATGGCGTGGACGATGTCCTGGTGGCACGAGCGGCACGCCGCCTCCGTCACCTGCAGGCTCCGCTCGCCGATGTGGATGGGCTCGTGGAAGTCCTGGGAGGTGAAGGCCACCGAGTGATGCCAGCCGTTGAGCGCCTTGGTGTAGTACTTCCCGAAGAAGTTGTGCGGGGTGTGGCAGTCGTTGCACACGGCCACGTTGTGGTGGCTCGCCTTCATCCAGCCCGCGTACTGCTCGTTCATCACATGGCAGTTGGCGCAGGCGCTCGGGTCGTCGGTGAGGTACGAGGCGCCCTTCGCATAGACGAAGGTGTAGCCGGCAGCACCGACGGCGGTCCCCACCAGCACGGACAGCACGACGGCGCTGATGGCGATTCGGCGTGAGACTCCAGCCATGGGGCTCCCCCAGAAGGGCCTCGCACCCTAGGAATGCCCCCGCGGCCCGGCAACCCTCCCGGTCGCTTTTTTCGTCCTCCGGGCCTGACGGAGGGCCGGGACATCTGCCCTCCACCTGACGAGGCTCCACGTGGGCATCGACTTTTGCCCCCAGCCGGGGCAAAGCCAGGGAGTCTATGCGCACGCACTTTTCCGGTCCCCCGCCCGAGCGGGGCCTGTTCTGCAACCGCACCCTCAACCTGCGCGGCATCAAGGCCGTCGGCTACGACATGGACTACACGCTCATCCACTACCGGGTGGAAGCGTGGGAGCGCCGCGCGTACGAGTACATCCGGGACCGGCTCGTGGAGCAGGGCTGGCCGGTGGGGGATTTGACGTTCGACCCGGGGCTCGCCATCCGCGGCCTCATCATCGACACGGAGAAGGGCAACCTCCTCAAGGCCAACCGCTTCGGCATCGTGAAGAAGGCCCTCCATGGCACCCGGCCCATGGACTTCGAGGCCCAGCGCGACGAGTACGCCAGCACCCTCATCGACTTGCACGAGCGGCGCTGGGTGTTCCTCAACACGCTCTTCTCGCTGTCCGAGGCGTGCATCTTCGCGCAGCTGGTGGACCGGCTGGATGCCGGCCAGCTCCCGGGCTCCACGCCCATGGGCTACACGGACCTCTACGAGCACGTGCGGAAGAACCTGGACGCCACGCACATGCAGGGGCGGCTGAAGGCGGAAATCATCGCCGACCCCGAGCGCTACGTCCTCGACGACCCGGAGACGCCGCTGGCGCTGCTGGACCAGCGCAATGCCGGCAAGAAGCTGCTGCTGATTACCAACAGCGAGTGGGCCTACACCGAGCCCATGATGCACTTCGCCTTCGACAGGCACCTGCCCGAGGGCATGACGTGGCGGCAGCTGTTCGACGTGGTGATTGTGTCCGCGCGCAAGCCGGAGTTCTTCACCACGCGCTCGGCGCTCTACGAGGTGGTGGAGGCCCGTGGGGGTGAGGCCCTGCTGCGGCAGCACTCGGGGCCGCTCAAGCCGGGCACGCCCTACTTCGGCGGCAGCGCGGTGGAGCTGGAGCGGCACCTGGGCGTGAGCGGAGACCAGATTCTGTACGTGGGCGACCACATGTTCGGCGACGTGCACGTGACGAAGGACGTGCTGCGCTGGCGCACGGCGCTCATCCTCCGCGAGCTGGAGGACGAGGTGCGCGCCATCGCCGGCTTCCGCGCCACCGAGGCCCGGCTGGGCGAGCGCATGGTGCACAAGGAGCGGCTGGAGGCGGAGAGCTGCCAGCTCCGGCTGGAGCAGCAGCGCCGCCGCTTCCAGTACGGCCCGCGCACCGACAGCCCCTCCGACGCGGAGCTGGTGGCCCGGCTCGCCGAGCTGCGCGCCGAGCTGGAGGCGCTGGACGCGGAGCTGGGGCCCATGGCACGCGCCGCCACCGAGCTGTCCAACCCGCTCTGGGGCCTGCTCACCCGCGCGGGCAATGACAAGAGCCACCTGGCGCGGCAGATGGAGCGCTACGCGGACATCTACACCTCCCGCGTGTCCAACTTCCTGTTCGCCACGCCCTTCGTCTACCTGCGCAGCCCGCGCGGCAGCCTGCCGCATGACCCGAGCCTGCCTGGCGGCACGCCCGTGTTCCCCTCCTCGGATGGCGGCGGCGGTGGACTGCTCGGCCCGGACGGCGCGGACTAGCGGCGGAGTGAGGGGCCCGGACAGCGCGAACTAGCGAACGGGTTTGCGCTGCCGCCCCACGCCGGGTGCACGGTGGGAGGCGGTCTTCCGTCCGGTCGGCACGGTCCTGGCTCGGCGTACCTCGGTCTTCTGGCGAGGCGCCGCGGTCTTCTTCCGAGTCTGCGGCGTCTCCTGGCCGGTCGCTACGGCCTTCGCCCTGGGCGCCGAGGTCTTCCGTGGGGAGCTGGCGGCTTGTCGCCGAGGTGCGGGAGTCCCGCCCTTGTTGCGGCTGCCGGGCTGGGGCCGGGAGGGCCCACGTGCCTGCCCCCGAGCGTCGTGCGCGGGGACGGCAGGCGAACTCTCGGACGTAGCGGCCCCATGGCCCTGCAGGGCGGCGTCGCGTGCGTTCGAAGCCTCGATGATGGCCATGTCCTGCTCATAGAGTTCACGGAAGGGCTTCGTGAGCCGTCCGGCCTTCGTGATCATTCCCGCCCTGACGAGTGAGTCGTGGAACTCCTCCGGCGTCATCGTCTTCAGGCTCTGGGTGATTTCTCTGAGCACCTTGAACTCATCGTCGTCGTGCATCGAGAAGTAGTTGGGGCGTTTCGAGGGCATGGCGTTCCTCCTGCTCATCCTCCAAGGTAGTCAATGATGCACACAACCCCTGAGGTTGTCACGTACCTGCTGCGCTCTTCTCGCCTGCCGTAAAGATCCCCGGGTCAGGGTGGTCCGGAGCCTCCACAGGTCGGAACACTCCTACGATGCAGGCGGGATTTCGGATGGAGAGCTGGATGTGGCTCTCGCGATGGATGCCAGCGCCGGCATAGACGGGCTCCCCTTCGGTGAAGCCCCCACGCACGCTGTCGTACCCCTTCCCCCGCGAATCGCCTTCGCTCAGGAACCAGTTCAGCACCGAGCAGTCCAGATAACGGAGCTTCTGATCCGGCGTGCGGCCGCGGTTGGCGGGCATGGGCAGACCCTTCCCCGCCAGCCAAGCCTCGAACGAGGGAAACGAGTCCGCCAGCTCCGCGGTGAACCGCGTATCCATCAAGTCGAAGCAGCGCCCCAGTTGCAGCACGGCTCCCACCACGGCGGGGCGCCGCACCAGCCCCCGCCGCTGCTGCTCCAGCGCGAAGCGCCAGGCCCGGTCCGGTCCGTACTCCCAGAAGTAGACGCCGTGCCCGAGCCAGTCATACCCATTCACACTGGCCCGGAACCCGTCCCCGCGAAGCACCCGCTCCGCGGTCTCCACGTCGCATCCGTGGTAGCCGATGACCGTCCGGTCGTACCGCATCGTCCCGCCGCCCCTTCCCCTTCCAACCCGTGAAGGAGGACGCTAGCGGCGGGGTCCGACATGTAGGGTTCCGCGGCTCCGGCCTACTGCGTGAGTCTCCACAGCGCCTGCAGGTCCGGAGGCAGGTTGCTGGCGACGTCCTCCGCCTCGCCCTCGGAGATGAGGTCCCGCATGGCCCGGAACACCGCCCGCACCAGGGGCTCCATCTGTTCCACCGGCCGCTCCAAATCGTCCGCCACCGTCTGGAGGAACTCCTCCTTCCCGAAGCGCCTCGGCCGCTGAGGGCGCTGCTCCAGCGGGGGCAGGAACTCCACCAGCCGGCGCGGCAGCTGGGCCTCCAAATCCTTCGCCTCGCCCGGGAGGATGCGCCGCTCCAGCGCGCTCAGCGCCGCCACCGCCGCGCACTCGGCCAGGGCCGGCTCCAGCTTCCCCACCTCGCACAAGTGTCGGATGAAGGCCGCGTAGGTGGAGCGGGTGTGGGACTCGTGCCGCTGTACGCGGCGCTGCATCAACTCCGTCTCATTGGTGGGGCGCGTCATGGCTGGGGGCCTCCGTTTCGCCCCCGACAACCTGCGCACCCGCCCCGCCCTTCGGCGCCAGCCGGCCGGCCGGGGGCCCTCCCGCGCCACCCCACTTCCAGGGTGGGAAGAGCGTAGATCCGCGACATTGCTGGACTTTTGTTCAGTCCTCCCCCGGAGACCAACCAGGGAGCCAGGGCTCGGCGGCAGGGCATGTCAGACCGACCCAGTATGAGTTGTCCCGTGAGCCACTCGACCCCGGACAATTCGCCGTCGCGTGTCCTCGAGCAGCGCAACCTGCTCGGAGGAATGGACCTGATGCCCGTGCTCGGCCGCGGCAATCGCAAGCGCGGCCGGAGCTTCCACGTCGCCGAGGCAGGACGCATCGGCTTCGCGGCGGCGCTGGCATTGGTGGTGGAGCATGGCCGGCAGAAGGCCAAGGAGATTGGCGTCACCTCCCTGAGCAAGTGCCCCCGCTGCGGCCATGTCGGCCCCACCGAGCAGGACTTCGGCTACCGCATCATGAAGAGCGGCCGCCGGCCCCAGTCCTGGTGCCGGGGCTGCCGGGGCCTGCATGTGGAGCCCTCACCGACGAACGTCTCCACCACGCGTGGCAGCGAGGGCTGGCTCTTCCCGCCCGAGAGCACCACCGGCACCCGCCCGCCCAAGAAGGGCAAGCGCTCCTCCACGTAGTCCGCCTCCCGCCCCGGGCCCGGCCGCTCCTCGCGGCCCGTGGAAGGGGCTTCTTCCCGACAAGGCAGACGCCGGCCGCTGAGCACCCAGGCACGCGGCATGGCCCCTGGCCCTTCCCCCGGAGGGGGATGGAAAAGCCAGGGCGCCGTCCTTACCTCTCCACGGAAGGAGGGCATCATGGCCGTGCGGACGAAAGTGGCAGGTATCAAGAACAAGCGGCGGGTGGATGCGCACGCGGCCCAGCCCAGCGTGCAGGCCAGCAAGGGGCGCAAGACGTTGCCCCGAGACGACGCCGCGGCGCTGCGCCGGCAGAAGACACTGGAGCGGGTGACGCTGGGCCCCGCCGCCGAGCTGCATGAGCCCAAGAGCAACCGTCGCCGTGCGACGACGCTCAAGGGCCGCAAGAAGGCGCCAAGCGAGATGAACGTGAAGCACAGCGGTGGACCCAAGAAGCGCCTTCCGCTTCACGGCGGCTGACGTCCAGGGCCCCTCGCGGGTGAAGTCCGGGGACACCGCCCCCACCTGCCCCCAAGGCGGGTGGAAGCGGTGTCCTCGCGTTTTTCGGGAGGCTACAGGCGCAGGCGCCGCTCCTGACGGAGCTCCGCGTCCAGCTCGGCGTTCAGCTGTTCGACGTCTTCTTCCGCGTGACGCGGCAGGGCGCGGGCCCCGTCGGCCGCCGGGTACCACATCCACCGGTACAGGTGATTCATGGCCTCGATGCGCTCGGCCTGGGGCAGGCGGTTGATGCGCGAGCCGTGCTCGCCTCCCTGGAGGTCGAAGCGGAACGAGTCATTGCACTCGCGCACGGAGAAGGCGCCCGAGGACCAGGGGTCATTCTCGCCGTAGATGAAGAGCATCCGCTCTCCGTGGTTGCGCACCCAGTGCTCCACCCGGCGCATGAGGCCGTGGTCGAACCGCTCCCTCACCGGGAAGTCCAGGTACGACGGGGGCACGTCCTGCCCCGGGTAGCGCAGCAGCCCGGCCAGGTGGCCCGTGGAGAAGCGCGTCCAGCCCAGCTGTGTCGCGGCCTGGTAGTAGTAGGCCGCCTGGGGGAGGAGCCACACGTCGCCGTAGGTGTAGCCGATGCCCACGACGGTGGTGTCCAGGAAGCCGACGAGGTCCGCCGCCGGGGCTTCAGGCGGGGGGACGGTGTCGCAGTAGGGCGTGCCCCAGTACTGCCAGAAGTAGAAGGATGCCTCGACGACGGCGAACTCCAGGGCCCGGTCCGCTCCGCCAATCACGTCGAAGCCCGTGCCCAGCTCGTCCCCCAGCGCCTCCACGAGGGGCAGCATCTCGTCGCGGCGCTGCAGCACGGCCAACTGGAGGGCCTGGAGCTTCGCGCGGCAGTCGGCATCCCCCACCTGCTCCACGAAGCGGGCATAGCGCCCGTCGTCCAGCCCGTGGCTGTTGGGCGCCACGTACGGCACGGTGGCGTCCACGTCGTCCGGGTAGAAGTAGCGGTGGTACACGGCCGCCATGCCGCCCTTGCTGACGCCCGTCGTCAACCAGCGCTCGGTGTACAGCGGCTTGAAGGCCTGGATGAGGCGGTGGTAGTCGCCCGCGGCCTGGCGGATGTCGAGCAGCCTCCAGTCATTCGAGGCCGGCCGTGAGTTGCCGAAGAAGCGGTGCTCCACCGAGAGCTGATTGGCGTTGAGCAGGAAGGTAGGCTCGGCCCGCGACGGCGTGTCCCTCAGCCCATAGCCGCCGCCCTGGAGCACCATGACCTCGTCCAGCGAGTGGTGCAGCAGGTTCACCCGCATCTGGAAGCGCTCCCCCAGCGGGCGACGGTGGTCCGCGGGCTGCTCGAACAGCAGCCGGAAGAAGCGCGTGCCCGCATAGGGTGAGGGCCGCTCGTCCAGCACGGTGACCCCGGGGATGGCCTGGAGCCGGGTGACGATGTCGTCCGAGTCCGCCACCGCCTCCAGCGCGCTCGGGGCCCTCGCGGGGGCCTCCACGCTGGAGGGCGGGGCGAGGGTGGTGTCCCCGCACGCCTGCAGCAACACGGCGGCGACGAGCCACCACGCACCAGGGAAAACGCCAATGGCTTCAGACCTTTTCATTCGGGCTCCGGGGGAGGGAGTTCGCGCGTGCGCGCCAATACACGGGGAGGAGGCACCTCACGGCGGCGCGTCCCAGGTATTTGTTCGCGCACGGGCGGAGCCCGGCTTCACCGCACCGACCGCGGCGCTACGGCGTCACACGGCGGCAGCGCAGCCGCGTCACCAGCACCTCGAAGAGGGCGTAGGAGAGCAGCACCAGCCCGGCGAAGAGGAGGGTGAGGCGCGTCAGGTGGGGGAAGGCGCCGGGCTCGCGCAGGTGGGCCGCCATGGCGGAGAGCAGCCGCCCGGGCTCGGCCAGCACGTCCCAGCTGTTCCACCGCTCCACGCGGCCCAGGTAGATGCCATAGCCGCACAGCAGGGACGTGGCGGCCACGAAGCCCCAGGCCCGGGCGCGACCCCAGCGCTGCTCCAGCCACTCCTTCCAGACCTCCAGTGAGAGCAGCCCCATCAGCCACCCGGTGGCGGCGAACAGCGCGAGCAGCGCGGCGTCGAACCACAGCGGCACCACGGGCCGCTGGCGCAGGTGGATGAAGTCCGTGAGGAGGTACGGCGCATTGGGGAACAGCGCGAGCCAGCCCAGGGCCAGCGGCGCCAGCAGCCACCCGCGGCCCAGGCCCCGCGCCATCAGCAGGCGGGCCCCCAGGGACAGGACATAGGGCACCCAGGCCAGGAACAGGTTCCAGGAGAGGAAGGCGAAGCTGGCACGCTCGCTCCAGTCCAGCCGCAGGGCCAACAGCCCCACTGCGGCGAGGCTGCTCAGCACCGCGGGCAGCAAGCCATGGCGGTGCAGCACGGACAGAAAGGCGGACGGGGCGGACTGGGGCTGGGACATGGTGGCGCTCGCGGGGGCCGGGCCGCACCCCGTGGCTGGGAGACCACGGAAAGCGGCCCGGAAGGGAACGTGTCCCCCTGCCAAAGCAACGTCCAGGCCAGCCGCGAGGAGTCTTTCAGGACTCCGGCGGGGGCCAGAGGGCGCTGAGGGCCGGGTCCTCGGCCAGGTAGACGGCCCAGACGGGCTCACCGGGGCTGCGCCGTGCGTCCGCGAGGCGGGCCGACGGGGTGCTTCCCCGCACGGGCTGGCCATGGACGAGGAAGACATAGTCGAGCTGGGCGACGCGTCCCGCCTCCAGGCTCGGGAGGACATGGCGCTCCACCCGCGTCAGGACCGCCGCGGCGGGCAGGCCCCAGCGCAGCACCTGGAGGCGGCGCCGCTGCTCGCGGCGGAGGGCCCCGGGCCAGCCGGAGCGGCGGAGCAGCACGCCCACGAGCAGGAAGACGCCGGTCATCAACAGCAGCGGGCGGAGGAAGCCGAGCGCCACCGGCAGCAGCAGCGCGCCCAGGGCGAGGAAGAGGGTGCCCACCGAGTAGTGCGTGGCCAGCCTCGGGCGGAGGACGGCCCTTCGCTGGGCCCAGGTGAGCCGGCGCGGAGGCAGAGGGGGCGCGGAGCCGCGCGAGACTCGGGGGGCATCCGCCAGCGAACCCGCGCATTCCGGGCAGCGCTCATCCCGGCTCGGGAGGACGGCACGTGCACAGCCGGAGCAGATGCGGTGTGTCGCATCCGAGTCCGGAGAGAGCAGCGTGAGGGAGCGGTGCACGGTGCCGCCATGGGAGCACCGGTGCGCGCGCATGCGCAACCCGGGCCTTGAGGGAGCGGCGTCCTGCCCTTGAGTACGAGGGGGATGCGGAGGATGGAACGGCGCACGGGCGGACATGTGCGCTGGGGCCCGCTCGCCCTGCTGCTCCCTGGCAACCGGGAAGAGTCGTTCCTACCTGATTGCCTGGGAGGTCTCATGCCAGAGAAGACTCGAGCGGTACGCGCAAAGGCGGCGAAGAAGAAGGGCACGACGATGGCGCTCAAGGCCACGGACGTGGGCGGAGCCGCGGGAGAGAGCACCCACAAGGCGAAGAAGAGCGGTCGTCGGGCAACAGGGAGCACGGACTTCGCGGACCGGACGGTCAGCCCGCGCAGCGCTCCAGGGAAGGGCCTGACGGCGAAGAGCAAGAAGCTGCCGGTGCCGGAGCTGGGCAGCAGCACGTCGCGGCGCAAGACGCTGCCGGCGGCGGCCGCCGCGGCCTACCGCAAGGAAGGCACGGCCAAGCGCACCACCGGGCGCGGTGACACGACGCCGCTCAAGGCGGGCAAGGCCTACAAGAGCAAGGGTGCGCGCAAGACGTCCGTCCGGCACTGACGGTGACGCCGAGGGGCCGCCCGGGGCTGAAGGGGCGGCCTCGGGTGAGGGTACGCCCGTGGCGCGCGGGTGCTCCTGACGACGCGCATGGCCGTGCCACCGGTGCGGTCAGCCTCGACGGGAGCGCCGCCGCGACGGCAGCGCGCGGGAACCTCTGACGCCTCGCGGAGCCAGTCTGGCACGGCCCGCGTCAACACAGGGCCGACGCGGTCTTCAACCTTCGCCTGAGAACACCTGACACCTCGCAGAGGCAGTTCGGTGCGGTCCCCCTCAAGCGGTGTGCTGTCTCTCGGAGATGTTCGCCCAGCCCCGGGGAGATGGGGGCTCCACTGCTCCTGAGCAGCAGACGGGCAGGCCGCTCCCTTTCCTCGTCTCAGCCGGGGCACGGTGAGCAGTTCGCGGACAGTGGGAGCCTGCCCGTGCAGCCCCGCCCATGGGGCGCTGCCAGGCACTCGGAACCGCTGACACGGGAGCGAATGCAGCGAGCCCCCAGAGCTTTTCGCGGCCCCCCTCTTCTCGCCGCACGAGGGGGCGCGAAATGGCGCGCGCGAATTCCTCACGCGGGATGGGCCTGCGATGCACGTCGCGATGCGTTTCTTCCCCGCGCGCGTCGTGCCTGTCGCCGCCGCGCTGACGCCCGGACGCATTCGCCATTGCCGAGTGCTTGACGGCATTTAACCACCCGGTTAGTTTACTCATCGGTTAACCACTCAAAAATGACCGATCCCCTTAGCGCCACCTTCGCGGCCCTTGCAGACCCCACCCGGCGGGCGATCCTCGCTCGGCTGGCGGAGGGCGAGACCTCCGTCACCGAGCTCGCACAGCCGTTCGAGATGAGCCTCCCGGCAGTGACGAAGCACCTCAAGGTGCTCGAGCGCGCCGGGCTGATTACTCGGAGCCGCGAAGCGCAGTGGAGACCGTGTCGTCTGGCGCCAGCGCCGCTGAAGACCGCCAACGACTGGCTCGAACACTACCGACAGTTCTGGGAGGGCAGCTTCGACAGGCTCGAGGACTACCTCGCTGACCTGCAGGGGCAGCCGCGTCCGAAACGCACCCGCAAGGGGGCCTCCCCCAAGAAGGCCCGAACAGGAGAGAAGACATGAATGCAGCGCTCGACTTGAATGAGCTCGCGAAGCGGCAGCTTGAACTGACCCGGCTGATCAACGCCCCACGCGCGCTGGTCTTCCAGGCGTTCACGGACGCGAAGATGATCTCGAACTGGTGGGGGCCGAACGGGTTTCGGACGACGACCTACAGCAAGGACGTGCGGCCCGGCGGCGCGTGGAGCTTCACGATGCACGGTCCCGACGGCACCGACTTCCCGAACCACATCGTCTACACGAAGGTGGTCCCCGACGAGCGGCTCGAGTGGGACCACGGCTCGAAGGAGGGGGAGGTGCTGTTCAAAGCCGTCGTCACCTTCAAGGACGAAGGCGGCAAGACGCGTGTCACGCTCCAGCACACCTTGCCGACCGTCGAAGCTCGCGAGCAGGCGGCGAAGTACGCCATCGAGGGCGGAAACCAGACCCTCGCGCGGCTCGAAGCACACCTCACAGCTCAGCGCTGAGCGGGGGCAGCGCCGAAGCCGGAAAAGGCCAGAGCGCCCCCTGAGGAGACGCGGGAATCCGTCACGGCGGGGCACGGCGAACACTCACTGTCTCTCTGGCCTCCGCTTCGCTCAGTGACACCTGACGCGTCGACGGAGGTGCCGACGCGTGGGCTTCAGCAGGCCTGCCCATGACAGCAGGCCGAGGAGCAACGCGCCCGGTGCGCCCGCACAGCCTCCTGCATCCGTCACGGCAGGAGGGCTGTCAGGGTCAACGGGCTCAGGGTCCGGCGGCGGCGCCATGCACGGAGTGAAGCAGCGGCACGCGTCCGAGCCCTCGGGTTCCAGCCGCGCGCACAGTCCACCGGTGCCGCAGGAAGCATCGTCCGTGCAGCTCGCGCCGTAGTCTCCCTCCTGGAGCGCGGGCAGCAGGCACCGGGCCGGTGCGCCCTCCACCGAGACACAGGTGAGCCCTGAGGGACACTCGGCGTCACGGGTGCAGGTGGAGCGGCAGAGCGCGTCCGGCGGCAGCGTGGGAATGACGGACCCGGCCGGCTCAGCGAGGAACGGGCGGATGAAGCCGTCGAGCAGCGCGTCCACGCGCACGTTGAGCGCTTCGTCCCGGCAGGCGACGTCGCCGCTCGCCGTGAGCCCCACCAGCACCTCGCGGCCGCCGTTGTCGCGGAGGAGCACTGGCCCGCCGCTGTCCCCCACGCAGCTCATGCTTGGCGAAGGGCTGGCGCGGAAGGCCGCGGGCTCCACCCGGGTCACCGTCAGCGTGCCCTGCCTCCGGCGACCGGAGGGCGCGTCGGCGTCCTTCGTTTCTCCGTAGCCCACCACCCGCACCGAGGCACCGGCGGTGGGCATGGCGCCCGGAGCCCCGGGCAGGGCGAAGGGTGTCACATCCACCGGAGCCGCGAGCCGGAGCAGCGCGGCGTCGTACGCATGGGTCCTGGCGTCGTAGTCCGGATGGACGAGCGCGCGGGACACACGGGCGAAGCGGCCCCGGGGCGCGGGCTCCGGCTGGGGCAGCAACGTCTGGCCGAGGTACACCTCGTGCGGCCCCTCCGGCCCGAAGATGGCCAGACAGTGCGCCGCCGTAAGCACCACGTCGGGCGCGATGAGCGCGCCGGAGCAGAGCAGCACCGGCGGCTCGCCATTGCATCGGGTGCGTCGAGCGATGAGCGCCACCGCGGCGGTGTCCTCCGGCGCATCCGAGCCCACCACGACAGCGCGCGAGTCCGTGCGCACCGGGGAGACAAGTGACTCCTCCGTCACCGGTTGGCAGGCGAGCAGCGAGACCAGCGCGACTGACAGGCAGAGGGCCCGTTGCGCCCGTGCACCTGGTAGCGAGCCTCGCTCCGCCCTCTCGGAGAAGCCCGA
Source organism: Pyxidicoccus sp. 3LFB2 (assembly GCA_046520375.1). Classification (GTDB taxonomy): domain Bacteria; phylum Myxococcota; class Myxococcia; order Myxococcales; family Myxococcaceae; genus Myxococcus. The sequence goes on from JBKGHK010000140.1 coordinate 17,332, forward strand.
GGCGCACGGCAAACCGGACCCGAGGGCACCGGCCTGTCTCTGGGAGAGGACCCGGGCTCGCGGCGACATGGGCTCGGGCCTGATTCCATTACCCCGTCTCTCGGATGGGGCTGAAGCGCGCCGCAACGAGGACCTCGCTCCATCGTCTCTTCCCTCGGACAGTTCAGGAGCGCGCCGCAACGCGGACCTCACTCCATCGTCCCTTTCCCCGGGCAGCACTGGAGCCCGCTGCAACGCATTCCTCGGCCGGACGCCATCGTCGCTGTTCTCGGAGGGGACGGAAGCGCGCGGCGACACGGACCTCACTCCACCGCCCTTCCACTCAGCCAGCTCCCGGGCTCGCGGCGACGCGGGCCCGGCCCTCATTCGACGGAGGTCTCTTCCTTCGCCGCCTCGCCCAGCACCCGGAGCTCCTCACGCAGCTCATCCAGCCGGACCCGGTTGCGACGCAGCAGCGTGTCGAGCTGCGCACTCCGCCGCTCATCCCCCCGCGCCTCGGCAATCTCGCGCTCACGCTCCAGCCGCTCCACATCCCGTCCCAGCAGCGCGGTGATGTGCATCGTCTTCTCCAGCCGCCACCGCGGCGTCTGCGGCAGCTCGGGCTGGATGGCGTCATTCTCCTGCACAGGCGGGTTCTCCACCTCCGGCTCCGGCGGCACATCCCCGGGCGCCAGCGCCACCACCGTGGCCGGCCGAGCCTCGTCGCTCGCCGGCACCGGCGCC
>JBKGHK010001410.1:0-1281 GCA_046520375.1 Pyxidicoccus sp. 3LFB2
CGTTCGGCACGGAGTGCATCGCGCAGGGAGCCGGGCAGGGCGAGTGGCAAGCGGTGCGCTGTGGAGACGCGGAGGGCCACGCGCTGGCGTCAACGTTGGGGCCGCAGAAGCCCTCGCTGGAGAAGCTCAAGGCCGAGGCGCGCAACCCCCGGCGCACGCTGGAGCAGCGCGAGGAGAGCGCGCTGCGCGCTTCCATGCTGGCCCCGGAGGACGCCGCGCTGCGGAAGGAGCTGGGCGCGCTCTTCTTCGTGCGCCACCTGAACGCAGTGGCCAGCCTGAAGACGCCGCCCATGCGATTGTTTTCGTTCACCTGCATCTTGAATGATGCGGCCCAGTGCCTCGTCGCCCACGGCTCGGCTTATGTCGATGGGGTCAGGGTCCGTGTCGAGACAAAGAAGAACCTGTTCGTCATCGCGCTGGGGACTGACGAGGCGCTGACGGTCTATCGAGGCCGGTTCCAGTTCGACAACAAGCGCTTCGCGCAGACGGGCGCGGTACCGGTCACTGGCGAGCTGCTCGACGTGGCCCGAGAGCCCCTGAGCGGAGTGATGGAGAGGTCCCTCTTCACGGGCATCGAGCCATCCAGGGATGCCTATCGCAGGCCTCCGCTCGGGCAGTACTCGTTGGATGGGGAGTCGCTCGCGCTGCTCTCGGCGATGCCTGCCGAGTGGGCGTTGATGAAGCTGGATAACGACGACGGCATTCCCAGGACGTTGTGGGATCCCTGCGAGCGAAAGCCGTATGTCCTTGCCTTCAGGCGGGACATCCACGGGCGCGTCCTGATGACCATCACCGGGTCCGGAGGATTGCGTCAGAGCTGGTGGATGGCCGCGGTGTCGAAGCGAGAGAACACCCTCGAGCTGACACTTGCGGATTTGTATTCAGGGGAGACATCGCGGCAGGCCTTCAAGCTCCCAGCACAGGGCGAGGACATCGCGTATCTGGGGGCGACGCCATACACGCACAACGTGCGGTGGTATCCGAATGTCGACCCGGGGCCCTGTCGCGAGGGCGGGCCGTAGTCGAAGCCCCGTGGCATCAAGCTCTTGGGAAGTCTGAGATTGTCTGAATTACTGAGAGACACGCGCTCCGTTGAGTTGGCTTGTTGCAGGGAAGCCATGCTCAATGGCTGCATGCCCGTGGTCCGTGGTCGATTCCGACTCACGAGCGTGTCACGCGGCCCACATGGACAGTCGTCGGACGGGCGTGCGAGGGTGGTTTCACAGGGGCGCCACTTCAAGGGCTTGGGACATGTCAACGCTGCTGCTGGGACTGATGCTC
>JBKGHK010001411.1:0-1281 GCA_046520375.1 Pyxidicoccus sp. 3LFB2
GCTTCGGCGCCGAGCTGCCCCTGCGCGCCGTCTTCGAGGCGCCCACCCTGGCCGCGCTCGCCCGGCGTATCGACTCCGCGCACCTCCACTCCGCGCTCCAGGCGCCTGCGGTGCGCCCTGTTCCCCGCACCGGCGCGCTGCCGCTCTCCTTCGCCCAGCAGCGGCTGTGGCTCATCGACCAGCTTCAGCCGGGCTCCCCCGCCTACAACATTCCCACTGCCCTGCGAGTCGCCGGGGCGCTGGACGTGACGGCCCTGGAGTCCAGCCTGCGTGCGCTCATCGAGCGCCACGAATCGCTGCGCACCACCTTCGCAGTGCAGGACGGAGAGCCCGTCCAGGTCATCCACCCGGCCGCGGACTTCTCGCTGCCAGTGGTGGACCTGAGCGCGCTGCCGACCGATGAGCGTGAGGCCCGGGCTCGGCTCCTGGTCACCGAAGACGCCCTGCGCCCCTTCGATCTGGCAACGGGCCCGCTGGTGCGTGCCAGCCTCTTGCGCCTGGAGCCGACGTCTCACGTGCTGCTGGTGACGATGCACCACATCGTGTCCGACGCCTGGTCCTCCGGTGTGCTCGTGCGCGAACTGGCTGCGTTCTACGCTGCGCGGACCACCGGCACCCAGCCCCACCTCCCACCGCTGGCGGTGCAGTACGCCGACTACGCGGCCTGGCAGCGCAGCTGGTTGCAGGGGGACGTGCTTCAGGCCCAGCTGGGCTACTGGCGCCAGCAGCTCTCCGGCGCGCCGGCCCTGCTGGAGCTGCCCACCCATACGCCCCGCCCCGCCGTCCAGTCCCACCGCGGCGCGTCCGTCCCCGTCTCCTTCTCGCGCGCCGTCTCGGATGAGTTGCTGGCCTTCTGCCAGCGCCAGGGCACCACGCCCTTCATGACGCTGCTGGCGGGCTTCCAGCTGCTGCTCTCGCGCTACTCGGGCCAGGACGACGTCGTCGTCGGCGCCCCCATCGCCGGCCGCAACCGCGCAGAAACCGAAGGCCTCATCGGCTTCTTCGTCAATACCCTTGCCCTTCGCTCCCGCATTGACTCGCGCGCCTCCTTCGCCGAGCTGCTGGCGCAGGTGAAGCAGACCACCTTGGGCGCCTATGAGCACCAGGACGTGCCCTTCGAGAAGCTCGTGGAGGAGCTGCGCCCGGAGCGCAGCCTGAGCTACTCGCCCCTCTTCCAGGTCATGCTCGCGGTGCAGAACACCCCCACCAGTGCCCTGCAGTTGCCAGGGTTGAGCCTGCGCGGCATCGAGGGTGGCAGCCGGGTGGCCAAGTTCGACTTGA
>JBKGHK010001412.1:0-1279 GCA_046520375.1 Pyxidicoccus sp. 3LFB2
GGCCGAGGCGCTGGAAGGCCTGGGCCGCGCCGCGCATGAAGCCGGCCGCACCGTGGGCGTGCTGGTGGAGCTGGACATGGGCATGCGCCGCGTGGGCGTGCAGTCGCCGATGGAAGCCATGGCGCTCGCCCGCGCCATCATCTCCACGCGCGGCGTGGAGTACCGGGGCATCATCTTCTACCCGGGCCACGTGCGCGCGCCCCTGGCCGAGCAGGGCCCCGCGCTGCGCGAGCAGACGTCACGCCTGGGCGCCTTCGTGCAGGCGCTGGCCGCCGCGGGCCTGAAGCCCGAGACGGTCAGCGGCGGCTCCACGCCCACGCTGTGGCGCTCGCACGAGGTGGCCGGGCTCACCGAAATCCGCCCCGGCATCAACGTGCTCAATGACCGCAACTCCGCCTTCGTGGGCGCGTGCGCCTGGAGCGAGTGTGCCTACTCCGTGCTCGCCACCGTGGTCAGCACCGCCGTGCCGGGGCAGGCCGTCATCGACGCGGGCTCCAAGGCGCTGGCCAAGGAGGAAGGCATGGACCCCGCCGGAGGCTACGGCGCCCTGCTGGAGCGGCCCGAGGTGGTGGTGCGCGGCCTGTCCGAGGAGCACGGCCTGCTGGACCTCACCGGCACGCCGTGGCGCCCCCGCGTGGGAGAGCGCGTGCGCGTGGTGCCCAACCACGTCTGCGCCTCCGTCAACCTGCACGAGCGGCTGCACGTGCTGCGCGGTGGCGCGCCGCACGCGACGTGGGCCGTGGCCGCGCGCGGCTGGTGACGGGCCTCAGCCCAGCCGGGCCAGCTCGCGCTCCAGCAGCGTCTCCAGCTCGCGGATGTTCCGGTAGACGATGCAGCGGTAGGACGCGACGTCGAAGCGCAGCTCCCTCACGTCGCGCACCAGCATGATGGTGGGCCGCCCCTTGCCCCAGGCGTAGCCCACTTCCAGGTACACGTTGGGGTTCGCCATGGACAGGTCGGCGATGACGACCTTCGCCGTGTCGATGCGCTCCTTGATGCGCTGGATGATGGGGCCGTCGAACACGGCCTGGTCCACGCGCTCGCACAGCAGGCCCGCCGACTTCACCGGGCCCTGGATGCCGTAGTGGTAGGTGTCCTCCAGCTCGGGCGCGAAGGGCATGGCCACGAAGGCATGCGGCTTCGCCATGGACACCGTGCCCGCCGTCGCCATGGGCGGCGCCTGCACGAAGGCGCTCATCCGCTCGACGCGAAAGCCGCCGCCAGGAAGCGCCGTCACCCCGGGCGTGCCGCTCAGGCCCCGCTCCATGGCCTTGCGCAG
>JBKGHK010001413.1:0-1278 GCA_046520375.1 Pyxidicoccus sp. 3LFB2
CGCGGCTCGCGGCGGTGCCGCTGGAGCTGACCCGGGACCAGGTCTCCACGGACAACCTGCTGCGCGAGGAGCGCTTCGCCATGGCCCGCAGCTGGGAGGAGCTGTTCCGCAACTCGACGCGCCGCCTCGCGGGGATTGAGTCCGGAGACAGCTACAGCGACGCGGTGGACCTGCCACTCGACCAGCGGCCGGCGTCCTTCGGTCCAGAGGTGCTGCCCGTCCTGGAGCCCCGGGTGACGGCGCGGCGGATGGCCGAGCTGGCGGCGAGCGACGCGCTGACGCCAGCCTTGCGCCGGTGGGTGGGCTGGACGGCCTTCGCCCGGGCCACCGTGGTGGGTGACGACGCGACGCTGCGGGCCATGGCGAAGTCGCTCGCCGGGACGGAGCCCACCGCGAAGGCGGAGCTGCTCGCCATCGACGCGAAGCCGACGCCCGAGGAGCGCCGGTTCGAGGCGCAGGTGTTGCTCATGGGGCTGCCCACGGTGTCGGCGCGGCTGGAAGGCGGGACGCGGCTGGCGACCGACGACCCGAAGCTCGACCTGGCGACGGACTCGTCCTACGCACGCAACTGGTGGTGCGCGCCCACGCCGGGTGAGGCCGTGCAGCCCTTCGCCTTCGCGAGCGAAGCGGAGCAGAAGGCCGCGGCCGCCGAGTGGAAGGCGCTCATCGAGGCGGGGGACTCGGTGCCGTACTTCGCGCGCGTGGCGCTGGACTGGGCCAAGGCGCACCCCGAGGACCCGCGCTCACCGAAGGCGCTCTTCCGCGTGGTGCGCGCCAGCAAGCGCGGCTGCCGCCAGGGCACGGAGGAAGCCAGGGAGGCCTTCCGCTACCTGCACCAGCACTACAAGCAGAGCCCGTGGGCGAAGAAGGCGACGCGCGTGTACTGAGTCGACTCGGAAGGCCCACCGCCAGCGAGGCGGTGGGCGCTCCGGGCCCGGCGAGTCTGCACTCCGCAAGCCCTGGCACTGCACCTGCCGCCGACCGGTGCTTCGACGCTCTCTATCCCTCCGTTCGAGGCACTTTCGGACCGAGGAGCTGTTGCTGGCTCCCGCGACACGCGTGACGCCGGACCGAGTTACGAAGACCAACACCCGCGACCTCCACCTCAGCCGTGAGCCCCCAGGCCCGTCCTGCGGCGCGGACACGGGCGGAAGGAACGGTCATTCCGCTGGTGCGGCGGCCTGGGGAAAGGGGCCTACCCGTGTGGCTGAGAATGGAAGGAACCTTGGCTCTGTCTCGACCCTGGTGCGGACATGAGCAGGGCGCAGTTGTGGAGCA